>DASWMP010000411.1:0-7109 GCA_036399695.1 Thermoanaerobaculia bacterium | reverse complement strand
CTCCGAACGCCACCGCTCTTCTATACGTGTACCAGAGCGGTGGCTTTGCCACCGCACTCCTATAAAAAGATGACCACGCCCGCACCTCACACCGGCTCCAGGCGCATCGCCATCGGCGTGCTGCTCGCGGCATTGCTGGCGATCGGGGTGCTGCACTGGCTCGCGTTGCGGCGCTCATCGTCGCGGTCGCAGGGGCAGGAGGCGGAGGCCACCGTCACGACGGCGCAGAGCGCGGCGCAGGTCGCGGCGGCGCAGCGTGGTGAGGGCCCGGGGCTGGCACCGGCGATGGCGGCGTGGATGAAGACGCAGCCGTCGGTGAAGGCGTATCGCGTCGTCAACATCGACAGCCGTTCCGTCGAGGCATCGACCTTCGCCGAGGATCTGACGGAAGGGGAGTTGCCGCGGCGGATGGTGAGGACCGAAAAGCCGCTCTACGACCTCGGGCAGACCCTGCGCACCAACGTCGAGACCAACGTCGAGGAGAAGACGAAGGGCAATCCGGAGTTCAGCGTGGAGCGGCGGCCGGACGGCAACGTCCTCGTCGCCGTGCCGTTCCAGGTGGACGGCGCCGTGACCGGTTTCGCGCAGATCCTGGCCACGCCCGTCGCGCCAAAGTCGACCGCGCCGCCGCTCTGGCGCGCCGCGGCCTTCGCGCTCGCGCCGTTCGTCGTGGTGCTGCTGCTCGCGCTCTTCGTCCGCAACAACATCATCCTCTTCATCGCCGGACTCGTCCTGCTCGCCGGTTCCATCTACCTGCACGCCGCGGGCAACCCCGGCGTGCACGCCGTCGCCGCCGCGGCGGTGCTGCTCTTCGTCTTCGTCGGCGGCGGGTTCGCGCAGACGACGGGGCGCAACTTCGTCGAGCACCGCCAGGCCTACTGGTACATCGCGCCGGCCATCGCCGGCATGCTGCTGCTCGTCTTCTTCCCCTTCTTCTACGGGATCATGCTCTCGTTCACGAGCCAGAACATCTACTCGATGAACGAGCCGATCTCGAACATCTGGATCGGGGCGAAGAACTACGTCGACATCATCACGGACGTGAACGTCTTCAAGTCGACGCCCGCCGGACGGCAGGTCAACTACGGCAACTTCTACTGGACGCTGACCTTCACGGTGCTCTGGACCATCGCGAACGTGACCATCGGCACGACGGTCGGCCTCATGCTGGCGCTCGTCCTCAACACGAAGAACCTGCGCTTCAAGGCGCTCTATCGCGTGCTGCTCATCCTGCCGTGGGCGGTGCCGAACTACATCACGGCGCTGATCTGGAAGGGGATGTTTCACCAGCAGTTCGGCGTCATCAATCAGGTCATCCAGATCTTCGGCGGGGACCCGGTGTCCTGGTTCGAGAAGCCGGCCACGTCGTTCGCCGCCGTGGTCACGACGAACGGATGGCTGAGCTTCCCGTTCATGATGGTCGTCTCCCTCGGCGCGCTGCAGTCCATCCCGGCGGACCTCTACGAAGCAGCCCGCGTCGACGGAGCCACGCGCTGGCAGCAGTTCCGGTCCATCACCCTGCCGTCGCTCAAGCCGGCCCTCATCCCGGCGATCATCCTGTCGGTCGTCTGGACGTTCAACATGTTCAACATCATCTATCTCGTGTCCGCCGGTGAGCCGGCCGGCTCGACCGAGATCCTCATCACGCAGGCTTACAAGATCGCGTTCGAGCAGTACCGCTACGGTTATGCCGCCGCCTACTCGACCGTCATCTTCGCCATTTTGCTGATTTATGGCGTCTTCCAGAACCGCCTGACGAAGGCCACGGAGTCGATCGCATGAAGCGCGCATCCGGCGAGCTGCCGCACTTTCCGCTCCACCTGCTGCTGATCGCCTTCGTGCTGATCACGACGTATCCGATCCTGTGGGTGTTCACGATCGCCTTCTCCGGCAAGCAGAGCCTGGCGATCGTCAACCTGCCGGCGAATCCGACGCTGCAGGACCGCGTCCGGGCGATCACCCCCTGGCCGGAGGAGGTCTCGGGCTCGAACTTCGTCTCGGTCGTCAGCGACCAGCCGTTCGCCCGCTGGGTGCTGAACAGCACGGTGGTGGCGGGCGCGACGACGATCCTCGGTGTCTTCATGGCCTGCACGGCCGCCTACGCCTTCTCCCGCTTCCGGTTCCCGGGACGGAGGGCGGGGCTGATGTCGTTCCTCGTCTCGCAGATGTTCCCCGGAACGCTCACGCTGATCCCGCTCTACATCATCCTCGTGCAGTGGCTCGGCCTCGGATCGTCGTGGATCGGGCTGATCCTCATCTATGCCTGTACGGCAATCCCGTTTTGTGTATGGATGCTGAAGGGGTATTTCGATACCATCCCGCGCGAGCTCGAGGAATCGGCTCTCATGGATGGCGCGTCCAACGCCCGGATTTTCTATCAGATCGTTTTGCCGCTCGCGAAGCCGGCCGTGGCCGTCACGGCACTCTTCGCGTTCATGACCGCGTGGAACGAGTTCATCCTCGCCGCCACGTTCATGGACAAGGAGCAGATGTACACCGCCCCGGTCGGACTCCGGTTCTTCGTCGGCGGTTTTTCGCAGCAGTGGGGTTACTTCGCGGCCGGCTCGATCATCGTGGCGATCCCGGTCGTGATTCTCTTCATGTTCGTACAGAAGTACCTGGTTTCAGGTCTGACGGCAGGTGCCGTCAAAGGCTAGTGTCCATGCGGATTGAGGATTGAGAATTGAGGATTGAGGACGGCTTCGCTCCGGCCGCCTCTCATCCTCAATACTCAATCCTCAATACTCAATCATCCAAGGTCCTAACTCAGGGAGGTCAAATGAAGAAACTCGTTTTCTGTCTCACCGCTCTGCTCGTCGCCGGCTCGGCGTTCGCGCAGACCGTCTCGCTCAAGGATCCGACCGGCGATGACGACGGTCCGGGGACGTACGTCTATCCGACGGACGCCGTTTATAAGCGCGGCTCGTTCGATCTGACCGGCTTCACCCTCAAGCGGGGCGACGCCAAGACGGACGTCACGGTCTCGTTCAACGCGCAGCTCGACGATCCCTGGTCGATGGGCGGCGGCTTCGCCACGCAGATGGCGTTCGTCTTCATCGATACGGACCACAAAGAGGGGAGCGGCTACACGAAGGGGATGCCGGGGCTGAACATCGAGTTCGCGCCGGAGAGCGCCTGGGAGAAGGTCATCTTGATCTCCCCGCAGGCAGCCGCCCGCGTGAAGTCGGAAGTGGAGCAGAAGGCCGGCGACATGCAGAAGTCGGTGATCATCCCGTCGCGTACCCGCGGCGCCGGACGCACCGTCACGGCCACCATCGACACGAAGGACCTGCCGGAAGGCGATCCGACGACGTGGGCCTACCAGGTCATCGTCCAGTCGAATGAGGGCTTCCCCTCCGGCACGGACCTCATGACCCGCAAGATCAACGAGTACGAAGGACAGCACCGCTTCGGCGGCGGCAATGATGGTGAGTGCGACCCGCACGTGATCGACCTCCTGGCCGGCGACGGCAAGGGAGACAAGACGGAAGCGGAAGCACAGCACAAGATGCTCGCCTACGAGTGCAACGGCGACGGTACGTCGAAGAAGCTCGCGGTGGTGGCCGCGGTCCACGCGACGAAATAGACGATGACAACGTGGCGGGCCGGTGGGAGAGCCGGCCCTTCACGTCAGCGATAGTGAGAGAGTGAGGAGAGGAAAGATGTATCGCAGAACCTTCAGGGTCCCCTTGCTGATGGCACTGATGCTGTTGTTCGTCGCGCTCGGCGCCGTCGCGCAGCAGGCGCCCAGCACCATGACGATCTCCGGCACCACGTATACGAAGTGGCTCTGGGGCAACCAGCGCTACGACGGCAGCCTTTACAACTTCACGACGGTCCCGGGCGAAGGCTATGGCGACAACGGCCAGGGTACGGAGCTCGAGCTGCTCGTGGCGGCCAAGCCGAACCGCTTCCTGGAAGTGAGCGGACGCATTCACTCCCGCTTCAGCCAGAACTTCTGGACGAACTTCGGCGGGTTCGGCGGCAGCCCCGACGCGGACTGCGTCGGCGGCGATTGCGGCGAGTTCGATCCGCGCTCCAACCAGTACGTGAAGCTGCGCGGCATGACCGTGCGCGTCACCCCCGGCTGGCAGTACATGGATTCCTTCACCTTCGGCTCGACGGACCTCGGTATGTTCGACGCCTTCACGATGGGGAAGATCCGCTACATCGACCGAGACAACCTCGGCGTGATCCTGGCGCAGGGCGGCATCACGCCCGACATCCGCTACGACGCCATCCGCATCTCCCTCCCGCGCCTCTGGGCCGGGCCGAACTTCAACACCGGTGACTATGTGTCGCAGGACGGCGCCTACGGCCTGCAGTTCCGCTGGGCCGCGCATCCGGTCCTCGACCTGACGGCCATCGGCGAGCATGTGAACGACGTCGAGCTGGACGGCCGCGACGGCCGCTGGGACGACGGCCGCGACCTGCGGAACCGCTATCGCAACACCGTCTACGGCCTCAAGGCCGACATCCATCCGAACGGCCCCTTCGCCGGCCGGCTGGCCTACTACCACTCGTCGTCGCGTCCGAATCAGGCGCTCCTCGGCGATTCGTTCGGCAGCCCGAACGGCTATTCGCCGGTGCCCTTCGGCAACCGCAGCGACAGCACGTACAAGGCGAACGTCGACGTCAACGATCCGTTCGGCATCGGCCTGTCGTTCAACCTCGAGTACTTCAACATCGGCTCGGATTACGTCTCGATCCTCGCGGCGCGCCGTGAGTCGGACGTCCTGCTGACCGAAGGCCACGACGCCACGTTCGCGTTCAACGGCCCGTCGAATGCCACGTACGGCGTCTTCGGCGGCAATGCCACGCGCATCGGCTACGCCGGCTGGCAGGGCAACATGCAGCAGGTGGCGACGATCAACGTGGACAACGAGTTCACCGACTTCGACGAGCCGGCGGCGCAGACGGTCATCGGCTGGAAGGGCATCACCATCGCGCCGCGCTGGCAGCGCGACACGCTGGAGATCTCCGGCGAGTACTCGCACATCGACTACAACACGAACTGGCAGGCGTGGGGCGACCCGTCCCGCTCGATCAACAATCCGCAGTACCCGGCCATGGACCTGCCGACCGGCATCATGAGCTATCGCGCCGCGTATGCGCCGTTCCAGGAGAAGGAAACGGACATCGCCCTGATCCGTGCGAAGTACACGGTTCCGGTAGGCAAGGGTCTGGACGTCTTCGGCAAGATCAAGTCGATCCAGGAGACGGACCTGCGCATCACCGACGAGCGCTTCCTGCCGTACGCCGCGGGCGACTGCCCGGGTGGCGGCACGGCCTGCGCGAACGTGCAGCGTTTCTACTCGGCCGGCAACTCGACGTCGTCGATCTTCAACAACCCGCCGGTCATCACCGGCGCCAACGGCCAGGTCGGCTATCAGTGGAAGCCGTTCAACGACGTCCGCGATGACGATCGCGACATGGACTACACCATGTTCCAGCTCGGCGCCGGTTACCAGCTCACGCCGGTGATCTACGGCTCGCTGACGTACGAGCACTACGGCGTGGACCTGCAGGACGGCAACACCGCCTTCCAGGCCTACAACCTCCACGAGATGGCCTCGGGCCAGCACGATAAGAACAAATTCATCGCCCTGCTCCGCTTCCCGATCGGCGGCGCTGAAGCAGGCTTCAACTACGAATACGCGTTCGGCGAATTCGATCCCGACTTCGGCGACGGCTTCGTGCCGCAGGTGGCCGATGCCGACACCGCCCGCTCGGTCGGCGTCCGCCCCGGCTCGCTGGGCTTCCGCAACCGTTTCACCGGCTGGAACAGCCTCGAAACCCGCGAGTTCGAGCAGCACCACCTGAAGGCGTATTTCAAGGTACGGTTTTAACGGCGCAGGAGCGGAGCGCCTCACGGCGCTCCGCTCCTGCCCGGTTTTGGTTTTTGGTTTTTGGTTTTTGGTCTCTCACCAACACCAAAAACCAGCAACCAACAACCACCCAAAGGACACCAATGCTCAAACGACTCCTCTTCTGCGCGCTGCTCGCCGCTCCCGTTCATGCCGCGGACGCCGTCTTCACCCTCACGGATCCGCGCGGGGACGATTACGGCAACGGCAAGCTGCAGTACCCGATGAATGCCGACTATGCGCGCGGCGATCTCGATCTCGTGAAGCTCGAGGCGCGGCGCACTGATGGCGGGACGACGTTCGACGCGACGTTCGCGCGGCCGGTACGCCGCCCGGATGGCCGCACCGTCGACGCGATCGGAACCTCGCTCGAGGAGATGGCCCGCCTCGGCTTCTTCACGTTCAACATCGACATCTATATCGACACCGATGGCCAGCCCGGCTCCGGTTCGACGACGTCACTGCCCGGACGCCGCCTGCTGATCGATCCCTCGACGGCATGGGAGAAAGCGATCTCCCTCACTCCGCAGCCGGAGCTCGCGCGCGATGAGCTGAAGCGCATCGTCGTGCGCGACCAGCGCCGCAGCGAGCAGGAGGAAGGGAAGAAGGGGATCGTCACCGACGAGGAGCGGATGGAGCTCACCCGCGGCGTCGACGAGTACGTCTTCTTTCCAACGCGCGTGCGCGTCCTCGGCAACCGCGTCGAGTTCTTCGTGCCCGATTCGTTCCTCGGCTCCGAGGGAGCGAAAGCGTCGTGGAGCTACGCGGTCGCGGTGAGCGGCGCCGACGTGGTGCAGCGCCTCGACAAGAGCAACCTCCTGATGCGCCGCGGCAACGCGGAAGCGCTCATGATCCTGCCGGTCGCCATTGGCAGGCCCACGGACCGTTTCGGCGGCGCCGTGGAGCACGACAACTACCTGCCGCCGATCGTCGACGTCATCGTGCCGGCCGGTGCCGACCAGAAGGCGGTGTTGTCCTCCTATGACGCGGATGCGGACAAGCCGGCCACGATCACCGGCGTCAAGCCCTAGCGAATCTAATCTCGGAGTGCGGTGGCGAAGGCCACCGCTCTGGTACACGTGTAGAAGAGCGGTGGCCTTCGGAGGGTGTCTCAAAACCCCGTTTTGCGTCACTCCTAGAGGAGGAGAGCGCGAAGGATGAGTCGAGAGCTGCGAGCGGATTACACGAAACAGTTTTTGTTCCCGCCGTCGGTGGAGAACTGGGTGTCGCGGGATGATCCGG
>DASWMP010000410.1:0-1979 GCA_036399695.1 Thermoanaerobaculia bacterium | reverse complement strand
CGCTCTGCTACACGTGTAAAAGAGCGGTGGCGTTCGCCACCGCACTCCGAGATCACACCGCTTACAGTCCGCGCTCTTTGGCCAGGGCCACGGCCTGGGCGCGGTTCTCGGCGCCGAGCTTGTTCAGGATGGCCGTCACGTGGAACTTCACCGTGCGTTCCGTGATGCCGAGGGCGGCGGCGATTTCCTTGTTCGCCTGACCGCGCGTGACGAGGGCCAGCACCTCCCGCTCGCGCGGCGACAGCCGCGGCGCGTTGGAGATGGCCACCACGCGCGAGGCGATCCGGGGATCGAGCCACAGCTCGCCGCGTGCGACGCTGCGGATGGCCCGCTCGATGTCGTCCACGGCCGCCCCTTTCAGCAGGTAACCGCGCGCACCATTCTGCAGGGCACGGTCGATCTGCTCGTCGCTGGCGTACGCCGTCAGCACGACGACCGGCACCGCAAACCTCGCGACGGCGTCGACTCCGCTCATCCCCGGCAATTCCAGGTCGAGCAGGACGACGTCCGGCTGCAGTCGAGACGCGGCGTCGAGCGCCTCCTCGGCCGAGCCAAACGCACCGGCGATGACGAATCCCTCCCGCCGCTCCAGCGCCGCCACGAGTCCTTCGCGCACGATCGGATGATCGTCGACGATCAGCAGTCTCATGGCGCGCCCACCGCCTCGCGCGTCACCTTCACCTCCACCCGTGTCCCGTCACCCGACGCGATCCGCAACGTGCCGCCGGCGAGACGTGCCCGCTCGCGCATGCCGCGAATGCCGTGGCGATCGTCGGGCACACGGCGCACGTCGAAGCCGCGGCCGTCGTCCTCGATCGTCAGGGTCGCCGTCTTCCGCGTGCACTGCAGCAGCAGCGTCACGGTCTTGGCGTGCGCGTGCTGACGCACGTTCGCGAGCGCCTGCTCCGCGATGCGGTACAGCTCCGCCTCGGCCGCGAGCGGCAACGCGCAGGCATTCGTCGTATCGACAGAGACACGGATGCCGCTCTGCGACGTGAACTCGCGCGCCAGCGTCGCCAGCGCCTGCGCGAGCGGACGTCCGGCCAGCGGCTCCGCGCGCAGATTGGTGACCGAGCGCCGCGCCTCCTCCAGGCTTGCACGCGTCGCGCGCAGCGCGGCGTCGAGCCGCTCCCGCGCACGGCGGGGATCGTCGCCGACGGCTTCCTGCGCCGACTCGATCTGCAACGCGATGCCGGTAAGGCTCTGAGCAATCGTGTCGTGGATTTCGCGGGCCAGGCGCGTCCGCTCGTCCGCGCGCGCCAGCCGCGCCGTCTCCTCTGCCAGACGTGCGCGCTCGATGGCCACACCGAGCTGAAAGCCGATCGTCGAGAGCAGCCGCAGCTCACGGTCATCCAGGCGGCGCATGGCCGGCGCCGTCACGTTCATCACGCCGAGGGGTTTGTCCTGAAAGAAGAGAGGGACGGAAGCGTGATGGGCGATATCGCGCGTCTCCTGCACGTTCCTCATCGCCGGACGGAGACGGCTGCAGGCCATCACGTCGATGTTCCGCGGCTGCAGCGAACCATGACGAAATTCTTCGATGCACCAGCAGGAGGAGCCGGTCATGCGCACCGGTTCCTGAAGGTACGGCGGCAGGTTGCGCGCCGCCGCGCTGTAGACGTGGCCGGTGTCGGGATCGAGCAGCCACACCCACCCGGTATCGAGCCCGAGGAGCTCCGTCACCAGCTCCAGCGTGCGGTCGAGCGCCCGCGGCACATCCGGCGCGCTGTTCAGCGCCTCGGCGATGGCGTTCAGGATCTCGAGCTCCCGCTTCTCCACCGCGCAAGTCTACTGCGCACCAGAAATCAGCGGAGCGATCTCGGAGTGCGGTGGCGAAAGGAGGGTGTCTCAAAACCCCGTTTTGCGTCACTCCTAGAGGAGGAGAGCGCGAAGGATGAGTCGAGAGCTGCGAGCGGATTACACGAAACAGTTTTTGTTCCCGCCGTCGGTGGAGAACTGGGTGTCGCGGGATGATCCGG
>DASWMP010000409.1:0-8838 GCA_036399695.1 Thermoanaerobaculia bacterium | reverse complement strand
GTTGGCGATGTCGTGCGGCTGCAAATCCCCGCCGTAAAGTTCCACGAGCTCCTCGACGGTCTCTTCGATCCGATCCAGCGGAATCCGATCCTCGGTGAGGTCGACATTCATGCGCCGCAGTCTATCGCGGAGTGGGAAGGGCTCGGCGGTCGTCTCGGAGTACGGTGGCGCACGCCACCGCTCTGCTACACGTGTACGAGAGCGGTGGATTGGCAATGGAGCGGCGCCTGCGGGCGCGGACAGACAAGAGTGTCTGTCCTACATTCAGGTCTCGCCGGATCTTCCTGTGTGGGACAGACACTCTTGTCTGTCCGCGCGAGATCTCACCCCGTCACCGCCAGCCACTGCCGCCGCAGCTCGCTCGCGGCGGTCACGCGCAGCTTCACCCGCGGCCGGGGGTCGGGCACAGCCCGCAACGAAAGCGTCTTCACCACGCCGCTCCGGGCGATGAGCATTTCCACCGACCCACGCTCCCCCACGGTCCGCAGCACCTTCTCCAGCTCCGCCTCGGTCGCGGTGCGCGTGCCGTCGATGGCCAGCAATTCGTCCCCCGGCAACAGCCCCGCGGCCATGCCGGCGCCGCCGCGGACTACGTTATCGACCATCAACGTCCCGCCGGTCGCCCGGACCTTTGCGGCGAGCGTGAAGTCGCGCGGCAGGAACGACACGGCGATCCCGGCGGCACCGAGCAGTTCGTCGTACGGCAGCGGATCGACGCCATCGACGTAGCGTTCGAAGAAGTCCCCGACATCGGCCACCCGCGCCACGGCACGCTCGATCGCATCCTCTTCAAGTCCCCGCTGCACCGCCCCGTACTCGTTCCAGAGCAGCCGCACGACGTCGTCGAGCGAGTGCCGCCCTTCGCTGCGCAGCCGGATCGTCAGGTCGAGCATCGCGGAGACGACTTCCCCCTTGTTGTAGAAGGAGAACCAGGCGTTCGGGTAGTCGTGCATGCGCGGCGGGTCGGCCAGCCACCCGTCGTAGCCGGCCTGCGCCAGCGACAGGAACGTCCGTGCCGGCAGGCTCTCGAGCGCCTCGATCTCTTTCTGCAGATGCTCGAGGTAGCGCTCCTCGTCCCACAACCCGGCGCGGACGAGCGTCAGCTCGCCGTAGTACGACGTCAACCCCTCCATCGCCCAGAGCAGTTTGGTCGGCGTCTCCACCGAATAGTCGTACGGGAGAAACACGGCCGGCATGAGCCGCTTGACGTTCCACAGGTGGAACAGCTCGTGGGACGTGATCGACAGCAGATGCTCGTAGCCCTCGTCTCCCCGCTTCGCGCCGAGCAGCGCGCCGCGGCGCACGATGATCGAGCAGGAGTCTTCATGCTCCACCCCGTGCCACCGGTCGCCGACGTGGTACAGGAACCGGTACTCCCGAGCCGGCATCGCGCCAAACAAGCGGGCCTGCTCGCGCACGATGAGCCGCGCCGGCTCGACGTACTGCTCGGTGTCGATCCCGTCATCCCCGCGAAAGACGAGATGCACCCGCGCTCCCGCCTCTTCGAACGAATGCCGCGTGAGCGTCGCCGCCGCGATGGCGGGGGAATCGATGAGGTAGTCGTAGTCGCGCGCGACGAATGCCGTCCCATCGCGCCGAAGCTGCGTCTCGATGCGCCAGTCGGCCGGCGCCGCGACGGTCAGACGATGCTCTTCGCCGCGCAGCCCCTCGACGAGCATGAACAGATTCGAACCGTTGAAGTACGCCTCGTCGTCGTCGAGGAAGGTCGACCCGGCATCGAGCACGCCGCCGTAGTAGCGGTAGCTGACGGTCACTTCTTCCCCCGCCCGCGCGTCGACGCGCCACGACGATTTGCCGTCCTTCCAGATCCTCCGCTCCCCGGCGGTCCACTGCCGCACGTTCGCGGCGAAGTTCTGCATCAGGTATCGTCCGGGACGCCAATTCGGGAGCGTGAGGCGGGGCGTGTCGCCCGGCGCGATGAAGGTCAGCGTGACGTCGAAGAGGCGGTCGTGGGGATCGCCCCACGAGAGGATGTAGCTCGGCATCGAGGGCGGATCATAGCGGTTTCGCTACAGGATTTCTTTCCCGAAGTCCCTCCAACGTTCGGGAGGCGCTTGCATGCGGAACGCGCTGGTCGTGATTGGACTGTTGTTTGTGGCAAGCTGCTCCGGTGAGCGCCGGGCCAGCTCGCCGCTGGTGGCCCGCGTTACGGAAGTGACGTCGTTCGAGCAGTTGGCAGGCCAGCCTCAATGGGCCTCAGGGGCCCGTAATCGCCTGGCCGGCGCCATCCTCCGCTTCGAACGGGACGGCACGTTCATTTACGAGCTCCCGGACAGCCGCGACGATCTGTTCCCGATCCGTGGCTCTTATCGCCGCGATGGGGAAGTGATCGTCTTCGAAGGCGCCTCGTCCTCCGAATTCGACCCGACGAACCGTGGCGACGCAGCGGTCACCGGCACTCTCCTCCTCACTACAGACCCCCAGATCGAGCTCCGCTGGGGCACCTCCGTCATCACCGCCGCCACCGAATACACCGGCACCGCCCGAGTGCGCATCGACTGATCTGCTGCGTTGGCGACAGGGAACGACGAAGGGCCTCCGGCGGGCGGCCACGGGCCGCAGCGCTTGTTGCCTCAGGCTCAGCGCACGGCGTCGCGGTCAACACGTTAGTAAGTAGGGTCGACGGCGGCTTGGCCAACAAGCGTTGCGGGCCGTGCCCGCCCGCCGGAGGCCTCCCGGTCGTCCCCTGCCACCACAGGCACGAATCGGGCATCGTTGGCGCGCATCCCGTTCGGAGGCTCGTCGATGCGCGCTCGGTGGCTGATGTTGTTCGTGGTGTCCTTGTTCGCTTCTGTCCTTTCCGGCCAGACCTTGACCCATTTCGATCCTCCTGGGGAGAATTTGGAGGGGGACACCGGGACCACCACCATCTTTGCCGGCGTGCGGCTGACGCCGGCGAGCGGGACCGAAGTCAGGGTCGACTACCGGACCTTCTTCGACGGCGCGGCCCGGCCGGGCATCGACTACGTCGAGACCAGCGGGACGCTCGTCTTTGCGCCCGGTGAGACCGAAAAGCTGATCCCCATCCAGGTCATTGGCGACCAATTCAGCGAGCGGGACGAGTTCTTCGTGCTGCGGCTGGAGAACGCCGTTGGGGCCACGATCGAGCTCGATGCCGATGAAGACATCGTCATCGTCGACGACGATCCTGAGCGGCGGCCGGAGATCAGCACCGCCACCGCACGGGAGACCGACGGCACCCTGACGTACACCATCTCCACCCAGGCGCGGACCGAGGGGCCGCTGACCTTCTCCGTCGAATTCGAGCCCGGCACTGCCACCCCGGGAGTCGATTACATCCAGCCGGCGCCGTTCCTCGTCACGTTCCAGGGGGAGAACCGTTCCCAGACCTTCTCCATCCCCGTCATCGCCGACAACCTCGTCGAGGGGGACGAGACGTTCGTCATCGTCGTCAGATCGACCGACCTGTTCGAGGGCTTCATCACCCGGAGGACCGCCACGATCATCGATGCCGCGTCCGTGAACGGCGCGGATGTGCCGACGCTGTCGGAGTGGATGCTGATCGCCCTGGCCGGGCTGCTGGCGCTGTGCGCCGCGATGCGGCTCCGGTAAAGGAGAGGGGCGGGAGGGGGGGGGGAGCGACGCCGTCGCGCTGTGAATTGACGGTGTCGCGGTGAAAACAGACGTCGTCGCAGCGAAAACATACCCTGTCGCGGGCGTGAACAGACGTCGTCGCGGCGAAAACATACCCTGTCGCAGCGTGAACAGACGTCGTCGGGACGAAAACACATGCCCTGTTGCAGCGTGAACAGACGTCGTCGCGGCGAAAACATACCCTGTCGCAGCGAAAACATACCCTGTTGCAGCGGAAAACCTACCCTGTTGCAGCGAAAGACATAGCCCGTCGCAGCGTGAACAGACGTTGTTGCAGCGAAAACAGACCTCGTCGCAGCAACACCGACCGATGTTGCCGCGCGCACCGGCGCCGTCGCAGCGCCCGGAAATCGGAAATCGGAAATCCGAAATCGCCGCCCCGCCCGCTACTCCGGCGTGATGTACGCTCCCGTGATCCCGCCGTCCACCAGGAACGACGTCCCGTTCACGTACGACGCCTCATCGCTCGCCAGGAACAGGGCCGCGTTGGCCATCTCCTCCGCCCTCGCGAAGCGTCCGGGCGGGATGTGCACCAGACGCCGGTTGCGCCGGGCCGGATCGGCCAGCAGCTCCGCCAGGAGCGGCGTTTCCACCGGCCCGGGGCAGAGCGAGTTCGCCCGGATGTTCTTCCTCGCGAACTCCACCGCGATCTCGCGGGTCATCGCCAGGACGCCCCCCTTGCTGGCGGTGTAGGCGATCTGCGGCACCGCCGCGCCCATGATGGCCACGAACGACGCGGTATTGATGATGGAGCCGCCGCCGGCGCGGAGCATGGCCGGGATCTGGTACTTGCACCCGAAGAAGACCCCCTTCAGGTTGACGTCGATGACCATGTCCCAGATCTCTTCCGAGGTCTCGGTGACGCTGGTGTCGTCGTTGTGGAAGACGCCGGCGTTGTTGAACGCCACATGGAGCGCGCCATACGTCTCCTCGGCGAACCGCGTCATCCCCTCGGCGTCCTTCGCCTTCGAGACGTCCGCCGCGAAGGCCGCCGCTTCCCCTCCCGCGGCCCGGATCTCATCGACCGTCGCCTGCGCCGCCTCCTGCTTCAGATCGACGACCACGACTTTGGCCCCTTCCTGCGCGAACCGAAGGCACGACGCCTTCCCGATGCCGGAGGCGCCGCCGGTGATTAGGGCGACTTTGTTGGCTAGACGCATTGGTTACCTCGTTGTTGTTGGTTGTTGGTTTTGGTTTTTGGTGCTCCGCTACGCGAAAGCCTCGCCGAGCGCAGCACCAACAACCAACAACCAAAAACCAAAAACTGTCTCTGCCTTTCGCTACGCTTGCTCGAAATACCGGCGCCGTTCCCAGTCCGTCACGACCGCGTCGAACTTGCGCTGTTCCGTCTTGAAGAAGTGGAGGTAATGCTCGACGACCTCTTCGCCGAGGGCTTCGCGCGCGAACGTGCTTTCTTCGAGCGCCTGGATCGAATCCTTAAGGTTGTGGGGGACCTGGGGGAGGTTCTGCGCGGCGTAGACGTCGCCTTCGAAGGCCTCGGGGGGCTCGGTCTGCTTCTCGATGCCGTCCAAGCCAGCGGCCAGGGCGGCGGCGAAGGCGAGGTAGGGGTTGGCATCGGCGCCCGCGGTGCGGCATTCGATGCGCAGGGACGCGTCGTGGCCGACGATGCGGAAGCCGGCGGTGCGGTTGTCGTAGCTCCAGGCGATGCCGGTCGGGGCGAACGAGCCGGGGACGTAGCGCTTGTACGACGCCGGGTAGGGAGCGAAGAAGGCGAAGAGCTCGCGCATGTGGGCCATCCACCCGCCGAGAAACCAGCGGAAGGTGGGGCTGCAGCGGATCGGGCCGAGGTGGTCGTCACCGGCGAAGAGCGGCTTGCCCTTCTTGTCCCAGAGCGAGAGGTGGATGTGGCAGCTCGACCCCGCGTAGCGCTCGTCCCACTTGGCCATGAACGTCACGGCCTTGCCGCACGACCAGGCGATCTCCTTTGCTGCATGCTTGTAGAGCACGTGGCGGTCGGCCATCTCCAGCGCTTCGGCGTAGCGGAGGCCGATCTCCTGCTGGCCCGGTCCCCATTCACCCTTCGACGACTCGACCGGGATGCCGCTCTTCTCGAGATGCTGGCGGATCTTGGCGATGAGGAACTCTTCCTTGGTGCCCTGGAAGATGTGGTAGTCCTCGATCAGGCGGCCGATCGGCTCGAGGCCGACGAACTGCTTCTGCGCCACGTCTTCGTACGAATCCTTGAAGACGTAGAGCTCCAGCTCCGAGGCGGCCATGGCCGTGTAGCCCTGCTCCGCGGCGCGGGCGAGCTGCTTGCGCAGGATGCTGCGCGGCGCGTAGGGGACGAGCGCTTCGCTCTCTTCCTCCTGCACGTCGCAGAGGACGATGGCCGTCTTCTCCTGCCAGGAGGCCACGCGCATCGTGGCCCAGTCAGGAACGGGATGAAAGTCGCCGTACCCCTTCGCCCAGCTCGTGAACTTGTAGCCCGGCACCGGGTCCATGTCCATGTCGCACGCCAGCAGGTAATCGCACGCATGCATCCCATGCTCGGCCACGTCGTCGAGGAAGAAGCGCGCCACGATGCGCTTGCCCACGAGCCGCCCGTACATGTCGGGAAAGACGACGAGAATCGTCTCGATGTCGCCGTCGGCGACGAGACGCTTGAGGTGGTCGAGGTCGATGAGGCCGGTCATTGTGCGTGCATCGTCGTTTAGTTTGGTTGTTGGTTGTTGGTTGTTGGTTGTTGGTTTTTGGTGTTTGGTGCTGCGCTATGCGAGGAGCCTTGTGTAGCGGAGCACCAACAACCCAAAACCAACAACCGCCTCACCCGCTTCACGTCACGTCTATATACACGGTCTTCCACTCCGTATAGTGCTCCAGCGCCTGCAGTCCGAGCTCGCGGCCTACGCCGCTTTTCTTGACGCCGCCGAAGGGGGCTTCGAGGTGGACGCTCGAGCCGGAATTGATCGAGATGTTGCCGGTCTGGAAGGCGCGGGCCACGCGCATGGCGCGGCCGATGTCGCGGGTCCAGATCGAGCCGGAGAGGCCGTAGACGCTGTCGTTGGCCATGCGGATGCCGTCCTCTTCGTCGCGGAAAGGCATCACGGCCACGACCGGCCCGAAGATCTCTTCGCGCACGATGGCCATCTCCGGTTTGGCGTCGAGGAAGACCGTCGGTTTGGCGAAGCAGCCGTCGTGCGAGCCGCCCGTGGCGAGCGTCGCCCCTTCGCTGCGCCCCTGTTCGACGTAGCCCATCACCCGGTCGCAGTGGGCGGAGGTGACGAGCGGGCCCATCTCCGTGGCGTCGTCGAGCGGATCGCCGACTTTCACTTTGTCAAAGGCTTCGACGAGCGCTTTCGTGAAGCGGTCGTAGAGCGATTGCTGGACGAGGATGCGGCTGCGCGCGCAGCAGTCCTGGCCGGCGTTGCCGAGTGAGCTGCCGACGGCCGAGGCCACGGCGCGGTCGAAGTCGCAGTCGTCGAAGACGATGTTCGCCGATTTCCCGCCCAGTTCCAGCGTCACCCGCTTGATGTCGTCGGCGGCGATGCGCATCACGTTCGCGCCGACTTCGGTCGAGCCGGTGAACGAGATCTTCCGCACGGCGCGATGGCGCACCAGCGCGTCACCGACCACGGACCCGGAGCCCGTGAGGATCGTAAAGACGCCCTCGGGGAACCCCGCTTCCAGGGCGAGCTCGCCGAGGCGGATGGCGGTGAGCGGCGTCTGCTCGGCAGGCTTGAGGACGACCGTGTTGCCCATCGCCAGCGCCGGCGCCGATTTCCAGGAGGTGATGGCGATCGGGAAGTTCCAGGGGACGATGATGCCGCAGACGCCGACCGGCTCGCGGAACGACATCAGCACCCCCGGCGCGGCGCCGGGGATGGTCTGCCCGCCGATCTTGTTCGTGGCACCGGCGTAGAACTCGAAGCAGTCGGCGGCGAGCGATACTTCGTCGCGCGCGTCGCGGATCGGTTTGCCGACGTTCCGCGCTTCGCTGCGCGCCAGCTCGTCGCCGTTCTCCCGGATCAGCGTGGAGAGGCGGAGCAGGAGTCGCGCGCGCTCCTTCGTCGACAACTTGCGCCACGGACTGCCGGGGGCGAACGCCTTTTCGGCGGCCCGCACGATCCGTTCGACGTCGCCTGCCTCGTGCTGCGGGACAGTCGTCAGTGTCTCGCCGGTTGCAGGCTCGATCAGCGTGGTGGTCACGAGCCGTCGTGTCTGCAAGCGTGTTGCCGCCTAATCCGGCGGCAGCATCTCGGCGTGCGCCGGCGGTGCGGCCACCGTGTGCCAGGCGATGGCGGCGAGCACGATGGCCGCGCCGGCGATGGCGTAGAGCGACGGCTGCTCGCCGAGGAAGAGCAGCACCCAGACCGGGTTCGCGACCGGCTCGAGCATCCCGGTGAGCGAGGCCTGCGTGGCCGTCACGTACTGCAGGCCCTTGACGAAGAGGACGTAGGCGAGCGCGATCTGGAACACGCCGAGGAGCGCGAGCACGGCGAACGACTTCAGCGTGAGCCGGAGGTCCTGGTAGACGAAGGGCAGGAGCGCCACGGCGATGAAGATGTTGCCCCAGGTGATCGCCGACTGCGCGGCGTCGTGCTCGCGGCGGAGGAGCAGGATCAGCATGGCGAAGAAGATGCTCGAGACGATGGCCATGGCGTTGCCGGCCATGCCGCGCGTCTCGAAGCGTCCGACGAAGAACAACGCCATGCCCGAGAGGGCGACGGCGATGGCGATGGCGTCGCGGGCGCGCATCGCCTCCTTCAGCACCAGCGGCGAGAGCAGCATCACCCAGACGACGCCGGCGTACTGCAGGAAGATGGCGTTGGCGGCGGTGGTCCACTTGGTGGCGGTGACGAACGTCGCCAGACAGATCGCATAACTGAGGATGGCGCCGGCGAAGAGCGGCGTCGACTTCCAGCGGCGCACGCCCCAGACGTTCCGCCCGAAAGCCAGCAGCAACGCGATGGCGGCAAACAGCGACCGGTAAAACGTGACCTTCAGCGGCGGATCGACGATCGCCTTGATGCCGATCCCGCCCGTCGACCAGAGGATCGCCGCCAGGACGATGAACAGAAGACCGGTACGCCGCTCATTCACGCGCGCATTCTACCGGCGGCGGCGCGAACGGATTGAGGATTGAGGATTGAGGATGGCTAACGGATTGAGGATTGAGGATTGAGGATTGAGGATTGAGGATGGCTCCGCTGGAGCGGACGTTCGCCGAGCGCAGCCATCCTC
>DASWMP010000408.1:0-37843 GCA_036399695.1 Thermoanaerobaculia bacterium | reverse complement strand
CGCCAGCGCTCTTTTATACGTGTACCAGAGCGGTGGCGTTCGCCACCGCACTCCGAGATCACAACAGATGTTACGCGCGCTTGAGCTCGCGCTCTTCGTCGGCGTTTTCGTCGATGTACATCTGGTCGATGACCGACTTGTACTTGGTGTCGATGTTCTTCCGCTTCACCTTCAGGGACGGCGTGATCTCGTCGTCGTCGATGGTGAAGTCGCGCGACAGGAGGGCGAAGCGGCGGATCTTTTCCTGACGGTCGAGGTTCTGGTTGAAGCGGTCGATCTCGTTCTGGATGAGGGCGCGGACCTTGTCGTGGCGCACGAGCTCTTCACGCGAGCCGACCGTGACGCCGAGGGACGACGCGTCGCGCTCGAGCTTCTCGAAGTTGGGGACGATGAGCGCCGCGAGGTACTTGCGGCGGTCGCCGATCAGCACGGGCGTGCCGATGTATGGGGAGCTCTTGAGCAGTGCTTCGAGCGGCTGCGGCGCGATGTTCTTGCCGTAGGCGTTGATGATGATGTCTTTCTTGCGGTCCGTGATCTTGAGGAAGCCTTCGGCATCGAGCTCGCCGATGTCGCCGGTGTGGAACCAGCCCTGGCTGTCGATGGACTGCTTGGTGGCCTCTTCGTTATTGAAGTAGCCCTTCATGACGTGCGGGCCGCGGGTGAGGATCTCGCCGTCTTCGGCGATCTTCACCTCGACGCCGGGGATGACGACGCCGACGCTGCCGAGACGGCGCTTCTTCGGCGTGTTGACGGCGATGACGGGGGACGTCTCGGTGAGGCCGTAGCCCTCGAGGATCTCGACGCCGGCGCCGATGAAGAAGGCCGCGAGCTCGGAGGAGAGCGGCGCGCCGCCGGAGACGACGTACTTCACCCGTCCGCCGAGGCGGTCGTGGATCTTCTTGAAGACGAGCTTGTCCGCGATCTTCGACTTCACGCTCAGGAAGCCTTCGATCGGCTTGTGCTCGACCATCTGCGGCAGGCGCTGTTCGGCGACGCCGAGAGCCCAGTTGAAGATCTTCTGCCGCGCTTTCGGCGCCATCGCCACCTGGTCGAGGATGCGCGTGCGCATCTTCTCGAAGAGGCGCGGCACCGCGGCGAAGTAATGAGGACGGATCTCGGCGAGGTTGTCCGCCACTTTCGTGACGTCCTCGGCGTAGGCGATGGTCAGACCTTTATAGAGATAGAGGAAGTCGACCATCCGCTCGAGGATGTGCGAGAGCGGGAGGATCGACAGGGCGACGTCGCCCGGCTTGAAGGGGACGACGTCGTCGACCGCCGCGACGTTGCTGGCGATGTTGCCGTGCGTCAGCATCGCGCCTTTGGGGTTGCCGGTGGTGCCGGAGGTGTAGACGAGCGTGGCCAGGTCGTCGGCCTTGCGCGACTTGCGAAGCTCGTCGAAGCGGGTGCGCCCGCTCTTCTGCTCTTCGCTCTTCCCCATCTCCGCGACCTGCTGGAACGTCAGCACGCCGGGCGGCAGTGTCGCCGGGGGGTCGCAGACGATCAGGTTGTGCACCGTCGGCATGTGGCTGCGGATCTCGAGCATCTTGTTGAGCTGCTCTTCGTTCGAGCAGATCACGGCCACGGCTCCGGCGTCATTGACGATGTACTCGATCTGCCAGCCGAGCAGCGTCGGGTAGATCGGCACCGAGACGGCCCCCGCCGCGAGGATCGCGAAGTCGCCCATCGTCCATTCAGGACGGTTCTCCGAAAGTATGGCCACGCGATCGCCCTGCTTCACGCCGAGACAGCGCAGCCCCGTCGAGAACCAGCGAACGGTGTCGCGGAACTCGGCGAGCGGCACGTCCACCCATTTGCCGCCCTTTTTCGACTTCATCACTACCGGCCGCTCGATGTCGCAGGTCACGGTATAGATGTCGTTGAGAGTCTTGATTGCCATCCGGCTCCCCCTTGCGGTCACTTCTTGCTGAGAGGATTGATCATAGCTTCTTTACGCGACCTTCAACCAGCGCCACAGCTCGGGAATGGTCGGCCGCTTGCCGTACGAGAGGATTCCGACCCGGAAAATCTTCGCCGTCGCCCAGAAGAAGACCGCGATCGTGCCGATGGAGACGGCGATGGAGAGCAGGATGTGCCAGACCGGCGGCTCGGAGACGAGCGTGCGGACGAACATCGTCACCGGCCCGAATACCGGCATCAGCGACAGCACCACGGAGACGGTGGAGTCGGGATTCGTGATGATCACGATCAGCAGGATCCAGGGCAGCATCATGATCATCGAGAACGGCGCGATGAGCTGCTGCGCCTCCTTCTCCGAATTGCAGACGGCGCCGCCGATGGCGTAGATGCAGACGTACGTCAGGTACGCCAGCAGGAAGAAGAGCACGAAGAAAAAGAAGATCGACGGGCGGAGCAGGCCGGTGAGGTCGACGTTGAGCATCTGTGCGGCCATCGCCGCGCCGGAGAGGCCGAAGAACGCCCCCATCGCCATCCAGACCGTGACCTGCGTCAGTCCCACCGCGGCGATGCCGAGGATCTTGCCGACGAGGAGCTGGGAAGGCTTCATCGAGGAGACCAGGACCTCGACCACGCGGTCGCTTTTCTCCTGGATGATGCCGCGCATGATCTCGAGCCCGTAGATGAAGGCCGGGAGGATGACGAGCGCGGTGAGCACGAAGCCGATGATGAAGTTGGCCTCCCCTCCTTTCTTCTCTTCCCCGCTCTTCGAGAGCTGTACGGCATCGACGGGGACGTCTTCCATCAGCCGGTCGAGCTCTTCGGGGTCGAGGCCGCGTGCCGTGAGGCGCATGCGCTGCATGGCCCGGTTGGCCTGACGCGAGAGGCGCTCCTGCGTGATGAAGTCCGTCGAGGAGCGGCTGTAGAACTTGATCGGCGTGTCGCTCGAGGTCAGCGCGCTCGGCGGCACGATGAAGACCACGTCGAGCCGCGTCTTCTTGTCGTCGGACGAAAGGCTCTCGAGGAACGGTTTGGCGACGGCAGTGACGTCCTGCCCCTTCGCGTCTGTGTAGCGGACGTCGAAGGAGGCCGGCAGGTCGCGGCGGCGCGTCCGTGACGCGGGTTTCTTCGTCGTCTCCTCCGCCGCTTCCTTCTCCGCCTCGGCCGCGGCCTGACGGGTGAAGGCATCGCGAAGCTGACCCGTGCCGTCGACGACGGCAACGCGCTTCGTCCCCATCCCCTTGGCCATCAGCAGCCCCGGCACCACGAGCAGGGCCGACATCAGGATCGGGAAGAGGAAGGTCATGATAATGAACATCTTCTTCTTCACTGCCTGCAGGTACTCGCGTTTGAAGACCGCGAACATCTTGTTCATCGGGTAGCCTCTTCTTCCTGTGTCAGCGTCTCGCGGCCGACCTTCTCGATGAAGATCTCTTCGAGCGAGGGGGACGCGATCTCGAAGCGGCGGATGCGCAGGCGGCCGACGGTGGCCTGGAGGATCTCCTGCGCGTCGGCCCCTTCGTTGAGCGCGAGCTCGGCCGAGTGCCCCTGCATCGTGGCCTTGCGCACCTGCGGCAGCGTCTGGAGGAAGGCGCCGTCGCCGTCGTAGTCGATGTGCAGCGTGTTCTTGCCGAAGGTCTCGCGCACCTGCGTGAGGGTGCCGTCGAGGACGACCTGCCCGCGATGGATGAGGATGATCTCGTCGGCCATTTTCTCGGCCTCGGCCATCATGTGCGTCGAAAGCAGGATGGTCTTGCCCTCGTCGCGGAGGTCGTTCAGGACCTTGCGGACCAGGACCATGTTGACGGGATCGAGCCCCGATTGCGGCTCGTCGAGGATGATGAGCTCGGGATCGTGGAGCAGCGTGCCGATGAGCTGGACCTTTTGCTGGTTCCCCTTCGACAGCTCCTCGACCTTGGCGTCGCGCTTGTCCGTCAGCTCGAAACGCTCGAGCCAGCGCTCGATGTGCGGCTTCATGTCCGCGGGCCGGCGTCCCTTGATCTCGGCGAGGAAGATCAGGTGCTCCGTGACCTTCATCGTCTTGTAAAGCCCGCGTTCTTCCGGCAGATAGCCGATGCGATCGCGAAAGGGAACGCCCTGGCCGGTCTCGGCCAGCCAGTCGATGGAGCCCGAATCCGGCATGAAGATGCCGGTGATCATGCGAATGGTGGTGGTCTTCCCGGCGCCGTTACGGCCGAGCAGCCCTGTGATCGTGCCGCGACGGACGGTGAACGAGATACCGTCCACCGCCCGCACAGCGCCGAACGATTTGATTATGTCCCGTACGGCAAGAATCTCTCCCATACCCGTGCACCTCCGTGGAGCGGCGGGTATTGTACGGGCGAAGGGGATTGCGGTTTTGGTTTACGGGCGGGGGGGAACCGGCCAGTCATTCGCGTCAAAAACGCCGATGAGCCCGCGGATGATCTGTGTCAGCGACGGCCGGGTCTTCCGAGGCTTCGGATTCTCACCCTTGGGTGCTGCAAAACTCGGAACAGCGGCGCACGACAGCAACACGGCCAAAGCAATGGCCATGACTCGATGATTTGGTCTCATTGACCCTCCTTCTGGAGCCTCTAGGGCTGATGGAGGGGCGCCCCTTGAACTAAGGAGTGATTGAGAAGGGCAAATCCCTACCCACACCACGATTTTTGGTGGTGAACGGAAGGCGTTGCTGCAGTCTGAACCTACGGCATCTGTGCGTACATCGGCGCGAAGAGCCGTCTGGGCTCGTCCGGCAATTTACGGATGTACTCACGCACATGGTTGACGAGCGGCACCGAAATTTGCGACTGCTCCGCTGCCTCGCGCAGGTACGCCAACGCTGTCATCGCACGCTCTGAATAGGCCAAGCCGGACCTGCTCAATTCAGTGATCGCTTCGTGACAGATGTCCTTCACTTCAGCGTGCTTACCTTCAACGATCAGAATCTCCGCGAGGTCAAGACCAACCAACACAGCCGTTCCCGCCATACCTATCGTCAGGAACTGCTTACGGAGGTCCGAGAACCGCTGCGCAGCGACAACCGTGTGTCCGCTGGACTGCAGCAGCCGAGCGACATTCCACCGATGTCGAAGGGCCTCGGTCGGCACCCCAGCTTCTGCATACAATTCTGCGGCGATCTGAAAATGCTCCATCGCCTGCGGCACTTCGCCTATCTCACGGAGGCAGCCTCCGATATTGACGTGAAGACGGGCCTGCATCGCGAGATCACCAGTTGATTCAGCGTGCGGAAGCAGCGAGGAGAACTTACCTATTGCGCTCCGATAATCACCGGTACTGGTGAGTAGGTAGGCGGCAGATTCGGTCGAAGTTTGGACCTGCGCGCGGTCGCCGAACTCGTCGAACGTTCGACTGCTGGCGCTGACGAGATCAAGCGCTTCAGAGACTCGCTCGAGAGGCCGGTAGATCAGAGCTCGAACTAGCTCAAGGCGCGCACGGTCGTATTTATCAACGACGCAGTCACTTAAGTGACTTTCTGCGACGCAAATAGCCTCAAGCGCATGCTTCGCGTTCCCGACGTAGAACGACGCGTACGCCCGCTCCCGCCATGCCGCTCCCCTGAGCTTCATCACCGTGTCCGACGCGTACGCCGCCGGGTCCAGCCCCTCGGCGATCTCTACCGCGAGGTTCGTGATCTCGACGGCGTCGGGGGGCATCGTGTCGAGGGCGTGGTCCGTTGCTTCGATCAGCTTGCGGACGACGCCGGCGGTGCGGAACTCCGGGTGCTGCTGGAGGCGGGGCATCCAGGACTCGCGGGAACCGGCCAGCAGGTCCTTTACGAAGAGCGCGGCCGCGGCGTCCTCGGTGGCCATCCGATCGGCGAAAGCGCGGAGGGTGGCGATCGTCGATGGGACCGGCTCTGTCCGCAGCTCGCGCAGGTCCCACGCCGCTTCCAGCCCCAGCACCTCGGTGATCGCTTCGAACGAAGCGAGCGTCTCCGAGCAGGTGCGGCAGGTGGCGAGGTGGTGATCGCGGCGGGCGGCGGTCTGACCCGACTCCAGAAACGAGATCAGAGCTTCGTCGTCGTAGTGGCGTTCGACCGTCATCGATTCACCGTCGTGATGTTCAGGTAGATCTCGCGGACGCGCTTGAGGCAGTTGTGGATCAACTTCTCGGCGTAGCGGTTGGTCGTCTCGAGCTCGCGCGCGACGTCGACGGCCGAGCGCCCCTCGAAGTAGTGCAACCAGAGCGTTTCGCGGCAGCGGGGCTGGAGGTACTTGAGCGCCTGCCGCACCGTCATCTGCATCGCGAACTGCTCGGCGAGGCCGTGCGAGCCAGGATCGGAGTGATCGTTGAAGTCGTCCGGGAGCGATTCGGTCCGTCCCTGCGCGCGCCAGTAGTGACGGCTGGCGTTGCACATCGCGGCCACGAGCCAGGCCCGGACGTTTTCGATCTTCGTCCCCGTCTGCAGGAACGAGAGGAAGACTTCCTGGATCAGGTTCTCCGCATCGCACTCGGGGACGCGGAACTTCCGGCAGGCGACGTACAGCAGCAGGTTACGGTGCTGGATGTACAGCGTCTCGACATCATCCGCCGGGGTGGCGGGTTGCTTCGGCTGCGGTTTTACGGCCACGGCCGCCTCCGCTTCTGCTCGCTTCTGCTGTTTTTCCGCGCGGCTCTTCTGGCGAGAAGAGGAAGAGGGCACGACTTCGAACGCGTTCGTTTCGAGCACGGCGGCAGCCTTTCCTTCCGTCGGTTCTTCGGCGGACCGTTGCAGAGTTGTGGTTTTGATTAGACCCATCTCACGGTACCACGAATTGCCAGCTCAGGCGAATTTCCGTAACGAAACACTTACTGACTCGAACCGATGGAGAAAAACCGGAGGTAGCTTACCCCATTTTCAACTTTACGTATGTATGGAGATGATCGCCGGCCCGCGGGGTTCAATGCTATTCTCCGCGACCGCATGAACGCCGAGCAAACGCGCAATTTCGTCGACAAAACGTGGGATTCGTCCATCGTTCCCGCTCTCGAGCAGTACATCCGCATCCCGAACCAGTCTCCCCTCTTCGACCCCGAGTGGCACGCCAACGGCCACATGCACAAGGCCGTCGAGCTGGCCCGCTCCTGGGTCGAGTCGCAGAACATTCAAGGGCTGACGATCGAGGTCCACGAGCTCGAGGGGCGCACGCCCGTGATCTTCATGGAGATCGCCGGCGACGATGCCTCGACGGTCCTGATGTACGGCCACCTCGACAAACAGCCGGCCATGGTCGGCTGGGAGCCGGGGCTCGGCCCCTGGACGCCCGTCCTGCGCGACGGCAAGCTTTACGGCCGTGGCGGCGCCGACGACGGCTACGCGATCTTCGCCACCATCGCCTCGATCCGCACGCTCCAGGAGCAGAAGATCCCGCACGCACGCATCGTGGTCATCATTGAATGTTGCGAAGAGAGCGGCTCGGTCGACCTCCCGGCCTACATCGAGCTCCTCTCCGATCGTATCGGCACGCCGCGGCTCGTGATCTGCCTCGACTCCGGCTGCGGCAACTACGACCAGCTCTGGATGACGACCTCCCTCCGCGGGTCGATCGTCGGCAACCTGACGGTCGAGGTGCTCACGGAAGGCGTCCACTCCGGCGACGCCAGCGGCATCGTCCCGTCCAGCTTCCGCATCCTCCGCCTGCTCCTCGACCGGCTCGAGGACTCGAAGACCGGCCGCATCATCCCGGAGTGGCTCTACGTGCAGGTACCGGAAGAGCGTCTCGCCGAAGCGAAAGCCACCGCCGCCGTCCTCGGCGACGAGATCTGGAACAAGTTCCCCTGGGTGCCGGGCATGGAGCCGGTGTCGAAGGAGGGCGTCGAGCTGCTCCTCAACCGCACCTGGCGTCCCGCCCTCGCCTACACCGGCCAGGCCGGCTTCCCCGACCTGGTGCAGGGGGGCAACGTCCTCCGTCCGAAGACCTCCATCAAGCTGTCCCTGCGCATTCCCCCCTCCCTCGACGCCACGAACCTGGAGCGCGACCTCAAGCAGTTGCTCGAGGCCGACGTGCCGTACGGCGCCAAGGCCACGTTCGAAGCGGAGAAAGGTGGCGCCGGCTGGGTCGCTCCGAAGACGGTCGAATGGCTGGAGCGCTCGATCCACGAGTCGTCGAAGACCTACTTTGGCAAAGAGCCGATGACGTTCGGCGAAGGCGGCTCGATCCCGTTCATGGGCATGCTCGGCGCCCGCTATCCGCAGGCCCAGTTCCTCATCACCGGCGTCCTCGGCCCGCAGAGCAACGCCCACGGACCGAACGAGTTCCTCGACGTCAATTACGCCAAGCGGCTGACGGCGTGCGTGGCGCAGGTGCTGGCCGACGAGCGCCGGAACCCCTAGAAAAGAGTTGGCAGTTGGCGGTAGGCAGTGCAAACCCCAGCCTCCCACCACTGCCAACCGCCAACTGCCAACCGCCAACTTTCGCCCCTCAGTGGTGGCCGTAGTTCTTCTCCCCGGCCTCCACCCTCACCGCCAGCCGGTTCTGCGGCGGCGGCAGCGGGCAGGTCGCAAAGTTCGTGAAGGCGCACGGCGGGTTGTAGGCCTTGTTGAAGTCGACGATCGTCTTGCCGTTCTTCGGCACTGCCGCGTAGAGATAGCGTCCGGCCGGGTAGGTCGTATCGCGGCTCGTCGCATCCTTGAAGATGAGGAAGTAGTCCTCGCTTCCCTCCTCCAGCACCGGGTCGAGGCGGTACGTCTGCCCATCCACCGCGAACACGAGCGCCCCCGGCGAGACCATCTCCTCGACCTGGCCGATGATGTTCGTGATGGCGATTTTCTTCGGCGGGTTGTAGGGCTCGAACGTCGCTTCGACGCGCCACTTGGCGCTCGGCGGGTACATCTCGATCCCGGCGAAGTTCTTCCGGGCGTCGCTCTCCGGGTCCTTCAGGCGGACGCCGTAACGTCCCACCCGTTCGATGATCTGGAAGCGCATACTGCCGAGCTGGACGATGGAGGGGCCATCCTTATGTGTATCGGGCCGCAGCTCGACCGTTCCGCTGGCCGGCTTGCCGTCGACCGTCATCGGTGCTGACGGCGTCAGCGTCACCCGGCCACCCTTCTCCAGCGTCAGCGTGCCGGCGGACGCCGGCGCCTTGGCCGGCATGACGATGTCGTTCGCGTCCTTGTCGGAGCCGAAGCGGTTCGGCCCCTCCTTCAGCCAGAAGAGGCCGACCAGCGTCAGCCAGCCGTCGTCGGAAGTGAGGCGGGCGATCCGGTTGGTTCGCCATTTTTCGAGCTCGTCCTGGTGCACCGTGGCATTCTCTTGCGGCGCCGGCTTCTCCGGCTTCTCCGCACAGGCGAACATCAGCAAGGTGAGGGAGAGGGCGAGCGCTCGCTTCATGACCGAGAGAATAGTTCGATACGCCGGTTTCTTTCCCGAACACTTACGTGTCTCAATATCGTGGCCGAAGTCGCCCGTTTCCCGGCACCGCAGCGAATGGAGCGTGACGCAGTGACGTCACCCCGGAGCGAGGAAGCTCGCCTGCTGGCGGCGATCCGGGAAGGGAACCAGGCCGCGGCGGAAGAGCTCGTCGAACGGACGTACTCGGCTGTCTACGCATCGCTCTTTCGCCTCTGCGGCGACGGCGATCTGGCGGCCGACCTGACGCAGGAGACGTATCAGAAGGCGTGGGCGGCGCTGAAAGGCTTCGACGGCAGGTCGCAACTCTTCACCTGGCTCTACCGTATCGCCTACACGACGTTCCTGAACCACATCCGGCGTCCGCGGCGCATGACGTCGCTCGACGAGCCGGACGCGGTGGAAGCGGTCGACGCCACCCCTCGCATCGACGAGGTGCTGGCCGACGAACAGGAGGCAGCACGCCTCAGACAGGCAGTCATGAAGTTACCAGAGGACATGCGTTTCACCGTGACGGCGCACTTCTGGGGAGGACTGCCGGTCAAAGAAATTGCACAGATCGAGGACATCACCACGGTGGCGGTGCGCAAGCGGTTGCACAAGGCGTTCTCGATCCTCGAGTCGTTGCTCGAAGAGGAAGTTCCATGAACCCGAATCGTAAAGCCGAGATCCAGCGCAAGCTGACCATGGCGTCGGTGCCGAAGCCGCCCGCCGGGCTGGCCGAGCGCATCAAGGCCGACATTCCGCAGCACCTGACGGCCACGAACGTGGAGCGCGACCGCTTCACCCGTTCCGTCGCCTTCAATCTCCGCGTCGCCGCGTCGATCCTGCTGCTCGTCGGTTCGTTGTTCGTCGTGATGCGCGTGATGCGCAATGACGATGCGCCCGCCACCATGGCCCTGGCCCGCTCGGCGGAGAAGAAGAGCGCCAACCCCGCCGTCGCCCCCGCCGCTCCGGCCGCGGCCCCTTCTGCTGCCGCCGACGTGGCGATGGACGAGCTCCGCGTCGACATCACCGAAACCGCCGCCAGTGCCAGCGCGCCGGAACGCGCCGTGACGCAGCTCGCCGAAGCCCAGCCGCAGGAAGTCGTGACCACGGCCCGCGGACGACGACAGGCGGAACGTGCAGAGTCGACCGAGAGCCGCTTCGAAGCGCTCCTGACGGACAACACCAACGCACCGGCGCCGGAGCCCGCTCCGGCCGCCCCCCCTGCCGCTCCTGTTCCCCCGCCGACGGCCGGCGCGGCCGCCCCTGCGGTCGCGGCGTCGTCAGCTCCGGCGGCCGCTCGTGAGGCTTCGAGCACTACCTACATCGTCGACGGTGTGGCCTCCGCGAACGTGGCGTTCGCGGCGGACCTCCCGCTCGGCTACGCCGGCGAGATCTTCGGCATCTCCGTGAATCCCGAAGCGTTCCGCAACGTGAAGAGCACGATCGAGCAGGGCGCCCGTCCGGCCGCCGAACAGGTGAACGTAGAAGCGCTGATGAACTACTTCGCCGGCGGCGCCAGCGATTCGAAGCGCAACGTGCGCCTCGACGTCGAAGCCTCCCGCTCCCCCGTCGAAAAGCATCGCTACTTGCTCCGTCTCACCGTCGACACGGCCAAGGCCAGTCTCGCCCGCGGCGCGTCCGCGCCACCCGTCGCCACCGACGCCAAGGTCGAGATCAACATCGACCCCCGCATCGTCGCGAAGATCCACCGTCTCGGCGGCGGCGACGAGCTGATGGCCAAAGAGCCGAGGCTCCTCGCCAACACGTCCGTCACCGCCCTCTTCGAGCTCGACCTCTTCCCGACCGTCGCCCCCTGGCAACGCGTGGCCACCGTGACGATGACGTACACGTCCGTCGCCGACGGCAAACGTAAGAGCCTCGACGAGAAGGTCATCGTCCGCGACTTCCGCCGCCAGTGGTCCGACGCCACACGCCGTCACCGGCTCGCGTCACTGGGCGCGGTCTGGGCCACGACCCTCAAAGGTCAGGCCGGCGCACCGGAAGTGGCCCGCCAGGCGAAAGAACTGGCTACGGAAGCGCCGAAGGACGCAAAGGCGCGCGAGCTGGCCACGCTGGCAAACGCATCCTCCGAGGGAGGCTTTTAAACCCGATTTCGGATTTCCGATTTCCGGGCTCCGCTGGTTCGACACACCATCGCAAAGTTTGGAGTGCGGCAGCGATGCTTCACCAGCTGCCGCTTTCCTACAGCCGCAGCGGCGAGCTGCGGCCCGCGTGGTGTGCCCGGAGGGTGGCAGCTCGCCGCTGCCACTGTGGAAAGCGGCAGCTGATGAGGCGCCGCTGCCGCACTCCAAACTTCGCCGCGGGCCGCGTCAAAGCGGAGCGCCTTTCCGGATCGCCGGATCTCGCAAATCGCCCCTACCGCTTCTTCCCGCCGCCGAAGTTCCGCACCGACTGAAAGTGCACGTTGAAGTAATTCGCCGCGGCGCGTAAGGCCTTGCCGACGGTCCAGGCGTCCTTGTCCGTCACATTCTCGATGGCCATGCGCATGTGCGGAGGCAGCTTTGCGCGGCAGCGGCGGCAGAGCGCGTTACCTACGGTCTTGTCGAGATCGCATCGAGGGCAACTCGGCCGTTTCGCCAGCCCTTCGAGCTGCTCTTTCGTCAGGTTCATTCGTTCCTTTTCTCCGGAGTCGAATCCATTCTCGCTAAACGTATACGGAGCACGGATCGCGAACGTCGTGCGCGTGTAGAATCCGCGCCGCCGCATCGTGGCATCGCATGCAGCGGTTCGATTGTCGCGCTACCGGAGGAAAACACAATGGGTGAACGTGTCGAATTTGCCTCAAATGGACATACCTGCAACGGCTACCTTGCTCTGCCCGAATCGGGCAAAGGACCGGCCGTCGTCATCATTCAGGAGTGGTGGGGCCTCGTGCAGCACATCCAGGATCTCGTCGACCGTTTCGCGGCCGCCGGTTTCGTGGCCATCGCTCCCGATCTCTACCACGGCAAAACCACGACCTCCCCTGACGACGCCACCAAGATGCTGATGGAGCTCGACGCCGATCGCGCCGTCACCGAGATCGCCGGCGCCGGCAAATACCTGCTCCAGCGTCCGGAATGCTCGTCGGCCAAATACGGGGTCGCCGGCTTCTGCATGGGTGGCGCGCTCGCGCAGTTCGCGGCCACCGAAGACCACGCGAACGTCGGTGCGGCCGTCAGCTTCTACGGCGGCTTCAAGCAGGTCGTGCCGCAGTGGACGAACCTCGAAGCGCCGCTGCTGCTGATCTACGGCGAGGACGACAAGGGCGTGCCGCCGGAGCATGGCCGCAAGCTCGAAGCGCACCTCGCGAAGCTGGGCAAGAACGTCGAGCTGCTGATCTACCCGAACGCGAACCACGCCTTCTTCAACGATACTCGCCCCGAGGTGCACAACCCCGAGGCGGCAGCGGACGCGGGACGCCGGACCATCGAGTTCTTCCGCCGCCATCTCGCCTGATGCAGCGTTTTGCCGTGGCCGCGTTCATCGCGGCCATTCTTTTCTGTCTGACGCCCTGGGCCTCGCCGCCGCTCGCGCTGGCGCTCGGACTCGTGCTGGCGTTGACGGCCGGTAATCCATTCGCCGGCCGCACGGCTAAAGCGACCAAGCTCCTGCTGCAGATCTCCGTCGTCGGTCTCGGCTTCGGCATGCACCTCGGCAAGGTCGTCGAGGCAGGACGCACCGGCATCGTCTTCACCATCGTGACGATCGTGGCCACGCTGCTGCTCGGCTACGTCGTCGGCCGCGCGCTCGGCATCGCCCCGGCGACGGCGCACCTCATCTCCTCCGGCACCGCGATCTGCGGCGGCAGCGCCATCGCGGCCGTCGGCCCCGTCGTCGGCGCGAGCGATGAAGAGATGTCCGTCTCGCTCGGCACCGTCTTCATCCTCAACGCCATCGCGCTCTTCGTCTTTCCCCCGCTCGGGCACCAGCTCGGGCTGACGCAGATGCAGTTCGGCGTCTGGTCGGCCATCGCCATCCACGACACCAGCTCCGTCGTCGGCGCGGCGGCGCGCTACGGCGCCGAAGCGCTGCAGATCGCCACGACCGTCAAGCTCACGCGCGCCTTGTGGATCGTGCCGCTGACGCTCGTCACCGCCATCTTCTTCCGTCGCAAATCGACGCGCGTGGTCATCCCCTGGTTCATCCTCTTCTTCCTCATCGCATCCGTCATCCGGACGTACACCCCCGCGCCCGCCGTGGTCTGGGAGACGCTGGTGCGCATCGCCCGCGCCGGGCTCACGGTCACGCTTTTCCTCATCGGCGCGGGGCTCTCGCGCAAGAGCCTCGCGGCCGTCGGCGTCCGGCCGCTGGTCCTCGGCGTGCTGCTCTGGCTCGCCATCTCCGTCGCCGCCCTCATCGCCGTCCAGCAAACGCTTTAGAATCAGCGCTACATGCCGACGGCAGCACTGCAGGGAAGCCTTTCGTCGTTCAGGCTTCCGGAAGTCCTCACCTTCCTCGCCACGGCGAGAAAGTCAGGGACGCTCACGGTCGCGACTGACGGGCAGGAAAGCTACGTCTACTTCGACCAGGGCACGCTCATCTACGCCGGCTCGAATCAGGAGCAGTTCCGCCTCGGCAACATCCTGCTCCGGAAACGGAAGATCACGGCGCAGCAGCGTGAGCGCATCGATGAGCTGATGCGGCGCGACGGCGGCCGCTTCGGCCAGCTCGCCGTGCAGCAGGGCATCCTCACGGAAGCGCAGTTGCGCGATTTCCTGAAGGTGCAGGTGTCGGAGATCGTCTACGACTGCTTCGTCTGGGCCGAGGGGACGTTCTGGTTCGCCGAGGAGACGGTGCTGCCGCAGTACGCCGTGACGATCAACATCGACCTGACGAACCTCATCATGGAAGGCTCGCGGCGCATCGAGGAATGGGAGCAGTGCGCGCGGCTGCTGCCCGATCGGACGGCGGTGTTCCGCGTCGTCGCGGCGCCGAAAGACGAGAAGGTCACGCTCACAGCGGACGAGTGGAAGATCCTCTTCCTGATCAACGGCGTGCGCACGCTCGAGGAGCTTTGCCACGACGCCGAGGACGATTCGTTCGGCGTCTACCGGATCGTCTACGGACTGCTCTCGAACAAGCTGATCGAGCCCGTCACGTCGAAGCCGTCGAAGGAAGACACGCAGGACGCAACGGTGCGGCAGTCGTCGCCGGTGTTCCACGCCGAGACGACGATGCGCGATCCGGACGACGACACGAGCCTGCTCGTCTCCTCGGACGCAAAGCTCTCGTACGCCGAGATGGTGCGGCCGACCATCGCCCAGCTCTCGGTCGCCGAAGGCGAAGGAAGCGGCACGATCATCCCGCTCGTCGATCCCGACTACTCGATCGGCCGCCACCGCGACAACGCCATCCAGCTCCTCGACCTCGGCATCTCCGGCTTCCACGCGCGGATCTTCCGCGCCGCCGAAGGCTACGTGATCGAGGACCTGAAGAGCCGCAACGGCACGTGGCTGAACGGCTCGCGCGTCTTCCACGCCACGCTCAAGTCCGGCGACACGATCCGCATCGGCGGCGTGGCGCTGGTATACGAGATCCTGTTCGACCCGCGGATCACGATCAGAGCGTGACTAAATGTGCGGCCCCCTCCGGAAATCGGAAATCGGGAAACCGAAATCGACCACACGCTACCGCGCGATCCGTTCCATCCCCCGCATGTACGGCCGCAGCGCTTCCGGGACGATCACGCTGCCGTCGGCCTGCTGATAGTTCTCCAGGATGGCCACGAGCGTGCGTCCGAGGGGCAGGCCAGAGCCGTTCAGCGTATGGACGAAGCCGACCTTCTTCTCGCCACTCCGATAACGGATGTTGCCGCGGCGGGCCTGGAAGTCGCCGAAGTTCGAGCAGGAGGAGATCTCGCGGAACGTCTCCTGGCCCGGCAGCCAGACCTCGATGTCGTAGGTCTTCGTGGCGCTGAAGCTCATGTCGCCGGTCGACAGTGTCACGACGCGGTAGTGCAGCCCGAGCGCCTGCAGGATGGATTCGGCGTCGTTCGTCAGCCGCTCGTGCTCTTCCATGGAGCTCTCGGGCAGCGTGAACTTCACGAGCTCCACCTTCTCGAACTGGTGCTGGCGGATCAGACCGCGCGTGTCCTTGCCGTACGACCCCGCCTCGCTCCGGAAGCAGGGTGAATAGGAGCAGAACGACTGCGTCAGCGTGGCCCCGTCGAGGATCTCGTCGCGATAGAGGTTCGTGACCGGCACCTCGGCCGTCGGGATGAGGTAGTACGGCTTGTCGCCCGCGAGCTTGAAGAGGTCTTCCTCGAACTTCGGGAGCTGCCCGGTGGCGAACAGCGAATCGCCGTTGGCCATGAAGGGCGTCAGGATCTCGCGGTAGCCACGGCTCGTGTGGGAGTCGAGCATGAAGTTCATGAGCGCCCGGCTCAGGTTCGCGCCGGCACCGGAGAGGATGGAGAACCGCGCGCCTGTGATCTTCGTGGCGCGCTCGAAGTCGAGGATGCCGAGGGCTTCCCCGAGCTCCCAGTGCGGCTTCGCCGTGAAGCCGAACGAAGGACGCTCGCCCCAGGTGCGCTCGACGCGATTCGCCGACTCGTCGGCACCGACCGGCACGGACTCCTGCGGCACGTTCGGGAAGTAGGTTTCGAGGCGGCGCAGCTCCTCTTCATTCTGGGCGAGACGCTCGTCGAGCCGTTTGATGTCGTCGCCGACGCGCTTCATGGCCTCGATCTGCGACGAAGCGTCCTGCTTGCTCTTCTTCAGCGTCGCGATTTCCTGCGACGCGTTGTTGCGCTGTGCCTTGAGCTGCTCGACTTCGACGATGATGCGCCGCCGTTCGCCATCGAGCTCGAGGTAGCGGTCGAGATCGACGGTGGCGTTACGGTTCTTCAGCGCCTGACGGTAGTCGTCGGCGCGTTCGCGGAGATAGGTCCGGTCCAACATAGGGGGCGAATGATAAGGCAGGTGGGTGCGGTAGTTGGCGGTTGGCGGTACGCGCACTGCGTGCGCTCGCGGTTGGCGGTGGCTGAACTGCTGGTTGTCGGGGAGAGGCGCCGTCCTCCACTGCCAACCGCCAACTGCCAACTGCCTACTGCTTTTCAACGCCCCACAGCGCGCGCCCGTCCGCCAGCCGCGGCGAAATCGCCGATCAGCACCAGCGCGTAGCTCTGCCGCGGCCCCTGGGCAATGTTGTGCGCCTGCACCGTCACGTTGTACTGCCCTGCGGCCGGGCTGTCCACGTTCACCATCTCCACGTTGTTCAGACGGTCCGGCGCGGCGCCGTTGCCGAAACGGGTAGCCCCGTTGCCGGTCACGCGCAGGTCGAGATCGTTCACGAGCTGCGGCGCGGAGCCGGTCGACGGCGTGCCCGGCGGATCGGTCCAGACCAGGACCGCCTTGAACGGGGTGCCGGGACGCACGTTCACCGTGATGGACGCGCTCTCCGCTGCCGCCAGTCCGGACGGCGTGTCGACGACGCGCAGCTTCGCCGTATCGCCGGCAAAGTACAGCGCCTCATCCAGCACAGGCAGGCCGAAGCCCTGCTCGAACGACGGCACCGGCGCGGCCGCCACGCGGCGCACGCCGTTGTAGCGGTAGGGCACCGGCTGCGCGGCGGCGATGAGCGTCGCCTTCAGCAGCGCGGCGCTCGGCATCAGGCGGTTCGCCTGGTTCGCCGCGCCGCCCGGATAGAAGCCGTCGGTGTAGTACTGGCGCACCAGGGCCGCGGCCCCGGCGATCGTCGGCGACGACCACGACGTCCCCGCCTCGTTCGTCACGACGCAGGCGCCGGGACTGGCGCCGATGACCACGGCCGGGCCGACCAGGTCGGGCTTGATGCGGCCGTCGCGCGTCGGGCCGACCAGCGTCCACGGAGGCATCGTGTTGTCGCCGAGGCTGGGGCTGTTCACCCGCGTGCCCCCCACCTGCAGCGTGTTCTTCGCCGAGCCGGGCGCGGAGAGCGAGCTCTCCGGCGGCAGCCCCTGCGACCCGAAGTTGCCGGTGTTGAAGACCACGAGCATGTCCGGATGCGTGTAGACGAAGGCGTCGACGTCGCGGGCGCTGATGGAGTAGTTCGCCGTCGGCGGCGCGGAGAACGGCGAGACGCCCTGGCGGTCGCCCCATGAATTCGAATGGATGCGCGCACCCTGGCGCCACGCCTGCTCGAGGATCGGCGTCATGCGCACCGGACAGCCGATGCCGGGCCGCTGCGAGCAGTTGTCGCCGCCGATGAAACCGGCGTCCTGGATCACGAGCTTCGCCATCGGCGCGATCGCGTCAGCGTAATCGTGAACGCCGGGGGCGCCCTTATCGCCGGCGATGGCCCCGGCCGCATGCGTGCCGTGCCCCTGGTTGTCGAACGCACCGGGAAACGCCGGATCGTCGCAGCCGCGCGCACCCGGAAACTGATCGCATGAATAGAGGAAGTTGTAGGCCACGACCTTCCGTCGGGAAAGGTCGACGTTCTGCCAGGCGAAACCGCCATCCGGCGAGCCGGTGTTGAACGGCGGCGGCGTGGCGTCCGGCTCGGCGAAGTAGCAGCTCGTCCAGTCCAGTCCCGTGTCCAGGACGGCGACGATCTGGTTCTCGCCATGGAGGCCGCGATCGTACAGAGGCGTCCCGCCGATCGGAGAGCCCGACTGCAGCGAGCGAACGGACTGCTCGTTGGCACTCAGCGGAACGGCGAGCATCAGCAGGGCTGCGAATAACTTGCGCATTGTCTGGCTGAACCAGAGACACGAAACCGGCATTTCAGTGGCGCGTTCCAAAAGCGTCCACATCCGCAACGGAAAAATTCCTCTTTTTCGCTGGAAAACTGGAACATCTTTTCGTATATTGCCGTCATTCAATAGGTCGGTGCGGCGGGCATCCCTGACCGGGATTCAGAGACGGCGAAGCGTGTGGCCAGTTCCTGAAATCAGCAAGATTCCGGCGGATGCTCTGCCCGCCCGATCGGACGCCGAAGGCAGTTCGTGCACCGCAAGGTGTGAGTCGCAGTAGAACAATTAACGGCAGTACGAAAGGAAAGGGTAGAACAATGAAAAAGTTCCGTTTTCTCCTCCTCACCGGCATCCTCCTCGCCGTCATCACGATGAACGTCGCCCCGGTCATGGCGTACGTTGACGCCGTCGCCGTCGACCAGCCCGCCTCCGCCACCCCCTGCGCCGACAAGTACGCGGGCTGCCGCGCCGGCGGCGGCAGCGAGTCTTTCTGCGACGGCATGTTCTGCGCCTGTCTGTACAACACCTACGGCGCCATCTGTTAAATCACGCCGCGCTGCGCCGCGTGATTGATTACCCCTCGCGGCGGACGGGAGGAGACAGGAAGTCTTCCCGCCCGCCGCATTTTTCGTCCAGGGAGAATTTGATGAAGATCGTACGTAGCGTTGCCTTCGTGTTGAGCCTTGGCCTGCTGACCGCGAACGTGTTGATCGGCGCGAGCGCCCCCGCCGCCGAGCCTCAGCCGTGTCCTCAGAAGTACTACGACTGTCTCGCTGGCGGCGGCAGCGCTGAGTATTGCGAGGGGCTCTGTCCCGGGAACCGCTTCAACTGACGTCCGTGCGTTCCAGAACCTTCAAAGGATGACCATGCGCGCACCTGCTCTTCTCAGCACGATTCTGCTTTGCACCACTCTCCTCTCCTGCCGCAACGCCGCCGACGGCCAATGGCAGGGCAAGATCGCCGACCGCGAAGGCGTCAAGCACGTCACGAACGAAGGCAATGGCGTCGACGCCGGCAAAGTCACCGAGGAGGTGAAGGCGATCTGGACGTACGGCTCGCCGCAATCGGGCGCTCAGATGATGTGGGTCGACTTCGACCCGGCGGGGAACGTCTTCGCCCTCGACTACCGGGACCAGAAGGTCCTGAAGCTCGACCGCAACGGCGCGCGGCAGGGGGAGCTCGGCACGCGTGGCCAGGGGCCGGGACAGCTCAGCAAGAGCCGCCGTTTCGCCTGGGTGGACGGCCGTCTCTACTTCGCCAACGAGGGCAACGGCCGCATCGAAGTCCTCGGCGAGAAAGGCGACGGCGGCTCGTCCGTCGAGCTGCCGGAAGTGGAGCGCCCCGGTGAGCTCTACTTCGCGAACGACAGGTTCTATGTGGCGCGCCGCTTCGTGGCCAACGGCTCGTTCGTCCACACCTATGACCGCAACTGGAAACTGACGAGCGCACTCCGTGCGGCCGATAAGCAGGAAGACCGGCTCGACTCTCTCCGCTCGTTCAACACCGTCTGCCCGGCAAAGGACGGCGTGTGGATCGTCTACATGATGATGAATCGCATCCAGAAAGTAGGCTGGGACGGCAAGGTATTGCTCGAAACCTCGCGTGACCTCGACTGGAAGTTCCCGGTGGACAACAAGACCGGCAAGGTGATCCCGGAGATCCTCGTGCATCGCGCCTGCGCGGTCGATCCGAGCGGCAACCTGTACGTCGTCTACAGCAATCCCGAGAACTGGAAGCGCGGCAACGACGTCTATAAGTTCGGCCCGGACGGCCGTCTGCGCCAGAAGGCCTTCACCCTCCCGATCTTCAACGCGACGATGATCCGCTTCGACGGCGAGGGGCATCTCTTCTTCTCCGACGGCGCGACGCTGACGAAAGCAACGATCGAACGGCGGAGCGCGAGCTGATGGCTGGCCGCGACGCGACGAAGTGGGTCCTCGGCGCGCTGATCGTCGCGGTGGCGGCCAGCCAGGTCGTGGTGATGCGCCAGAACCTGCAACTGCGGCGACGCGTCGCCGCGGCCAGCATGATCGCCACCCGCACCGCCGCCGCACCGCCGCCCGGCGAGGAGCGCCGCCGCTTCGAGGAAGGGATGGACGGCCGTTGCCGCCCCTTTTCGGCACCGGCGAACGACGCAGCCGCAAACCGGCAGCTCGACGCGACGATTTACTTCTCGATCGATCACGACTGCATGTCGTGCGTCACGGACGTGGTCAATCAGTGGAACGAGCTGGTGAAGGGGCCGTACGGCAAGTCGCTCAAAGTGCACGGCTACACGACTGTCGATGGCGCCCTCGCGCAGAAGATGCTCGATCAGAAGCTGAAGCCGGCCTTTCCGGTGACGCACGTGGATGGCCTGGAAGAGAAGCTGGCCGCGGTTGGCGCCAGGTACACGCCGGTCGTGTTCGTCTCCGATCCGGCGACGGGACGGGTCCTGTTCACGCGCGCGCCGCTGCCGAATGAGAACGGCGACCGCTCGATCGTGCTGGGTGTGCAGGCGCTGATGACGCCCTGCCGGTAGAGCGTCGGACCGAGGGGACGTCTCGCGCGGCGCCTCGGATAGCCCGCTCTGCGGGCGGCAGCGTTCTAGCCGCGGGCGAAAGCCCGGGGGCAACGGGTCCGTTCGAAAAACGGAGCCGGCGTGAGCCGGCGGCACTTGCAGCCAGACCTGGCCGCCGATCGGGTGCCGCCCGGCTGACGCCGGCTCCGGGGCTTTCGCCGCAACGGCGTTAACTTTAGATGTGGGACAGACACTCTTGTCTGTCCCGTGCACCCGAACAGCCGCTTGTCTGGAGGAATGGACCTCGGGGGGCCGGACAGACAGAAGTGTCTGTCCCACATGAGGCAAACCTCTAAGTCAACGGCCTTTGGGGCGCCAGCCCGGGGCTACGACGCTTCAGCCCGCAGAGCGGGCTCCTCACCGAAGTCACGTGGGCGGCGGCGCATCTCCCGGATTACCGCTGACGCGGTTCCATCGTCAGCCGCAGGTCCTGCAGGCTGGCGTCATCCGACGGCAGCTCTACCGGCAGCTCTCCCCGCTGGTAGCCGTCCTTCTCCGCGATGAACCGGTACGTCCCCCGCGAGAGGTTCGTCAGCTCGAACCAGCCGTTCGCATCGGTCGTGGCGCGGGGCGGCAGCGAGCCGGTCGCGCCGGCGAGTTGGGCCGTCACGCTGGCGCCGGCCAGCGGCACGCCGGTCGCGGCGTCCACCACCTGCCCCATCGCGCGGGCGGTCGGCAGCTCCACGTCGATGCTTTGATCGCCAGCGAGATGCACCACCTGCTCGTGACGCAGGCCCGATTGCGCGACCAGCACCACCACCTTGTGCTCCCCCGGTTTGAGGCCGGTGATGCGGAACGTGCCGCTGCTGTCGGTGACCGCTGTTCCGCTCGAATCAACACCGACGCCCGTGGCCTGCACCGAAGCACTCGGCACCGGACGGCGCAGCCGGCGGACCGTACCTCTGAGCGCAACCCCTTCGCCGAAATCGAGGTCCACCTGCGAGGGCGTGCTGACGTCCGTCACCTTCGCGGTCTTACGCGCCTGCCGGCCGTCGGGCAGCCGCGCCGTCACGGCCCAGTCGCCCGGGTGGACGCCTTCCACGCGATAGCTGCCGCCCTGCGAGTCCATGCGCCCTTCCTTCATCCCGTCCATGCTGTCGAGCGGCTGCTTCATCGCACTGACGCGAAGCTGCGACAGCTCCTGCGGGTGCAGGCCGAGGACGCGGCCGGTGATGACGCCGCCTCCCTGCTCGAGGCGTAGCTCCAGGTTGTCGGCACTCCGGTCGGCGAGCTGCACCTCCTGGCTGGCGGACGAGAAGCCCTGCTTCTGCGCTGAGAGGTTGTAGCGTCCGGCGGCCACGCCCGCGAAACGGAACGCGCCGTCGCTCCCGCTGACATCCTGGCGCGCCGATCCAGGTCCCGCGGTCTGCAGTGCGACCGCGGCACCGCCTACCGGACGGCCGCCGTTGTCGACGACCCGGCCGGCGACGGCGAACCCTTCGTTCAGACGGAGGTCGAGATGGTTGTCACCGGCCTGCACCTGCAACGCGCGGTCGACGGCGACGTACGCTTCGTGATCGGCGCGGACCATCTGTTGCCCGACCGGCACGCCCTCGAGCCGGTAACGGCCGTCGCCGTCGGTGCGGGAGGAGCCGGCGATCTCGATCTCCAGCATGCGGTCGGGCGTGATGGTCCGGCGGAGCGTCACGCGCGCCCCGATGGCCGGCACGCCAGACGGCGTGAGCACTGTCCCTTCGATTGCTGCACCGCGCCGCAGCGTCAGGTCGACATGGTCGACGCTTCTCCCCTGCGAGACGTCCATCAGCAGCGGGTCGACGCTGATGTAGCCCTTCGCCATCGCCGTCAGCGCCACCTTCCCGGCGGCGAGATCGCTCAGTACGTATGCACCGGCGAGATCCGTCTCCGTCGTCATGCCCGAGAGACCGGCCGGCAGCGCGGCGTCGGCCGGCTTCGCCGTCACGGTCGCACCGGCCACCGGGTCGCCCTGCTCCGTCAGCACGCGGCCGCTGAGGCGTGCCGCCACCTCGAGCTCGATCTGCAGCGGCTCGGCGCGCGGGACCTCGACCTTCGGCATTGTCGCCGGTACGTAGCCGGAGCGGCGCGCCGTGACGTCGACGGTCTCGCCCGTCGTCAGCTCGGAGATGGTGAACCGTCCATCCGCGCCGCTCACCGCTTCGCGCACGTCCGGCTGCGCCATCCGGTCGACCGCTTCTCCCCGGATGCCGGTGGGGCTCGGCGGGTAGATTCCGACGACGACACCGGCGAGCGGCTGCCGGTCGTCATCGACCACGATTCCTTCGAGCGTCGCACCGCGCTGCAGCAGCACCGTCCCGAGGTCGTTCGCGCGCTCGCCGTTCTCGATCGTGAGACCGCGGACCGTGCGTGGCGCAAAGCCGGCCGCTTTCACGAGGAGATCGAAACGTCCGGCCGGCAGATGCTCGAAGCGGACGTTGCCTTCGCCATCGGTGAAGACCTGGAACTCCTGCTCCGGCTCTTCGTCCTCGCCGCGCATGTATCGCGGCAGGTTCCCTCGCGCCGTCACCGCCACGAGCCGCACCTCGGCTCCGGCGACCGGCTGGGACGTGCCTTCCTCCAGCACCTTCCCAGCCGCGCTCTCGCCACTCACCAGCACGATGCGCAAGCCCGTTTGCGTCCCCGACGGCAGCAGCTTGTCCGTCGCAGCGATCGTCCCCGGCGCGAAGCCGGCGCGTGACGCGCGGAGCGTATAAGCACGGCGCGGCAGGACGTCGATGCGGAACGCGCCGTTCGCCTTCGTCATTGTCGTGGACGCCAACCCCTCCGGCCGCCGGCCAAAACGGAACGTCGTGCCGTCCACCGACTCGCTGACGTTCACCTGCGCCCCGGCCACCGGCTGCCCGCTGCCATCGACCACGACGCCCGCGAGCGTCGCTGTCGGTTGGAGCGCAAACGTCGGCGGCGTTTGCCCGAGCAGCTTCTCCCGCGCCGGGAGATGGCCTCGCGCCGCGGCGCGCAGTTCCGGAGACCCGTTGGCGCGCGCCGGGCGCACCAGCGCGTAATTCCCCTTCGCGTCCGTGTGGACAAACGCGGCCGGTTCGTCCGACGACCAGACCAGCGCGTTCGCGAGCGGCTGGCGCGACTCTCCGTCGATGACACGTCCTGCATAGCGGGCCGGCGGATCCAGCTTCAGCTCGACCGGAGACGCCGGCGCGTCGCCGGCCGGCGGCTGCAGGCGTGTGCTCGCGGACCGTCCGTCGTCCGTCTCGACGAGCAGGCGCAGCTCGCCGCGGCAGGGCGCGGCGACGGTGAACGTGCCGTCGGCCGCCGTCGTGCCGAGCGTCCACAGCTCCGTCGACACCCAGGCCGACGCCACCGGCTCGCCGTTCGCGTCGCGGACCACGAGCTGCCGCGGACACGCGGCCGTCGGGCGCACATCCGTTGCGGCGGTGACACGTGAAGCGCGCTGCTCGGCGATGTCGGCGCCGACGACCGTCACGTCCATCGTTTCGCCACGTCCGCGCGTCACCAGGAACGCCCCGGTCTCGTCTGGCACGCCGAGGCGCGGTGCCGCCATCCAGCCGGCCGCCGCGGCGCGGCGCTGTGTGGCAGCATCGGGTATGACGGCGATGCGCGCGTTGCGGCGCGGCTGATTGTCTGCGTCGAGCACCCGCACCCAGACCGGCTCGCTCTTCGTCAGCCGGAGCGGTGGCAGCTCGACGTCGCCGAGCAGCGGCGAGAGCGTCGCTTCGGCCGGTACCGTCCCGGCGCCGCGCACCGTCACCTTGTACATCCCGGCGTCCGGCGCGCTGAGACGAAAGCGGCCGTCAGCTTCCGTCAGCGTCCCGGTGAGCGGATCGGGTGCGCTCCTGCCGGCGAGCTGCAGCTTGCGCGACTCCGCGGCAGACGGCTGCACCGTCAGATCGACGCGAACCCTGGCGGCCGGCTTCCCCTGCGGGTCGAGCACGCGGCCGGTGATCTCGATGGCCCGAGACGGCGGAGCCGCGGCGATCTGCGGAACGATGCCGAGAAACGCTGCGAGCGCGAAGCTGAGCATGATCTACTTCAGCGGCTGGGGCGGCTGGAACAGCGCGTCGCCGATCTCGGCGTTCACGTCCACGGTGTAACGCGTGCTGCCGATCTGGTGAGGGATCATGACGCCGTCCACGCTGCGGTAGTCGCTGAAAACGACCGGGATGGTCTCCTCCGCACCCCACGGCGCGATCGCGGTGTAGGCGCGCTGAAGTAAGAGGAAGGACTGGGTGTCGATCCACACCGTGACATCCTCGCGCCCCGCGCGCCGCACCGATAGCTTGTACGCCTGCCGGTTCCCGAGTTTCTCCTGGCCGACGAGAGCCACCTCGGACGTCTTGACCGGGAGATCGAGCAGATCCGAGCGCATCGCCAGGCCCGTCTGCCAGCTCCGCAGCTCGAACTGATTCATCCTGCGCGGGGCGGACGGCCCGCGGAACGGGTTCGACATCCAGGCCGTGCTTCCGTCCGTGGCTGTGATGAGCGTCTTGCCGGAAGTGTCGTCGCGCTCTTCCGTGCGGACCTTGTTCGGGCTCTTCCAGACCCAGACGAACGTGCCGACCGGGCCGGAGCCTTTCAGCAGCAGGCTGTCCACCTTCTGCCACCGCTCGGCGCCGCCGATCGCAGCGATATGCCGCTTCACGATCTCGGCTGCGTCGGGAGGGGTTTTCGCACTACCGGTGAGAAGAATCGCTGCAACTAGACAAAGCGCTGCCCGGACAGTTGACATGACTGATCCCCGATAAATCGATTGTGGATGGAAACAGATTCTATCGGTAATTAAAGAGACGAGCAAGCCTGGAAGGGCCGTGAAATCGAGCGGCGCGAGCTCGTCAGTGGACGAACTTCCGCCGGTTCCGGATGTAGTCGGCCAGGATGTACTCCCCCAGCCGATCGGGCGACGAGTAGAACGCCCGTCCGCGGTTGATCTTCGAGAGCTGCTCGACGAAGTTCACCAGCATCGGATCGGTGGCCAGCATGAAAGTCGTGATGGCGATGTTCGCCCGGCGGCAGCGGTCCGCTTCTTCGAGCGTCCGGTTGACGATCTTCATGTCCAGTCCGAAGGAGTTGGTGTACAGCCGTCCCCCCTCGGTGAGCGCGCTCGGCTTGCCGTCCGTGATCATGAAGATCTGCTTGTTGTTGTGCTTCCGCCGCCGGAGGATGCGCTGCGCCAGCTCGAGACCGGCCTTCGTATTCGTGTGATACGGCCCGACCTGCACGTACGGGATCTCTGAGATCGGCACTTCCGTGGCCTCGTCGCCGAACAGCAGCACGTCGATCGAATCCTTCGGGTACTTCGTCAGGATCAGCTCCGTCAGCGCCAACGCGACCTTCTTGGCCGGCGTGATGCGGTCCTCGCCGTAGAGGATCATCGAGTGCGAGATGTCGATCATGACGACGGTGGCGCAGTTGGAGTTGTGCTCGGTCTCGAACACCTCCAGGTCGTCCTCAGTCATGCGGATGGCGTCCGCCGGATCGGTGTGCTTCATCGCGTTCTGCAGCGAGCGGCTGGAATCGATCGACATCGGGTCGTCGCCGAAGTGATAGGGGCGCGTTTCCGTGAGACGCTCCGTCCCCTGCCCCGCCTGCGCCACGCTGTGATAGCCGGCGGCTGATTTCTGCAGGCCGCCGAAGATCTCGTCCAAGGCATCGCGACGGATCTCCCGCTCCCCTGCTGACCCGAGCACGAGGTTGCCGTTGCCGTCCTCGCCGAACACGTTCTGCGCCTGGAGCTGGGCGAAGAACTCGTCGAGATCGAGATCGGGATCGAGTAATCCCCGCTCCTGCAGCATCCGCATCATCTGCATGGCCTCATCGACGTCTCCCCCGCTCTGCAACAGGAGGTGGTTGAAGAGCCGGCGCAATCCCAGTTCAGTCAGGAGCCGGCGAAGGAGCTCGGGGTCGAGGAAACCGTAGCGGTGGCGCATGGGGTGGGTACGCGGGCCATTCTAGCAGCGGGGTGGAAACCGGCAGGAACGATGGGACCTATGGGACGAATGGGAGAGGCTCAGGCCTGGGAACTCCCGTTTGTCCTATCGGTCCCATCTGTCCGGTGGAGCCCCTTCGTCCTCTGTTACTTTTTCTGCAACCGCTCGATCCAGCGCGCGATCGTTGGGTTGTTCGGCAGGTGCTCGCGGGCTTCGTGCAGCGCGGCCAGGGCATCCTCTTCACGCGACATCACCAGCAGGATCTGCACGCGCAGCTCCACCAGCGACTGGTACAGCGCAAAGTCGGTGATCTTCTGGTGCGACAGCAGCGACAGCGCCCGGTCGACGAACTTCAGCGCCACGTCGGGCTTGGAGTCGTTCAGCGCGTCCGCCGCGAAGCGGTGCAGCATCCTCGGCGAATCGCCGAGGTACGACTTGGCTTCGACGAACTGCTGGAGCGCTTCGCGGACCACGGCTTCGTGATCGGCGAACCAGCCGTCACGGATGATGCGGTCGAGCTGCTTGCCGAGGTCCGGGTGGATGTCCGCGGAGATCTTCATTTCACGGTCCGCAAGAGGTTGAACTTCAGCAGCTCCTGGAAGGTGATGGTCGAGTCCAGGTCCTCGCGCGACAGCCGCAGCGAATGATGGAGCCCTTCGAGGATCATCTCCATCCAGAACGCCAGCTCTTCGTCGCGCTGCGGCTTCACGTATTTGGACGCGGTATCGGCAAGGCGCGGGACGCGGCTCAGCTCCCGAAAGTACTCGGCGAACGGCTGGTCGTCCGAGACCGTCACCTTGTTCCCTTCGCTGAACCAGCCGAGGATGCTGTCGTAGGCAGGCTCCACCGGGGCAGTTTGCGGCGGTTCTTCCGCGCGCTGCTGCTTTTTCTTCGTGCGGCGTCCGGCGAACATGTCGTCGAGGTCGTCGGGATCGATCTCACCGTAGCCCCGGCGCTCGCGGGCTTCGCGCTGCGCCGTCCCGGCACGTTCGACCGGCGGGAACTTCGACTCGAACAGCTTCCCGACTGCCTCGCTCACGAGCTTACGGGCCACGACCTCCGCCCCCTGCTGCTCCCCTTCGTACACCATCTCCACCTTCCCGGTGATGGCCGGCAGGATCATGGCGAGGTCGGAGAGACGCGGAAAAACGACACGGTCGCCCGTCACCGCGGCGCGCCGCTCGAGGTTCGACTGCAACAGCTCCAGCGCGGCGATCGTCAGCCGCGCCGAGACGCCGGAAGTCTGATCGACGAGCTCCGAGCCGCGCGCGACGAAGGCGATGCTCTCGATGAGGTCGCGGATGAAGACCGGCACCTCGATGCCGGTTTCGCTGCCGCGATCGAGCCAGGCTTCCTGCTCGGTGATGCGGCGCGCGGTCTCGACGCTCTGCGGGTAGTGCGTCAGGATCTGCGAATCGATGCGGTCCTTGAGCGGCGTGATGATGTTGCCGCGGCTCGTGTAGTCCTCCGGGTTCGCGCTGAAGACCAGCACGATATCCATCGGGATCCGGATCGGGAAGCCGCGAATCTGCAGGTCTCTTTCTTCGAGAATATTGAGCAGCGCGACCTGGATGCGCGGCGCGAGGTCGGGCAATTCGTTGATGGCGAAGATGCCGCGGTTGGTGCGCGGGATGATGCCGTAGTGGATGACTTCTTCGTCCGCGTACGTGAGGCGCTGGTTCGCGGCTTTGATCGGATCGATGTCGCCGATGAGGTCCGCCACCGTGACGTCGGGCGTGGCGAGCTTCTCGCGGTAACGCAGGTCGCGGGTGAGCCAGCCGATGCGCAGGTTGTCGCCTTCGTCGGTATGGAGGCGCCGGCAGCGCTTGCACGTCGGCTCGAACGGCGAATCGTTGATCTCGCAGCCGTCGATGACGGGCACGCGCTCGTCGAGGAGCGCCGTGAGCGAGCGGAGGATGCGCGTCTTGGCCTGGCCGCGCAGGCCGAGGAGGATGATGTCGTGCTTCGAGAGGATCGCGTTGTGGATCGCCGGGATGACGGTCCGTTCGTAGCCGTGGATGCCGGGGAAGGTGGTCTCTCCGCGGGCGATCATGGCGAGGAGGTTCGAGCGCATCTCGTCCTTGACGGAACGGACGCGGTAGCCGGAGGCGCGGAGCTCGGCGAGGGTATGAATGGGATTCGTCACGTTTTGGGGTCTTCCGGGTCGCGATTGAATTCGTTCATGGCGCGGCGGAGATCGCCGCGCGCAAACAAGAGGAGCGCATCGACGGCGCGCTCGATTCCTCGGCTGACGACCGCCTGCTCTTCCGCGCCGAAGTCATCCAGCACGTAATCGCGGAGACGCTCGTTGTAGTTCTCGCCACGTACCCCGAATCGTAAGCGCGGGAATCGCTCCGTCGCAAGCGAGCTGACGATCGAGCGCATGCCGTTGTGCGTTCCGGACGAGCCGTTCGGCCGGATCCGCAGCTTGCCCACCGGCAGATCGATGTCGTCGTAAACGACGATCAGCTCCTCGGGCGACTCGGCATACGCGTTCACCAGCAGCTTCACCGCGTCGCCCGAAAGGTTCATGTACGTCAGCGGCTTGGCCACCATGACGCTGCCGCCCGCGACCCGTCCGCTCCCGGTGAGGGCATTCTTCTCGTGCTTCGTCACGTCGAGCCGGAACTTCTTCGCGAAAGCGTCGACGACCAGCCACCCGATGTTGTGCCGCGTGTTTTCGTACTGAGGCCCGGGATTCCCCAGGCCGATGATCAGTTTCATGCGGGAGGGATGATACGGTTTTTGATTTTTGGTTGTCGGTTGTTGGTTCGAGGCTGCCACCGCTCCTGTGCAGTCCCGGGTCGAAACCGACAACCAACAACCAACAACCAAAAACTCGCGCGCAACGCGCGCGATACAATCCCGCCTCACATGCCTGAGCGCATCGTCATCATCGACGACAACGCCAACGACGTGCAGGTCACGAGACGCTTTCTGGAGCGGCGGGGCTATGCCGTGGAGACTGCCCTTTCCGGCGAGGAAGGGCTCCGGATCATCACGCAGGTGATGCCGGATGCCGTGGTCGTCGATTACCGCATGCCGGTCATCGACGGTTTCGAAGTCGCCCGGCGGATGAAGGCCGACCCGGCGCTGCAGACGATTCCGGTGCTGATGCTCACCGGCTCGGATCAGGCGCAGCACATCGTGGAGGGGCTCGGTGCCGGCGCGGACGACTTCGTCACCAAAGGGGTGGAGACCGAGGTGCTGCTGGCCAGGCTGCGGGCCCTGCTGCGCGTGAAGGCGTACCAGGACCAGCTTCGCCGGATGAACCAGCAGATGACGCGCGACCTGCAGATCGCCCGGCGCGTCCAGGAAGCGCTCGTGCCGAAACGCACCTTCAGCACCCCTCGGCTCGACATCCGCTCCGCCTACATCCCGAGCGAAATGCTCTCCGGCGACTTCTACGACTACTTCGTCCAGGACGGCCTGCACTACGTCTTCGTCGCCGACGTCTCCGGTCACGGCCTCCCCTCGGCGATCCTGGTGTCGCTGCTCAAGAGCTACATCCACACCGAGGCCGATTCGGCCGGGTCGCTGGCCGACTTCATGGCCCGGCTGAACAACTTCTTCTACAACGTCAGCCTGCCGACCCAGTTCGCGACCGCGCAGCTCTTCCGGCTCGACGGCGACCACCAGCTCTCGTACTGCAACGCGGCCCACCCGCCGTTTCTGCTTTACAGCAGCTCGTCAGGCAAAGCCGTCCTCCACGAGCAGCCGGGCAACCTCCTCGGCGCGATGCCCGACCTGCCCTTCGAGGAGCACTCGATCACTGTCGCACCAGGCGATACGCTCTTCGTCTATACCGATGGGTTGACGGATCGCTGCAACGCCGACGGCGACTTTTACTCGATCGAGAGGATCGCCTCCCTCGTCGAGCAGACGCACGAAGCCGAGATGGGCGTCGTCTACGATTCGATCTACCGGGATGTGGCAGGGTTTTCGGCGACGGAAGAATTCAAGGACGACATCGCGTTCGTTCTGACGCGATTCAACTGATTCCCGTCGACGAATGAAAACACTGGCGATCCTCTTCTCCCTGCTCACTGCCACCGTCACGTTTGCCCAGACGAAGCCACCCGAGGGCTTCGCCAGCAACTTCACCCCGAGCCCGTGCGCCTCCCCGACCGCCTGCACCTCGTTCAAGACGAGTGAGTACGCGCCGATGGCCGCCAAGCTCCTGGGCCTCACGATCGACGGCAACTGGGTCCGCGATCACGAGGCAGAGATGGCCGTGGCCATGGGACCGACGTGTCAGAAAATCGCCACCTGCTACACGATCCAGGGCGCCTTGTACCAGTTCTGCCACGACTCGCTGATGCCGGAGATCCGCGCCGTCTGCCCGAGCAAGTTCGCCGAGGGATCGCATGACCTCGAGCAGTGCCGTGCCTTCACGGAGATCTGGATCGCCGGCGTCGATCAGCTCTCGCGCGCTCGCTGGCAGGAAGCGCAGGAGTGCGCGAAGCCGGGCTGGACGACGAAGAGCTACGCCCCCCAGGTCTGGATGGAGCCGGCCAAGATGCCGCGCAACTACACCGGCCAGATCACGGTCTTTGCCATCGACCCGGAGACGAAGCTGCCGGTCCCGGCAGAGCTCAGGATCGACAACCAGAACCTCTACACGTCGGTCACGCCGACGGGCCGCCCGACCACGTTCTACCCCTTCAGGTGGACGCCGAAACTCGTGCGCGTCCCGAACGCGGACGGCCATCGCGATCTCGTCGCCCCGACCGTCACGGTGACGAACGAAGGCTGGGCACAGGCGTCCTTCGTGATGCCGGTCGACGTCCCGAAGATGATCGTCGAGATGAAGCCGTCGAAGCTGAAGCCAGGCAGGAACCGCATCACCGTGACGACCCGCGACGCCGAGACCGGCCAGCCGGTGGAGACGCGCGTGATGTTCGGAACCGTGGTCGCCGGCGAGTCGAACAAGCCGTTCGAGCTCAACGTGCCGAGAGGCAAGCGCCCGCATCTCTGGGTAACGGATCTGTTCGAGCGCTACAGCGACGTGGTCGTAGCGCGGTAGGGCGCCGGCGGGAAAACGATGGGACCTATGGGACGGATGGGACTCACAGGACAGATGGCTGGCGCTGAGCGCCCATTCGTCCTATAGGTCCTATCGTTCCTACTCGTCTTCCTCGAGGATATCCAGGTCCCGTGCCTCGAGCAGCTCGGGCGTGATCCCGGGGAAACGCTCGGTGCCGTAGTACCAGGCGCCCACGATCTGCGGCGCCGACGGCCACTGCCCGTCGTACACGAACACCTCCAGCGAGCGCAGCCTGCCGTTGTGCACGTGCAGTGAGGTATCGGCGGGGGTCGTGACGCTGTCGAGCTGCACCTGCAGATCATCGAGGTGCATCAGCTTTCGCGCGACCGGAGCCGCTGATGCCGGAACCTCGAACCGGGTGATGAATCCCGTCCCCGTCATCTCCCGTTCGCGCACGGTAGCGGCGTCGTATTGCGCGCGCAGCATCTCCAGCAGCGGATCGTCGCCGGCGAGGAGGGCCGTCATCACTTCTTTTTCGAATTGCTCGGTCGTCATGAGAATCAGGCGATCCGCTGCAGCAGTTCGACCGCCTGCGGCTTCTTGTCGTAGCGAACGTCGGTGGCGGCGATCTTCTCGAGGTAGCGGCGCGCCTCGGGCGAATCGCTACGCTTCAGGTGGCAGCGAGCCAGCCAGAACCAGGTGTCGACGACATACTCGTTCTCGCCGAAGCGATGCGTCTGCACCGCCTTCTCGAAGGCGCTGACGGCGTCCTCGAAGCGCTGCTGCGCGTAGTAGATGCGGCCGAGGTGGGACAGCGCGTCGAAATAGTCGTACGACGACTGCTCCACGCTGTCGAGCACGCGCCGATAGAACCCCTCGGCGGCCGGATAGTCGCGGCGGTCGAAGTGGATCGCGCCGCAGAACAGCAGCGCGTTCCGGTAAAAGTACGAGTTGAAGAACGGCTGGTCGGGGCTGAAGAGCGCGAGCGCCTCCCCGAACAGGTGCAGCGATTCGTCGTAGTCCTGCAGCGCGTAGGCGTTGAGCGCCTTGAGCGCGAGTGCCTGCGCGGTGACGTTGCTGTTCTGGGAATAGCGGAGCGACTGGTCGTGCAGGTCCTTCGCGGCGGCGTAGTCGCCCCCCTCGTGCGAGAGGTGGCCGAGGATCACGTACGACTTGTACTTGATGTCGTTGGCCTCGTCCGACTCCTCGGACTCGCAGGCGGCGGAGAAGCCTTCGCGCGCCTTGCCCAGGTCCCCCGCGTAGAGGGCGGCGACGGCGCGGTAGTACGTCGCCTCGAGCGTCGTCAGGACGTTGCTCTTCTGGCGGCTGAGGGTGTCGATGAATTTCGTGACGAGTTGCGCGAGGATGCGGTTCTCGGAGCTCGGATCGACGATGAAGTTCTGCAGGTAGACGAGCCGGTTCTCGAGGATGCGCATCATCTCCAGCATGATGGTGATGCGGTCCTGATCCTGGCCGGCCTCGCCGAACAGATTCGCGAGCTGCCGCTGGAGCGACTGGTACTGCTCGTCGTACCGGCGGGAGGTCGCGTCGGGGATCTCTCCCTTCTCGTTGGTGAGCTGATTCTCGAGGGCGACGCGCTGATCCACGAGGTGCCGGATGCGCGCCGCAAGGTCGTTGTTAGGCATTCGTTGTCCGTTTTCCGTTATCCGTTTCCCGTCTCTGCCTGCTCCCGCCGCCTAAATTAATACGGACAGCGGAAAACCGACAACGGAAAACGCGCCGTCACCGCTCCCGGCGTGCAATCGGGGAGCCAGCGGCCTCGAGAAGGCGGAATTCGATCTGTTTGCGGTCCTCGTCGATGGATTCGACTTCGATCTTCACGCGATCGCCGAGACGGATCTCCCGCAGGCTCGACTCGCCCCGCAGACGGTGCTCGCGATCCTTGAACTGCCAGAAGTCGCCGCCGATGGTCGCGACCGGCACCATCCCCTGCACGAAAATCTCGTCGAGCTCGACGAAGAGGCCGAACGGCGCGACGCCCGTGACGATGCCGGTGTACTCGTTCCCTACCTTGTCGCGCATGAAGATGACCTTCTTCCACTCGAGCACCTCGCGCTCCGCCTCTTCGGCGCGGCGCTCGCGGTCGCTCGACTGCGCGGCGTACAGCGGATGCGCGCGCTCGATCTCGTCGCGGCGGTCGCCGTAGAGCGCGCCACGGTCGATCAGCTCGGCGAGGCGCCGGTGGACGATGAGGTCGGGATAGCGGCGGATCGGCGAGGTGAAGTGGGAGTAGTGCTCGAGCCCGAGGGCGAAGTGACCGCGCGATTCGTCGGAGTAGAAGGCGCGCTTCATCGAGCGGAGGACGATGTTCGTGAGGAAGCGCTCCTCCGGCGTCCCGGCCACAGCCTTGAGCACGCGCTGCAGCTCGCCCGGACGGATGTCCTCGACGTCTCCGCGCAGCGTGAGCTTGAATTCCTTCAGCAGCATCTTGAGGTCTTCGAGCTTCTGCGGATCCGGCTGTTCGTGGACGCGGTAGAGCCCCGGCTGATGGGCGAAAACGAGCTCACGGGCGACGGTCTCGTTGGCCGCGAGCATGAACTCTTCGATGAGGCGATGGGCGACGTTCCGTTCGCTCGGCCGGATGGCCTCGATGTCACCCTTCTCGCCGAGCATGACCTCGGCCTCGGGCAGATCGAAGTCGATCGAGCCGCGCTGATCGCGACGCGTGCGGAGGATCTCGTACAGCGTGTGCATCCGCTCGAACTCGGGAAGCAGGTTCGCGTACTTTTCCGCCAGCTCCGGTGTCCTGTCGACGAGGATGGCGTTGACGTCCGTATACGTCATCCGCTCCTTCGTCCGGATCACCGACTTGTAGATGTTGCGATTGACGAAGCGGCCGCGCGGATCGATCTCCATCTCGCACGTGAACGTCAGCCGCTCCACTTTCGGGTTGAGCGAGCAGATGCCGTTCGACAGCCGTTCCGGCAGCATCGGCACCGCCCGTCCGGGGAAGTAAACGGACGTGCCGCGTTCGAATGCTTCCTGATCGAGGATACTGCCTTCGGTCACGTAATGCGCGACGTCGGCGATGTGCACGCCGAGGAGGTAGTTGCCGTTCGGGAGGAGCTGCACCTCGACGGCGTCGTCGAAGTCCTTTGCCGTCTCGCCGTCGATCGTGACGATGCTCCGTCCGCGCAGATCGACGCGTTTGGCGATCTCCTCTTCCGGCACTTCGACCGGGATCTCTTCCGCCGCGCGGAGGACATCGTCCGGAAAGTTGTGCGGGATGTGGAACTTGCGGATCACGACTTCGATGTCGACACCCGGATCGCCGATGAAGCCGATGACCTCGACGACGCGGCCGGACGCAAAGTGCGTCCCGCGGTCCGGATAGCGCTCGATCTCGACGTTCACCATCTCGCCGTCGCGCGCGTCCATCGTCGCGTCTTCGTCGATGAGGATCTCGGTATCGATGCGGAAGTCGAACGGCACGACGTACGGCTCCGGATCGGCGGCGTGAAAGCGGCCGACCACCGTGCGGTGCGCGCGGCGGAGCACGCGATTCACTTCGCCGACGACGTACTCGCGGTTGTACATCCGCTTGAACTTCGGGCGCTGGCGGTCGACGCGCACGATGACGATGTCGCCGTTGAGCGCACCTTTCATCGACCGGCGGTCGACGTAGATGTCGAAGTCCTGGCCGGCGCCGTGGACGACGCCGCTGCCGTCCTGGCTGATCTTGATCGTGCCGGCGTGATACGGCGTGAACTCGAGCAGCGAGTAGCGCTTGCCGCGCACGGCGAGCACGACGCCGTCGGCCTCGAGCTCCTCGACGGCGCGGTCGACCTGTTCGCGGGTGAGGTCCGGATCTTCGAGGCGCTCGAAGATGTCGCTCATGCCGAGAACACGGTTCCCGCGCTGGCGAAGCAATTCGATGATCGCCTGATGAAGCTCGGAAGGTTGAGGGAGGGACAGAGAGCGCGTCACGAGCCGCCTCGGACGATCAACGTGGTGAGCGCGGCGTCTTCGTCAGGCGGCTGCTGGCCGGTGCGGAGACGCGCTTCGCGGAGAGGCGGCGGCGGGCGGGGCGGATCTGTTCGGCGAAGCCGTTGAGCATCGTCTGTGTGCGCAGTTTGTTGTGCAGAGTGTTGCGGTGAACGCCGAGTTTTTTCGATGCCTGGGTGACGTTTCCGCGGCTGACCGTCATGGCCGCCACGATGTACTTTCCTTCGAATGCTTCGACCGCCTGAGCCAGCGTGATTCCGTTGCCAATCAGCTCGCGAATGATGGCGTTCAAACGATCGTCGATGCTTACCATTTTGATAAAACCTCAGAGGTGCGCGTTGTGGAGAGGGGTGATTCTACACCCCCCATTTCGTGGGACCGCAAGAGAAATCTTCCTTCGCGCGAGCGCTTGACAAACGAGAAAAGCAGCATCGTGGAAAGTGTGATGAGCGTCATCACCGCGCCGATCAAAAGTGACATCGGACGGTACTTCCAGACAACGATGTGTCGTCCTTTTTCGACGTGCACGGCGCGGAAAATTCCGTTCGCCGCGAGCGTCTCCACCGCCCGCCCGTCGACCGTCGCGCGCCACCCCTTCACATCCTGCTGCGCGAGCACGACAACTCCGTCGGAAGGCGCGTCAACGTCGAGTCGCACCTCATTCAATCCCATCGCGAGCTTCACCGCCGAAATAGTCCGCGGGCCCTTCGGCACGTCCTTGTGATTGACGAACAGATTCCCGTTCGTCCGTCCCGCCAGAAAGTCTTCGAAGCCGTCGTGCATCGGCACCCACGACGACCAGAACGTCGCCATCGGCAGCGCGTGCGGATAGCGATACACCAGCCCACGCTCCTTCACAAAAGGTGCCGGTAACGCGCGCTCCGTCACCAGCCAGCCGGCCGGTACGAAGGCCAGCAGGTCCGGATGCGGCGCCGCCGCGAGCTGCTGGTTCATGGCGTAGACGCGCGCGGTCGTCAGCGGCGCGGCGGTCCACTCGTCATAGCGCGATTCGTACAGATTGAGATAGCCGGAGATCCACTCCGCGCGGCGCGCCGGCGCCAGCGTGCCGATGCGCACGATCTTCGCCTGCGCGCCGACCTTCGCCTCGTACGGCACCACCTTCGGTGAGAACGGCGCGCTCTCGAACAGCACCACCGTCGCGGGCAGCACGTCCACGAGGATCAGCGCGATGACGATGAGGTCGGCCCATCGTTTCTTCGGCCGGCGGATGCGCTCCCAACCGATGACCGCCAGCGCCACGACGGCGAACATGCCGAGCGGAATGAAGCGCGCCGGATAGCGGAACAACGTCAGCGGCAGATGCTCGATGACCCAGGCCACCGGTGCGAGGTACGAACCGGCGCTGACGACGATCGCGAGCGCGAGCAGTACGAGCCACGGACGCGCTTCGCGCCACCGCGCCGCACCGATCAGCGCCAGCAGCGACACGGCAATACCGGCGTACATCACGACGATGAACTGCTGCGACTGCGCACCCCGGATCGCCAGCCGCAGCCACTCGAGTAGCGGCACGGAGTCGCGAAAGATGAACGTCGTGTCGAGCCCGTGGGAGCGGTCGCTGCCGCGCAGCATCTCGATGAAGGGCAGGAGCTGCACGGCCGAGAGTCCGAAGGCGACGAGTGCAGTGAGAACGATGGGACCCATGGGTCCGATGGGACGCATGAAAACCCACCGGAAGGGCCGGCGGGCAAAGGTCCCATCTGTCCCATCTGTCCCATCTGTCCCATCGTTTCCCTTCCGGAAGCGGAGCGCCGCCGCCACGTACATCACCGCGAAGATCGCCGCGAACAGCGGCTCCCCCGCCAGAAACGCCAGCGCCAGCACGATGCCGCCGCGCACCGGCTTTCGTTCCAGCGCGCACCAGAGGACCCACGGCAGCCAGGCGTACGTCGTCAGGTTGTTCGACACGTCCATCAGCGACAGCGTCGGGCCGGCGAACATCAGCGCGACCGCGCCGACGAGCGCCGCTCCTTCGCTCCGCTTGCGCGCGAACAACAGGTACGCGCCGATTCCGAGCAGCGCGACGTGCAGCAGCAGGTAGAGGACGTAGGCAGTCTCGAAACGGAGCACAAGAAAGAGCCACGACGGCGGATAGAACACGCCCGTCTGCGGATTGGCCAGCCACGGCTCGCCCGAGGCGCTGTACGGGTTCCAGAGCGGGAGCGTGCCCCGCTTCAGATGCTCCGCGGTGAACCAGCGCAGCGGCGCGAAGTAATCGAAGTGATCGCGCAGCACGAACACCTCGCGCCGCAGCAGCGCGCCGAGGAATGGGATCGTGGCCAGGAGCGGGAGGAAGACGAAGGCGAAACGGTGCGACCGTCCCCCGGGCCGCTCCGGAGAGACAGGCGTGCCTGTCCCGCTCATTTGACGCAGAAGTCCTTCACCACATTGCGCACGAGGCGGACGCCTTCGACGAAATACTTCGACCGGATCCGCTCGTCGTTGCCGTGGACGCTGTCGGCGTCGTAGTAGTTCACCTTGAACGGGGCGATGCCG
>DASWMP010000407.1:0-6920 GCA_036399695.1 Thermoanaerobaculia bacterium | reverse complement strand
GGCAGCGACGGTTCACCAGCTGCCGCTTTCCGATAGCGGAAGCGTCGAGCTTCCGCCCCGCTTGCTGGTGCACCGCGCGGGCCGCGGCTCGCCGCCGCGACTCTGTGAAAGCGGCAACTGATGAAGCGTCGCTGCCGCACTCCAAACTCCGCGGAGAGTGGACGCGCAAGCGTCCGGAAGTCGTTGATCTCACGACCGCGGAAAAGCGTGTCATTAGAAGCGTCGAGCGAGGGATGACAACTCATACCGCCCGGCTTCGTGGCAGCAGAACTGTCCGCGGACGCAGAGCCGGCGCTCCAAGGCTACGTCGCGGCTCCTACCGCTCCCCCACGCGCCCGCGTGCTTCGCGCGACACGTGCAATCGCTGCAACTGGTCGTAGATCACCAGCTCCTGCTTTCTTGGGGCGGAGCGCAGCCAGCGGTTCAGGTGCATGTGCAGCACGCTTGCGGCGAGGTCGAGGTACGGCTCACCCGTCGCGCAGCGGCGCAGCTCGCGGCCCAGCGGGGCCACGCGCTCCGAGCGTTCGCGGTACGCGGCGTGCCACGGCTGCGTCGGCGCGGTCTCGTAGCACGCGCGCAGCGTCCCCGCCCGGTCGCGCGTGTTGCGGGCCAGCTCGTCGCGGAGAATCCGATCGACGCGGAACTCATGGCCGTAGCCTGCCACCAGCTTCGCCAGCAACGCGCGCTGCTCGTCAGCATCGAGGCCGAGGTCCGTCAGCAGCACATCGCTGCCGTACACCGCGAGCTGCCAGCGCAGCGCAGCCGCGTACGGCAGCAGCTTCACCACCGCGTCGCTGTCCGCGCAGAACAGCTCCTCCGCGAGAGCCATCGCCGCCGGCCCGCCGTAGCGTTCCAGCTCCCGCTCGTACGTGCCGAGCTCCACGCGCGAGATCAGCGGGTTGGCGGCGAAGACGCGCGCGAGCTCGAGCATCCGCTCCGGCTCCAGGCAGTGGAAGCGGACGCGCAGATGGAAGCCGCCGTCGTCGTTGTAGCGCACGAAGAACCAGCGCAGCCCGCGCGCCAGCGGCGCGATCATTTCAGTGAGCAGGCGGTCCGCGGTTGCGTAGCCGGTGTACAGCCGGAAGTAGCTCCACTCGCTGCCCGGCGCGAACGAGCGCACTGCCGCCGGATGCACGACCGGACGCGCCACCGCGCGGGTCGTGCTCTCGCTACGCGTGAACGGCACCACCACCTCGTGCGTGAAATGCCCTTCCGGACCCTGCACCGCCAGCGCTTCCGGCGACGGCAGCACCTCGTCGAGCCTCACCTGCTTTGCGCGCGTCGCCGCGGCGAGGAGCGCCTCGATGGTCATCGGGTTCTGCCAGTCGACCAGCAGCTCGTGATCGCCGTCGACCAGCACGACGAAGCGCGGCATCCCCGGCAGCGGGCCTTCGCGCAGCGCGTCGGTGCTCACCGTCCATGACGCCCGCGAGAGGATCGCGTTCCCCACCCGCACGCGCGGCCGGAAGGGCAGCGACATCAGCGGACCCCAGTCCCAGTACAGCGCGCCCGACACGCCATCGCGCTGCATCGCCGCGAGGAAGCGGTACGCGCTGACTCCATGGGTCTTGTAATCGTGCGCGCTCGTGACCCGCGGGACGATCTCGCGGTCGAGTGTGCGCGACCAGAGAACGAGGCGCTGGCCGGCGACGCCGAGCAGGAGGTCCGCCGCGTCGACCTGACGTTCGCGCGGCAGGCCCGAGTCGCCGAGGAACGGGATCTCGTGATCGCGGAGCGGAGGACGGGCCACCACGTTGCCGGCGCGGTCCTCCGGCAGATGCACCACCTCCGCGAAAATCGCCTCCGGACGCAGCCGCTCCTCATCCCGCAGATGGCGGCGCACCCAGCCGTCCAGCTCCGCATCCGTCTGGCAGAAGCGGCCGAGCGCGATGGCGCCGCTCGGACCGACCACCGCATGCACCAGCACGCAGGGAGGGCCGCTGCCGCGCACCACCGCGCCGATCGCGGCGAAAGCGTCGGGCAGCGGCAGCGCGTCGCGCGCGGCCATCCGTTCCACGTCCTCCCCCGTCAGCACGAGCTCCGTCGTCCCGCTCAGCGCACCCTGTCCCACCTTCTCGAGCAGCAGTGCATGACACGGCAACCAGCGGGGGGTGCGCGCATCCGTGGGGAAATGCAATCCGGCGAGGAGCGGCACATCGTCGATCGAATCCTCGCCGAAGCCGGTGAAGCCTACTCCCAGCTCGTCGTCCAGCGCTTCGAGCAGCGGCACGAAGCGTGTGTCGTACCGCTTGACGAACTCCTCGCGGAAGCGCCGCACGGGATCGAGAGCCGCCGCTCCAAAGATCTTCTGCAGCACCTCGGCGGCACGCGCGAGCTCGTTCGCCACCGCTGTGCCGAGGGCGAGCGAAGGCGACGGCTTGCGCAGCGTGACGTGCTGCTCGTGACTGCCGCGTGCGAACGCCTCCAGGTTCGCCGCCGACGCGGCATCGGCCCCGCGCAATCGTGCCGAGAGCTCCGCCAGCGGATCGAAGGACGTGACGCGCGGGCGAACGTCGGCGACGAGAATCCCGTTCGCCACGAGCTGCGCGACGAACGCCGCAACTCTTTCACGGGCGAGGCCGAGCTCGCGCGTCAACGCCTCGGTCAGCGCCTCGCGCGTGATGCCGCCGCGGGCCAGTTCCACCGCCCGCCGCGGTTCCGCCGCCGCGCGCACGCCCCGGAGCTGCTTGCCGGCGATATAGCGGAACTGCCCGCCCAGCTCGTAGAGCGTCGAGTTCGGGACCAGCGTCGCCCGCTCACGCACGTCCTCCGGCAGCTCGCGCGCGAACGTATCCAGCGCGTGCAGACCGACGTTCGCTGCCCGCTCGTATGCGGCGAGCGGCGGCAGCTCGAGCAACGTCCCGGCGGCAATCGTCCCGACGCTGGTTCCGGCGAAGAGGCCGAACGGCGTCGGCCGCGACGCCATCCGCGCCACGTAGCGCGCCAGCGCCAGCACCACGCGCCGGTTCGGCCGTTCCAGCGCCGCGTCGAAATCGCGCGAGGCGATGCGCAACGCGTCACGGATCTCCGGACGTGCGGCGAGCGCAAAGAGGAAGGCCTCGCGGTCTTCCGCCTGCTGCCATTCGAGAATCGTCTCGAACGGCAGCAGCGGCGTGCGCAGCACGAAGAATCCTGAAGGCTCGAGAGTCATCGCAGCAGGAACATCGCATCCCATTCCGGCGGTGCGTGCGTCGTGGCGGCGACGAGCGTCGCGCCGATTCCGGCGATGCCGTCGGCCATCCCCGGCTCCGCCACCCATTGCGACCCGGCCGGCGCGGTCGGCGCGAACGCACCGTAGCCGGCGAGGCCGCGGCCGGCCACGCGCAGGTCCAGCGTCCGCTCCAGCCAGTGCCGCGCCGCCTCGGCGAACAGCGGCTCGCCGGTGGCCTGATACAGCACGTTGAACATGTGCGCGACGCCGGCAGCGCCGTGGCAGAAGCCGGCGTCCACGACGCCCGAGTCTTCATCGGAACGGCGCGCGGCCCAGCGTCCGGCGTCCAGCGCTTCCTCGCGCCAGTCCTCGCGCCCTGCCGCTTCGCTCGCCCGCAACAGCGTCACGGCGATCCCCGGCGCGCCGTAGCACCACGCCAGCCGCGCCACACGCGTGTCGAGGCCCGTGCCCACCAGTCCCGGGAAATTGCCCGACGGCAACCGCACCGCACGCAGCGTGCGCACCGCCCCTTCGAGCAGGCGCATGGCCGGCCCGGTGGCCACACCGGCGCGGACGCTGCCCGCCAGTGCCGCGATCACGCCCGGCAGACCGTGCGCCACGCCGTAGTCGAAGTAACCCTGGGGCGCTTTCTTCAACACCTCGTCGGTGAGCAGCGACGGCGGCGTGAACCAGACGATCCCTTCGGCAGTCTCCTGCGACGTCTCCTCCAGCGCGCGCACGATCAGCTCGAGGCAACGCTCCGCCTGCGCATCCGGCAGCCGCGCCAGCGCATACACCGCCAGCCCCGCCACGCCGCTCACCAGATCGACGTGCCACGGCCAGTGCGGCCGGTCGAGAAAGGCCGCGAGCGTGGCGTCGATCTTCGCGAACGGCGCATCGTCACTCGTGATCACGCCGTGGCGCCGGAGCAGGAGCGACGCCCAGCCGATCCCGGGGAAGCCGTAGTACAGCGAGGGCCCGATGACCGTGGACGCCATCACCCGCGCGGCGTCGGCGAGATGCTGGCGCGCCGCGTTTTCGCGGCCCGCGTACGCAAGAAACAGCGCGATCCCCGCATTGCCGGCGCTGATGGCCGCATCGGTAACCGGTGTGTCCTCGAGCGTATCGGCCAGCTCGTGCGCCACCGCGAGCGCGCGCTCCGCCGCGGTGCCCGTGAGCAGCGGAGACCAGGAGTAACGATGGGACGAATGGGACCTATGGGACCGATGAGACAGATGGGAGTCATCAGCCACCTGCGATGCGTCAACAGCTCTGGCTCCCATGTGTCCCATGTGTCGCATGTGTCCCATTCGTCCCATCGTGCTCTGTCACGGCTCACAGGGCGCCGCCCCGGAGGAGCGGCGCCCGACGAAAAGAAGGCACCTCGCGCTACGGGCAGCAGAAGCGAGGGCTGAGCATGGTGCCGCGATTCCGGCCTTCGAGGTCGAGCGACTGCTCTTCGGGGCGCGGGTTCTCGGCGTCGGCAGTACACAGTACGGCGATGGTTTCGACGGACAGCTCCAGACTTACATCTTTGTGATCCATGTATCTCCTCCTAATTGAGATGACTTCAACATCGTTCCGGATTGATGTAGATGCAAGTGACAGTTATGCGGTTGACTGAAACGTCACGTTGTGACGATTTCCCAAGCTATGATCCGTGGCGCAAGGAGGGCACGCGTGGTTCGAAACTTCACTCTTACGCTGCTCGCGATCTTCATGACCGTCACGGCATCAGCACAACAGAACGTCGATTCGTCGATGCAGAAACTCGAGACCGAGCTCGTCGCCAAATACGGCGAAGGGCAGCGCGCGCGGTTGCGGCGCGGCATGAAACAGGCCGCGCAGTTCTGGCGCGCGGAGGACGGCACGGCCGCCGATTTCGAGGAACTGGTGCGCACGCATTTCGCCGGCGATGCCGTCACGCTCGACGCGCTCTTCAACCGCGCGCAGTTCGTCTTCGAATCGCTCGACGGCCACCTCAACGAGATCGGCCGCGATCTCGACTGGCAGTCCGACCTCGACCTCGGGCCGATCTACCCGTTCGACGAGATCATGGCCGGCTACGAGGCGGGCGCGCATCTCACTGACGACCTCTTCGCCAACAAGCTCGCCTTCGTCGTCCTCCTCAACTTCCCGCTGACGACGCTCGAAGAGCGGCTCGCCGAGGGAGAGAAATGGTCGCGGCGGCAGTGGGCGGAGACGAAGCTCGCCGGGCGCTTCTCCAAGCGCATCCCGTCCGAGGTCAACCTCGCGTATGGAAAAGCGTACGCCGAGACCTCGCAATACGTCGCCACCTACAACCTATGGATGCACCACCTGCTCGACGAGCAGGGCAACCGCCTCTTTCCCGCCGGCATGCGCCTGCTCGAGCACTGGAACCTGCGCGACGAGATCAAGGCCAACTACAGCCTCGATCCGAAAGTCGGCCTGCCGAAACAGCGCCTCATCCAGCGGGCCATGGAGCGCATCGTCGACTCCTCGATCCCGGAGCAGGTCATCGACAATCCGAACGTCGACTGGAGCCCCTACAGCAACGAGGTGAAGCCGGCCGCCGTCAAAGACGCGGAGGGTCACACCTCCGGCCACAAGACCGAAGCAAACTCGCGCTACGCCACGATCCTCAAGGCCTTCCGCGCGGCGAAGCTCGTCGATCCCTACTCCCCCACCGCGCCGACGCACATCCAGCGCAGCTTCGAGGAGGGCCGCCAGCTTCCCGAGGTCCGCGTGCGGGCCATGCTGGAGGAAGTGCTCTCCTCGCCGCTCGCTCCCCGTGTGGCAAAGCTCATCGAGCAACGCCTCGGACGCAAGCTCGAGCCGTTCGACCTCTGGTACAACGGCTTCCGCCCGCGCGGCACCTACAGTGAAGCGGAGCTCGACGCCATCACCCGCAAGCGCTACCCGAACGCCGCCGCCTACAAGGCCGACATGGCCAACCTCCTGGTGAAGCTCGGCTTCACGAAAGCGCGCGCCCAGTACCTCGCGAACAACATCGAAGTCGATCCGGCCCGCGGCTCCGGCCACGCCATGCCCGCGTCACGCCGCGGCGACAATCCCCGCCTGCGCACGCGCGTCGGCGCGGAAGGGATGGATTACAAAGGCTTCAACATCGCGGTCCACGAGATGGGGCACAACGTGGAGCAGGTGTTCTCGCTCAAGCACATCGACTACTACTCGCTGGCGAGCGTCCCGAACACCGCCTTCACCGAAGCACTGGCGTTCGTCTTCCAGGCCAAGGACCTCGAGCTCCTCGGCCTGGCCAGCCCGAACGACGAGAGCCGCGCGCTGCAGGCCCTCAACGACTTCTGGGGCACGTACGAGATCGCCGGCGTCGGCCTCGTCGACATGGGCATGTGGCACTGGATGTACGACCACCCGAACGCCACGCCGGAAGAGCTGAAGAACGCCACGGTGCAGATCGCGAAAGACGTCTGGAACAAGTACTACGCCCGCATCTTCAACAAGCGCGACGTGGTGCTGCTCGGCGTCTACGCGCACATGGTGAACAACTTCCTGTATCTGCCGGACTACTCCGTCGGCCATCTCATCGCCCACCAGATCGAGGAGCAGATGGAAAAGGCCGGCAACATCGGCCAGGAGTTCGAGCGCATGTCGACGTACGGCAGCGTGACGCCCGATCAGTGGATGAAGCACGCCACCGGCGCCCCGGTAGGCCCGGCCGCGCTGCTGCACGCGGCGGAGAATGCGCTGAAGGTCGTGAAGAAGTGAGGTGAAGTGGAGGACGGACAATCCTGTCCGTCACGCGAGA
>DASWMP010000406.1:0-21668 GCA_036399695.1 Thermoanaerobaculia bacterium | reverse complement strand
CCCCACCCCACTCCAGGATGACCCGCCTTCCTGTGGCGTTCCATCTTTCCTGCTAACATGGAACCTCGTCCAACGAGGTCCCGTGCCCGACACGCCCCCTGTCCGAATTCGCTCCGACGCACGCGTCACCGCGCTTCTGCGCGAGACGGAGACGCGGTTGCGCCGCCAGAATCAGGTGCTGGTCGAGCTGGCGAAGCGGCACTCCATCCACTCGGGCAATCTCGAGGAAGCGCTGCGCGACATCGCCGAAACGTGTGCGCACACGCTCGACGTGGCGCGGGTCGGCATCTGGCTCTACACGCCTGACCGGGAGGCCATCCGCTGCGTGGAGCTCTACGAGCGGAACGCACACCGCCACAGCTCGGGCATCGAGCTGACGGCGGCGATGTATCCGCTCTACTTCAAGGCGCTCGAATCGGAGCGGATCATCAGCGCCCACGACGCGCGGCACGACCCGCGCACCAGCGCGTTCACGGGCGTCTACCTCGAGCCGAACGGCGTCACCTCGATGCTCGACGCCCCGATCCGCCGCCTCGGCGAGATGACGGGCGTCGTCTGCCAGGAGCACGTCGGCCCGCAGCGCAACTGGAGCGTCGAAGAAGAGAACTTCGCCAGTTCCGTGGCCGACATGGTCTCGATGGCCATCGACGCGCAGGAGCGCCGCCAGACGCAGGAGGCGCTGCGCCATCGGGCCGAGTACGAGACGCTCGTCGCCGCGATCTCCAGCTACTTCATCAACGCCGCCCCGGACGAAGTCGACCGCGGCATCAACGAGGCCCTCGGCGCCATCGGCCGCTTCACGAAGGCCGATCGCTGCAACGTCGTGCTCCTGACGGAAGACCGCCGCAGCGGCTCGTTGACGCACGAGTGGACGGCGCCCGGCGTGCCGAGCCGGTGGGAGACGTCGCAGAACATCTCCACCGACACGGCGCCCTGGTGGATGGCCAGGCTCGCCCGCTTCGAGAACCTCCACCTCCGCTCGCTCGACGACCTGCCGCCCGAAGCGGCGGTGGAGCGGCGCTCCCTCGAAACCGCGAACGTTCGCGCCGGGATCGCCGTACCGATGGTGCTCGCCCACACGCTCATCGGCTACGTCGCCGTGAGCTCGCATGTCGAAAACAGTTGGTCGGAGGAGACGCCGGCGCTCCTGCGGCTTGCCGGCGAGATCTTCGTCGGTGCCCTCGAGCGGACGCGCGCCTATCGTGCACTGCGGGCCAGCGAACAGCGCCACCGGCTCCTCTTCGAACGGAACCTCGCCGGTGTTTACCGCAACACCGTCAGCGGACGGATGCTCGAGTGCAACGACGCGCTGGCGCGGATGCTCGGCTTCGAAACGAGGGAAGCGTTCCTGGCGCTGCGGGCCGGCGATCTCTATCACACGCCCGAGGAGCGCGATCAGTTCATCGATGCCGTGCGCCATCACGGTGCCGTCGCCAACATCGAAGTCTGCCTCCGCCACCGTGACGGCCATTCGGTCTGGCTCCTCGAGAGCGTCCATATCCTTCGCGGCGAGGACGGCGAGGAGGTCCTCGAGGGCACGGCCATCGACATCACCGACCGCAAGATGGCCGAGATCGCGCTGCGCGACAGCGAGGCGCGCTACCGGCTGATGGCCGAGAACTCGACGGACCTGATCTCGCGCTCGACCGTGCGCGGCCGCATCGTGTACGCCTCCGACGCTATCCGTAATCTTCTCGGCTACGAGCCGTCGGAGCTCGTCGGCCGCTCCATCTACTCGTTCATCACACCGGAGGACCACCCGATCATCCGCCGGGCCACGTTCTCCCTCGGCGAAGTAGGGGCGAGCACGTACAGCTTCCGGGCCGTGCGGAAGGACGGGACGCTCGTCTGGTTCGAATCGACGAGCCGGGCCATCGTCAACGCCGAGACCGGCGCGGTCGAGGAGGTCGTCTCCGTCTCGCGCGACATCACCGAGCGCAAGTCCGCCGAGGAGCAGATCGAATATCAGGCGTACCACGACGCGCTCACCGCGTTGCCGAACCGCCTGCTGTTCCGCGACCGGCTCACCGTCGCCCTGGCGCATGCGAAACGGCAGCAGCACCTGCTCGCCGTGATGTTCCTCGACCTCGACCGCTTCAAGTACGTCAACGACACGCTCGGCCATTCGGTCGGCGACGAGTTGCTGAAGTCGATCGCCGGACGGTTGCAGTCGATGCTGCGGGAGGAGGACACGATCGCGCGCATGGGCGGCGACGAGTTCACGCTCCTGCTCGCGGACCTCGGCAGCGCCGAGGATGCGGCGAAGATCGCGCAGAAACTGCTCGACGCGATCGCCCAGCCGGTGCACCTCGAAGGGCACGACCTCTACATCACGACCAGCATCGGCATTGCCCTCTATCCGAACGACGGCAACAGCGCCGAGCAGTTGCTGCAGAACGCCGACAACGCCATGTACCGGGCCAAGGAGGCGGGACGCAACGGCTACCAGCTCTGCACGCCGGCGATGAACAGCCGCGCGCTGGAGCGTCTGTCGGTCGAGAACGCGTTGCGCCGGGCCATCGAACGGGGAGAGCTGGTGCTGCACTACCAGCCGCAGATCCGCCTGGAGGATCGCAGCGTGACGGGGATGGAGGCGCTGCTGCGATGGAACCGCCCGGGGATCGGGCTGGTGTCGCCGCTGACGTTCATTCCCATCGCCGAGGAGACGCGCCTCATCGTCCCCATCGGCGAGTGGGTGCTGCGCGAGGCCTGCCGGCAGGCGAAGAAGTGGCAGAGGACGCGGTTCCCGAGCCTGCGCATGGCGGTGAACCTCTCGGCGCGGCAGTTCCAGCAGAGCGATTTGCGGAAGGTCATCGTGAGCGCGCTGGAGGAGTCGGGCCTCAATCCCAGCTCGCTCGAGCTGGAGATCACGGAGAGCACGGCCATGCTCAATACCGAGCGGACCATCGCCACGCTGCGCGAGCTGCGGGAGATCGGCGTGAAGATCGCGGTGGACGACTTCGGGACGGGGCATTCGTCGCTCAGCTACCTGCGGCATTTCCCGATCGACCGGGTGAAGATCGACCGGGAGTTCGTCCACGAGCTGGACGCGAGCCGCAGCAACCGGGCCATCGTCAGCGCGATCATCGCCATGGCCCACGGCCTCAACCTCGGCGTGACCGCCGAAGGGGTGGAGACCGAGGCCCAGATGCAGTTCCTGGCCGAAGAGGGCTGTGAGGAAGTGCAGGGGTTCCTGTTCGGGAAGCCGGTGGCGGCGGAGACGTTGTAGGCACGCGGTGGGGAACGATGGGACTCGGGTTCATGTAGGACAGACACTCTTGTCTGTCCGGTTCCCTGGTGCGCGGGACAGACAAGAGTGTCTGTCCTACATGAAAAGCGTTCCCCATCACCCATAGGTCCCATCTGTTCCTCGACCCCGGCCACAATCCCGCCACAACTCTCGTATGAGATTTCCGTGCATCGGTCACGCGGGATGACAGATCTCCCCGCTACACTGCACCGCGTATGAAAAGAGTCGTGTGTGCGGTCGTTCTTTTGTTCGTTGCGTTCACTGCTCGTGCCGCGAATACGTTACGCATCGTGAGCGCGGGGCCGGCGGGGGAAGTCTCCACCCTCGCCGAGGCCAGCGAGGTTCGGGTCGTCTTCTCCGAGCCGATGGTCGTCGTCGGGAAGATCCCGCAGCCGGTGACGGCGCCGTTCTTCAAGATCTCGCCGAACGTCGCCGGGACGTTCCGATGGTCCGGCACCACCACACTGATCTTCACCCCCAAGACACCGCTGCCGTACGCGACGACCTACACCGTCACGATCGACGCCAGCGCCAGGTCCGTCGCCGGCAACACGCTCGACAAGCCGTCGAAGTTCAGCTTCACGACGCCCACGATCCGCCTCATGGGCACGGACTGGTACCGGCGCGACGAGAAGATGGGCAATCCGATCGTCATCGCGCTCCGGTTCAACCAGCCCGTCGACGCCGCGACCGTCGCGAAGCATCTGCAGCTCCGCACGAGCACCCGCCCGTTCGAAGAACCGGCCATCGCCGATCCGTCCCAGGTCGACGCCGCGTCACAGCAGGCGTTCGCCGCGAAGGCCGCGAAAGCGAAAGCGGCCGCCGCCAGCCAGGGCGCCCCGGTCTTCGTCTCCGTGGCCACGAACTGGGACAAGGAACGCTTCCCTCCGGCCAACGACCAGGTCGTCCTCGAGACGAAGCCGGGCGTCGCCCCTGACACCAACCTGCAGGTCATCCTCGACGACAAGCTCGCCGCCGGACGCGGCGTCGGCACCGGCCGCGAGCAGACGTTCATCCTCGAGCTCGAGCCGACCTTCTTCGTCAACCAGATGTGGTGCTATGCCCAGTGCGATCCGGAGGGCTACAACCCCATCGTCTTCCGGACGCGCTCCGGCGTCCCCCCGGCGCGGGCGCGCAAAGCCATCACCGTCACGGACGTCACGGATCCGGCCAAGCCGGTGGCGGTGAAGCCGGGCGCGATGCCGGAGCGCGACAGCGACTATCCGGCGCCGAGCTACAGCCTCGACGAGCTCGGATGGTCGCTCCAGCCGGCGCGCACCTACACCATCAAGATCGATCCCACGCTCGAAGCGGCCGACGGCCAGAAGCTCGGCTACATGTGGGCCGCGACGGTCGAGAACTGGCACAAGACGGCCTTCGTCAGCTTCGGCGACGGTCACGGCGTCTGGGAATCCAGCGGCGGCCCGCTGCTACCGTTCCACGGCCGCAACTACCGCAGCGTCTCGCAGTGGCTCGCGCCGCTGTCGATCGAGAACCTGATGCCGACGATGGTGCAGCTCCGCACCGACGGCTTCCGCACCGCACCGCCGAACGCCAAGCCGACCGTCCGCAAGCTCACGCCCCGCTCGGATCGCATCCAGTCCTATGGGCTCGACCTCAAGTCCGCCCTCGGCGCGGACAACATGGGCCTCGTCTGGGCGGCCGTGAAGCCTGGCGAGCCGATCGCCAAGTCGAAGGAGTACTCGCAGGACATTCGCGCCTCGCTCGTGCAGGCGACGAACCTCGGCCTGAGCGTCAAGGACAGCCCGCAGAACACGCTCGTCCTCGTCACCCGGCTCGATGACGCCAGACCGGTCGCCGGCGCGAAGGTCTCGATCCGCAACCTGACGAACGACGTCGTCTGGACCGGCACCACCGGCGCCGACGGCATCGCCATCGCGCCGAACACCGACCTCCGCCGCCCGAAGGAGAAGCCGGCAGAGGAAGAGGACTACGCCTGGGAAGCGCTGAGCGAGCTGCACTTCGTCGTCATCGCCGAGAAAGACGGCGACGTCGCCTACGTCGGCAGCGACTGGAACGAGAACATCAACCCGTGGGACTTCGGCCTCGACTTCAACGTCAACGAGGCCGACCCGCTGCTGCGCGGCACCGTCTTCACCGACCGCGGCGTCTACAAGCTCGGCGAGGAGATCCACCTCAAGGCCATCCTCCGCAGCGACACGCCCAACGGCATGCAGCTCCTGCCGCCGGGCTCGAAAGTGGAGGTCGTGATCCGCGACAGCCATGACAACGAGATCGACAAGCGCACGCTGACGACGAACGCCTGGAGCAGCGCCGAATGGACGGCGCGCGTGCCGAACGGCGCGCCGCTCGGCGGCTACAGCGTCTACGCGAAAGCGCCCGGCCAGCGGCTGCAGCTCTACGGCAATTTCCTCGTCGCCGCCTACCGCCGTCCCGACTTCCGTGTCGACGCCACGCTGACCGGCAACAGCACGCTCGCCGGCGAGGCGCTGAACGGCACGATCAACGGACGCTATCTCTTCGGCGCGCCGATGTCCGGCCGCGAGGTGGCGTGGACGTATTCGAAGCGTCCGGTGTACGACGTCCCGGCGAAGATCACCGACCGCTGGCCGGCGGACCGCTGGGCGTTCCTCGGCTGGAACTGGCGCCTCGACCAGCCGGAGGCCGTGACGATCGAGCAGAAGTCGACGCAGCTCGGCGCTGACGGCACCCTCAAGCTCAACCTCAAGACCGACAGGGAAGCGGGCTGGCCGTTCGACTACCAGCTCGAAGGCGTCGTCACCGACATCACGCGCCAGCAGATCGCCGGCCGCACGACGTACCGCGTCGATCCGGCCCCCTGGTACATCGGCCTGCGCCGCCCGCCGTACTTTGCGGAGTCGTCGAAAGGCATCGATACGGAAGTCATCGCCGCCGGCCTTGAAGGGCTGCCGGTGGCCGGTGTCGAGGTCAAGCTCTCGCTCAAGCAGATCCAGTGGGCGAGCGTCCGCCAGGGTGAAGGCGGCGGCTTCTACGAATGGAACAGCGAGCCGAAGGAGATCGACGCCGGCAACTGGACCGTCACCACGACGGCGAACCCGGTCCCGCTGCACATCGACATGAAAGAGGGGGGCGAGTACGTCCTCATCGCCACGGCCACGGACGGCTCGGGACGCACGACCACCACGCGCACCGACTTTTACGCCGTCGGCCCCGGCTACACCGCGTGGGAACGCCACGATCACAACCGCATCGACCTGATCCCGGAGAAGAAGACCTATCGTCCCGGCGAGACCGCCCGGATCATGATCAAGTCGCCGTGGGAGACCGCCACGGCGCTGCTGACGACCGAGCGCGAAGGCGTGCGCACCTGGACGCCGTTCACGCTCACCTCGACGCAGCAGACCATCACCATCCCGATCACCGACAAGGACATCCCGAACCTCTACGTCTCCGTGCTCCTCGTGAAGGGGCGGACGAAGAAGGATCCGGACGCCGACGGCAGTGACCCCGGCAAGCCGGCGTTCCGCCTCGGCTACGTCGAGCTGAACGTCGAAGACGCGTCGAAGCGGCTCACCGTCGACGTCAAGGCCAACCACGAGGAGTACCGCCCGGCGACGAAGGCCACGATCGAAGTGAACGTGAAGGACGTCAGCGGCAAGCCCTCGCAGTCCGAGGTCGTGCTGTGGGCCGTCGACTACGGCGTGCTCTCGCTGACCGGCTACGAGACGCCGGACGTGCTCGAGTCCATCTACCTCCGCAAGGCGCTGCAGGTCGTCAACGCCGACTCACGCCAGCGCATCATCAGCCGCCGCGTCCTCACGCCGAAAGGCGCCTCGGAGGGTGGTGGCGGCGGTGCCGATGCCGGCCCCGGCACGCTGCGCAAGGACTTCCGCGTCCTGGCGTTCTGGCTCGGCTCACTCACGACCGACGCGAACGGCCGCGCGCGCACGGAAGTGACGCTGCCGGAATCGCTCACCACGTACCGCATCATGGCCGTGGCGGGCGACAAGCTCTCGCGCTTCGGCTGGGCTCAGAACGAGATCCGCATCAACAAGCCGCTGATGCTCACGCCGTCGTGGCCGCGCTTCCTCACGGCCGGCGACCGCGCCCATTTCGGCGGCGTCGTGCACAACCAGTCGAAGCAGCGCGGACGCGCCACCGTGACGATCAAGAGCCTCGATCCCTCGGTGCTCGAGTTCGCGACGGAGAAGCAGACGATCGACCTCGCGCCCGGCGGCTCCGCCGAGGTGCGCTTCGACGCCACCGCGAAGACGATCGGTGAAGCGCGCGTGCAGATGCGCGTGCAGATGGGACGCGAGAACGACGGCTTCGAAGACATCATCCCGGTGCGCATCGTCGCCACGCCCGAGACGTTCGCGGCGTACGGCGAAGCGAAGCCGCGTGCCGAGGAGAAGTTCGAGATCCCGACGAACATCGTCCCGGGCTTCGGCGGGCTGCGCGTCGACTTCTCGTCCACGATGCTGGTCGGCCTCGGCGAAGGTGCGCGTTACCTCGTCGAATATCCGTACGGCTGCGCCGAACAGCGCGCCTCGAAGTCGCTGGCGCTGATGCTCGCGGCCGACCTCGGCCAGGCCTTCAGCCTGCCGGACATCGACCCGAAGACCGCGAAACCGGCGGCGCAGCAGAGCCTCGACGAGCTGAAGAAGTTCCAGTGCGGCGACGGCGGCTTCGCCTTCTGGGCCGGCGAGTGCTGGTCCACTTCGCCGTACCTCACGAGCTACGTCCTGCACGTCTTCCAGCGCGCGGCGAAGCTCGGCTACACCGTCGATCAGGGCCTCATGACGCGGTCCTACGATTACCTCGACAACAAGCTCAATGAGCCGCAGCCGACGAATGCCGAGTGGTGGCCGTCGTACACCGCCTGGCAGGCCTTCTCCGTGAAGGTCCTGGCGGAGGGTGGCCGCAACGTCGACAGCCACCTGGCGCGCGTTTACGGCTACCGCGACCGCATGCCGGTCTTTGCGCTGTCGTTCCTGGCCGATACGCTCATCGCCAGGAACGAGCGGGGCGAGCGTCTGGACGACGTCCGCCGCCGCATCCTCAACTCCATCAAGCCCGAGGGGGGCACGGCGTTCGTCAACGAGACCAACGATCCGTACCTGCTCTACTTCTGGAACTCGAACGTCCGCTCCACGGCCATCGTCCTCGGCACTCTGGTGCGCGACGGCGAGAACGAGGAGATCGTCAAGCGCATGGTCCGCTGGCTCATGCAGGTCCGCAAAGGCGGCCGCTGGGGCAACACGCAGGAGAACGCGTGGGCCATGGGCTCGCTCGTCGACTACTACAGAAAGTACGAGACGGAGGTGCCGGACTTCCTCGGCGCCATGGCCATGAACGGCCAGACCATCGCCAGCGAGACGTTCAAGGGACGCACGACCGACTCGCGCACGCAGAACTTCTCGATGCCGCAGCTCATGACCGCCACGAAGGCGCAGCCAGGCACGCAGGTGCCGGTCGTCTTCACGCGCGAAGGCACCGGCACGCTCTACTACATGATGCGGCTCCGCTACGCCCGCTCGCTGCAGAACCTGTCGCCGATGGACCAGGGCTTCCAGGTCGAGCGCAGCTACAGGCTGCAGAACGGGGAAGGGACGCAGACGTCGTTCAAGGCCGGCGACCTGATCGAGGTCACGCTCGTCATCCGCGCCACCAAGGAGCGCCGCTTCGTCGCCGTCACCGATCCGCTGCCTGCCGGTACCGAGGCCGTGGAAGCGTGGTTCGCGACGACGGCGTCGGCGCTGTCGGAGCAGCAGATGATCGCGGACGGCGGCGGTGACTGGACGTCCTGGTTCCAGCGCGGCGGCTTCGATCACGTCGAGCGTCACGACGACCGCGTCAACCTCTTCGCCACGCGTCTCGGCGAAGGCGATCACTTCTTCAAGTATCTCGTTCGCGCGACGACCGCCGGCACGTTCCTGACGGCGCCGACGCACGTCGAGCAGATGTACGAGCCGGAAGTCTTCGGGCGCACCGGCACCGTCACGGTCGAGGTCAAAAAATGACGAACAGGCGCCGGCGCGTCGCCGGCTGGACTGCCGGTGTGCTCGCCGGCGTCTGCGTAGTCGCGGTGGCGGCGTGGTTGTGGGTGCTTCACGGACCGATGGACGAGTCGTTGCTCGATCCGTCGAAGCACCAGACCACCGTGGTTCTCGACCGGAACGGCGAAGTGCTGTACGAATCGCTGTCCGAGCGGGGAACGCGCTCCACCTGGATCGACGCCAGGGCCATCCCGCTGTACGTGCGTGACGCGACGCTGGCGGCGGAGGACCGGAGCTTTTACGACCACTCCGCCATTTCGGCGCGGGCGGTGGCGCGTGCGCTCTGGGCCAACGTGCGAACGCGGCGCGTCGTAGAGGGTGGCTCCACGATCACACAGCAACTCGCGAAGCTGCTGCTGCGGTCGAGCGACCGCAGGTTCACGACGAAGATCCGGGAGGCGGTGCTGGCGATCCGTCTGGAGAACCGGTACGCGAAGGACGAGATCCTGGCGATGTACCTGAACCTCGCCCCGTACGGGAACCGCATCACCGGTGTGGCCCGCGCCAGTCAGGCTTACTTCGGCACCGCGCCGGAGAACCTCACGATCGCCCAGGCCGCGTATCTGGCGGCGATCCCGCGCCGGCCCACGGCCTTCAATCCCGTGCGCAATCCGGAAGGGGGGAAGAAGCGGCAGCAGTACGTGCTGCGGGCCATGACCATTACCCAGGCGGACCGTGAGCGTGCGCTGAAAGAGGAACTGCATTTCGCGCTGCAGGCGCAGCCGGTGCTGGCGCGCCATTTCGTCGAGCGCGTGCTCGCCGCGAACCCGAACGCGACGAACATCGTCACGTCGCTCGACGCCCCGCTGCAGCGGAACGTGCAGGGGATCATCAACGCCCAGCGGGCCACGCTCATCCGGCATGGGGCGCGCAGCGTGGCCGTGGCGGTGCTGGACAACCACAGCGGCCAGTGGCTGGCGTGGGAGGGCTCGGGCAACTACTTCGGTGAAGGCTTCGGCGGCGCCATCGACGGCGTCAGCACGCCGCGCCAGCCCGGCTCGACGCTCAAGCCGTTCACCTACGCGCTGGCTTTCGAAGGGGGCGATACGCCGGCCACCGTGCTGGCGGACGTGCCGTCGCACTTCCGCACGTCGGAAGAGGGGGTCGTCTACACGCCGCGCAACTACGACGGCCGTTTTCGCGGTCCGCTCCGCGTCCGCTCCGCGCTGGCGGGCTCGGAGAACGTGCCGGCCGTGGCCATGCTCAACAAGCTCGGCCCGGCGGCGCTGCTGCGTTATCTGCGCGCCTCCGGCTTCACCACGCTCGACCGCACGGCCGACTACTACGGCCTCGGCCTGGCCCTCGGCAACTCCGAGGTCACGCTCGAACAGCTCGTGAAGTCGTACGCGACGTTTGCGCGAGGTGGCAAGTCGGTCGACGGCAAGCAGTTGCTGAGCGAGCGGACGGCCTTCTGGATCAGCGATGTCCTCAGCGACGCCAAAGCGCGCGAGTACATCTTCGGCAGGGGAGGGAGCCTCGATTTCCCGTTCCCCGTCGCCGCGAAGACCGGGACGTCGCAGGCGTACCGCGACAACTGGACCGTCGGCTACACGCGCGACGTGACGGTGGGCGTCTGGGTCGGCAACTTCGACCGCGAAGAGCTGCGCGGCTCGAGCGGCGTCACCGGCGCCGCCCCGATTTTCAACGCCGTCATGCTGGCCGCCGTGCAGCGCGTGCGGGGGCAGCTCCCCATCGGCGACGCCACGCCGGTCCTCGAGCCGCCGAAGAGCGTCGAGCCGGTGACGATCTGCACGCTCTCCGGACGGCGCCCTTCGAACTGGTGCCCCACGACGCAGACCGAATGGCTGCCGGTCGAAGCGCCGGCCGAGTTCTGCACCTGGCACCGCTCGAACGGCATCGACTGGCCGAGCGAGTATCAGCCGTGGGCCAGGGTGGTGCCGGACGCGGCTCCGGCGCCGAACGCCAAACGCGCCGCCGCCACGTTTCGCATCGTGAACCCGCCGAACGGGGCCACGTACCTGATCGACCCCACGTTACGGATGCAGTACCAGACGTTACGCCTCCGCGCCGCCTCCGCCGCCCGGGTGACCTGGACCGTCGACGGCAAGCCGGTGGCACATGAATGGCCGCTGCGTCCCGGGCACCATGTCGTAGCCGCCACGGACGCCGCGGGCAACCGCGACGAGGTCCGCATCGAAGTGCGGTAGGGAGACCGATGGGACCTATGGACAGATGGGACCTATCGGACCGATGACCGAAGGTGTGACCCCACAGGTTAAAGCGCCGCTTTCAAATTAGAAGGCGCGAAAGGATCGATGAAAGCGCCCCTTTCAAATTAGAAGGTGCGAAAGGATCGATCAAGGCCGGAAAGGATCAATCAAAGCTGGGAAAGCACGATCAAAGCGCCGCTTTCAAGATTCAAAGCCACGAAAGGCTCGATCAAAGCTCGAAAGTATCGATGAAAGCGGCGCTTTCACATTTGAAAGGCCGGAAAGCATCGATCAAAGCCGGGAAGGATCGATCAAAGCCGCGCTTTCAAAGCAAGATCCCGCCGTGTAAGACCTGTATCCGGGATGTCAAATTTACATCGCCGGGTCTCGTCGCCGATGTTCCGCAATCAGGGAGCCATCGGTCCCATCGGTCCCCCCGCCCACCCCGGAATTTCAAACAATTGCCCGCGCCTTGCAACGAGCCACTGTATGAAGAAGCCACTCATCGGTATCGGATCAGACATGCTCGCCGCACCGGGCGAGCGTGAGCGCTCGTTCGTCTACACCACCTACGTGGAGGCCGTCCGCCGCGCCGGTGCCATCCCGGTGCTGATCCCACCGCAGCCGGAGAACGCTCCCGACGTCGTGGCCGGGCTCGACGGTCTGCTCCTGGCCGGTGGTTTCGACTGCGATCCCGCCCTTTACGGCGAGGAGTGCCACCCCACGGTCGAGATGATGGATTCCCGCCGCCAGGACAATGACGTCGCGCTGGCCCGCGCCGCCCGCGAGCACGGCCTGCCGACGCTCGGTATCTGTCTGGGAATGCAGGTGATGAACGTCGCCGCCGGCGGCTCGCTCGTCCAGCACATCGACGGTACCCCCATCGAGCACGCCAGCCACCCCCTCAACCGCGCCCGCCACGACGTCATCATCGAGCAGGGCACCCAGCTCGCCGCCATCGTCGGCGACGGCGAAAAGAACGTGAACTCCTCCCATCACCAGGCCGTCAAGGACCTCGGCAAAGGCCTGCGCATCACCGCCCACGCGCCCGACGGCATCGTCGAAGGCCTCGAAGACCCCCGCCACCCCTTCTACGTCGGCGTGCAGTGGCACCCGGAGGACATGAAGGGAGAGCATTGCGCCTCGACGCTGTTTGTGGCGTTCGTGGAAGCAGCGCGAAAACACTCGCAACAGAGCGAGAACGTCGAGGCTGCCGTATCGGAATAGGGGTTCCGGCGCTCCCGTTCAGGAGCGCATTCGGAGGACCTCTTCTTGAAACGGATTGCTCTCGTAGCCGCGCTCGTCGTCGTACTCGTCCCTCACGCCTACGGCGCCAACTGGATCAAGAGCGTTGGAGCCGCTGAGAAGCAGGCCAAAGCGAAGCAGCAGTACATCTTCGTCGACCTCTTTGCCGATTGGTGTGGCTGGTGCCATCGGTTCGAGGCGGAAGTCACCCCCTCCGAAGCCTTCCAGAACGCTACCGATGACATGGTTCTCCTCCGTCTCGATACCGAAGACGGTGGCGAGGGGACGCAGTTCGCGCGCAAGTTCAACGTGACGTCCCTGCCGACCTTCCTCGTGCTCGCTCCGGACGGCACCCTCGCCGGCGCCATCCGCGGTTACGCCCCGCCGGCGCAGTTCGGGCCGATGGTCACGAACACCCGCAAGCAGTACGAGGAGTTCCTCACGCGTGTGAAGGACGAGGCCAAGCTCGGCAACAACTACCAGAAGCGGCTCGACCTCGCCCGCGAGTTCACGCAGCGCCAGTCGCCGGTCCAGGCGCAGACGCGCTTCGAGAAGCTCGCCGCCGACAAGAACCTCCCGGCCGCGCTCCGCGACCAGGTGCTCTACGAACTGGCTGTCTCGTACGTCCTCCAGAAGAAATACGCCGAAGGGCAGAAGACGATCCAGAAGCTGACCTCCGTCAGCAAGGCCGGCGAGCCGGTCGAGCGCTCGAAAATCCTCCTCGGGCAGATCTACATGGAGCAGGGGAACCTGCTCAGCGCCGCCAATGAGCTGCGCAGCTTCAAGACGACGTATCCGGACTCGCCGCTCATCGCGAACGTGAACGCCATCCTGCCGCAGATCGAGCGCCAGCTCGCCGCCACGAAAAAGAACTGATGTACAGACGTACGCCGCTCCTTCTGCTTCTCCTGCTGTCGGCAGTCCCGCTCTTCGGCCAGATCGGCTTCGGTGCCGATCCCGCCGACGCGACGCCGAAGGTGACGATCGAAGGGGCGGTCACGAAGCGGGCCGGCGACCAGCTCGAAGGCGTCGTCACGGCGAAGGTCCTCGAGGGGTGGCACATCAACAGCCACAAACCGCTCGACGAGTTCGCCATCCCGACGATCCTGCAGGTCGACGGCAAAGACGCCGACGCCACCTATCCGCAGCACCAGATGAAGGCGTTCGAGTTCAGCGGCGGCCAGCAGCTCGCCGTCTACGACGGGACGATCACGATCCCGTTCCGGGCCCGCGCCGCCGGTAACGTCCTGAAGGTCACGCTCAAGTACCAGGCCTGCAGCGACCGGGTCTGCCTGCCGCCGAACAGCGCCACAGCCGAGATCGACACGACGAAGATTTCGGCAGCCACCCCCGGCAGCACGCCGGCCGCCGGCGGCAACTTCACGCCGCTCTCGGCCGCGCCGCCCGGCGCGAAGGCGGTCCCGAAGGATCGCCTGGCCCGGACGTTCGCCGATAAGGGGCTGATCGTCACGCTGCCGATCCTCTTCGTCCTCGGGCTGGCCCTCAACCTGACGCCCTGCGTCTTCCCCCTGATCCCCATCACCCTCGGCTTCTTCGCCATGCAGAGCGACGGCCGCCGTTCCCGCCGCTTCGCCCTGTCGGCGTCGTACGTCCTCGGGCTGGTCATCACCTACTCGTCGCTCGGCGTCGTGGCCGCGCTCGGCGGCAAGCTCTTCGGCGCCTGGCTGCAGTTGCCGGCGGTCCTGATCGGCTTCGCCATCCTCATGCTCGTGCTGGCGACGTCGATGTTCGGCGTCTTCGAGATCCAGCCGCCCCGCTGGATCGCCAACAAGTCGCAGGGACGCGCAGGCGCTGCCGGCGCCCTGGCCATGGGGCTGGTGGTCGGCATCGTGGCCGCACCGTGCGTCGGCCCGGTCGTCATCTCGCTCATCACGCTCGTCGCCCAGCTCGGCGATCCGTTCCTCGGTTTCATCATGTTCGCCGCGCTCGCGCTGGGGCTCGGCTTCCCGTACCTCATCGCGCTCAATGCCCTGCCGCGCCCCGGCGAGTGGATGGTGACGGTGAAGAAGGGGATGGCCTTCGTGTTGATCGCCATGGCCTTCTACTTCCTGCGCCCGATCACCGGCGACGTGGTCTTCCGCTGGGGCGTCGCCGCCAGCCTGCTGATCGGCGCCGCGTTCCTGCTGGCGTCCCGCGCCAAAGGGGCGCGCGTCATGCGGCTGTCGGTCGGAGCGCTCCTGCTCGTGGCCGGAGCCGCCTTCGCCATCCCCCGCGGTGGCGACGGCGTGCAGGTGCAGTGGACGGCTTACGACCAGCAGGTGCTCGCGACGGCCAGAGGCGCGGGCAAGCCGGTCGTGATCGACTTCTACGCCGACTGGTGTCTCCCGTGTAAAGAGCTGGACGAGAAGACCTTCCCGGACAAACGGGTGGCCGCGGAGCTCAACCGCTTCGTCCGGGTGAAAGCCGACCTCACCGCCTCCGACGACCCCACCACCATCGCCCTGACGAAGCAGTATCAGATCCTCGGCGTCCCCACGATCGTCTTCATCGACGCCCAGGGCCAGGAACGGTCCGATCTCCGCCTGACGGGCTTCGAAGGCCCGGAGAAGTTCTCGGAGCGGTTGAAGCAGGTGCGGTAGTAGACTCGACGGCGATGAACGTCACGGTCGAGGAGATGACACGCGACCCGAAGGCCGTCCTGGATCGCGTGAGAGAAGGGGAGACCCTCGTCCTGCTCGAGCAGGATCGTCCCGTCGCCGAAATCCGCCCCATCGAAGCGGTGCGCCGCCCTCGTCCGTTCGGTCTCGCCGCCGGCACCTTCGTCGTGCCGGACGATTTCGATGACCCGCTCCCGGAGGACGTTCTCAAAGACTTCGAGCAATGAGGCTGTTGCTCGATACGCACATCTTCCTCTGGTACATCACGGGCGATGCGCGCGTATCGCAGCGGCTGCGGTTGGCGATAGAGAATGCCGACGTCGCTTACGTAAGCGTCGTTTCTCTGTGGGAAGCGGCCATCAAGTACCAGCTCCGGAAGCTGCTCTTCCCGAGGAGCCGTTCCTATGGGACCTATGAAACCCCCGACGCCGGCCCGCTTCTGCGGAGCCCCATAGGTCCTATCTGTCCCATAGGTCCTATTCGTCCCATCGTGCAATGCCATACGATGCACGGATGGCATTGACAGGCAAACAGCGTCAGTATTTGAAAGGGCTCGCCCATCTGCTTTCTCCGATCGTGCGGGTTGGCGGGAAGGGCGTGACCGAGACGGTCATCGCGGAGACGAAGAAGTCCCTCGAGTCGCACGAGCTGATCAAAGTGCGCATCGATACCGACGACAGCGAGGAGCGTCGCGCCGCGGCCGAGCAGCTCGCGCAGGCTACCGGCGCCGACATCGCCGGGACGATCGGGAAGATCGCGATCCTCTATCGCGAGCGCGACGAGGAACCGGAGATCAAGCTACCGAAGTAGCGGTGCTGCCGCGGGTCGCGGAGAAGCGCCGTTTACCGGCGCTTCCCTCCGCCACCGACGACCGACGGCGACGGAGTGGTCGTCGAGGCCGTTACCGTCGGCAGTGCGGCTTCCTGCGCGGCCGGCGGGGGCGGGGCGTTCGGATCGGGGAACTTGAAGATCCAGGACGCCTCGATGCGGCGGCCGGTCTTGCGGTCCGTGGCCCAGACGAGCGCGCGGTGCGAGCTGGATTTCATGGCGGCGAGCGTGTCGCGCACGGCCACGGAGATCGAGCCGGTATTCGCGTCATACGAGTACGGCAGCACCTGCCCGAGGCTGAGGAGGGCCATGCCGACCGACTTCGGGTCGACGTCTTTGAAGTTCGGGATCTTGGCCGAAACCATCGTCACGCCGGGATCGGCGAACTTGCCGGGGGTCGGGGTCACGTCGGCCAGGAGCATCCGTTCCGCGCCGAGGAAGCGGCGGAACGTGGCGAAATCCATCTTCTTCTCGATGACCACGCGGCGCATCAGGAGCGGATCGCTGCCTTTCATCACCTTGCCGAAGTTGCAGGTGAGAGCGGCGGCGTAGCCCGCTTTCGCGGCGCGCTCGGCCACGTTCTGGTCGTAGTCGCCGTACGGGTAGGCGAGGAACTGAACCTTCTTCCCCGTCTCCTTCTCCAGCACTTCCTTGCTCTTCACGAGCTCGCGCTGCAGCCACTCCGAGTAATCGGCCTCGCTCTTGGAGCGATGGCGGCCGCGGGAGAGGAAGCCGTGGGAGAACGAATGGCTCTGCACGTCGACGCCGGCGTCGGCCATCTTCCTGATCTGCTGCCACGTCATCGCATTCGACGTCTTGCCGATGATGTTCGGATAAATGAATACCGTGAACGGCCATTTGCGCCGCTGCATCTCCGGGAAGACCTCGGTGAAGGTGCTGCGCCAGCCGTCGTCGATGGTGATGACCACGGCGTTTTTCGGGAGGGAGGCCCGCTTGCCGACCACGAATTCGTGGAGGTGGCGCAGGGGGATGACGTTGTAGCCGGTCATCTCCAGGTAGCGCATCTGCTGGCGGAACGTGTCGCGGCTGACTTCCATGCGGGGGTCGCGAGGCCCTTCCACGATGTGGTAGCAAAGCACCGTCGCGCCCGCCGGTTCCGGGGGTGGAACTCTCTTCGCCGCAAACGTGGGAAACGCGAGGATGAGGACGAATGCAGCCAGCAGCGCCCTAGGGCCGGTCATGATGCTCCCGTAAATCAAGAGAAATGGTGATGACTGCGAACGCGCCCGTGCAACATCAGTGCCCCGGGAAGTAGCGATTTCGGGTGAGCGTGGCCGCAGTGGAATTGTAGACTTCCATTTGACGGTTCGCCAGCCCTGAACTAGAGTCTCCCACCTTTACTGGAGGCGTTTCTTCCGTTATGGACCGTCAGCATAGACATGATTTGAGACACGACAGGTTCGTCGATGAAGTCGGCGCACTGTCGTCGCGGGCGCGTGCGAACCAGCGTCTGCTCCTGACCGTGGCCGGCGCACTCATCCTTGTAGCGTTCGTCGTCTACGGCATTTTCTTCTACCGCAGCAATCAGGAGCGCAAGGGGCAGGAGCTCCTGGCCTCCGCGATCACGACCATCGAGTCGCCGCTGATCCCGGCCACCGGCACGGCTCCTCCGGAAGCGAAGTTCAAGACCGACGCGGAGCGCAACGCCGCGGCGGAGAAGATGTTCAAGGAGGTGCAGGCCCAGTACGGCAGCACCGACGCCGCCGACATCGCCGGCCTCTACGTCGGCCGTCTGGCCGCTTCCCGCGGCGACACCGCCACCGCACGCCAGAAGCTGAACGACTTCATCGAAGACCATCCGCAGCACATGCTCGTCGGCGCGGCCCGGTACAGCCTCTACCAGCTCCGCATCGAGAACGGTGAAGCGACGCAGGTGGCCACCGAGCTCAACGCCGAGCTGCAGAAGGCCGAGCCCGCCCTTCCGGGCGACTCGCTCCTCTCTCTGCTCGCTCACGCGTGGGAAGCACAGGGCGATCAGGCCAAGGCCCGCGACGCCTACCGCCGCATCATCACCGAGTTCCCCGACTCGCCGTACGTGCTCGAAGCACAGCGTCGCGCCGGCACCGGAAGCTAGCCATTCGGGATTGAGGATTGAGGATTGAGGAAGAGGGCTTTCTCAATCCTCAATCCTCAATCCTCAATCCTCAATCCTACGGAACGCGCCTCCTCCCGATCCTCATCCTCCTCTCCTGGGTCACGGTCCTGATCCATTCGGGATTGAGGATTGGGGGTTGAGGATTGAGGAAGAGGGCTTTCTCAATCCTCAATCCTCAATCCAACAGAATGCGCCTCCTCTCGATCCTCACCCTCCTCTCCTGGGTCACGGTCCTGATCCATCCGGGATTGAGGATTCGGGATTGAGGACTGAGGAAGAGGGCTTTCTCAATCCTCAATCCTCAATCCTCAATCCAACAGAATGCGCCTCCTCTCGATCCTCATCCTCCTCTCCTGGGTCACGGTCCTGATCCGGACGGTGCTCAACCTGGCGCTCGTGCGCCGGTTGAAGGTGGTGGATCGGCTGGCCGGCCCGCTGCCCAACGTGTCGGTCATCATCCCGGCACGTGACGAGGAGCGGACGATCGAGCGCACCGTCAGGGCCATGCTGGCCCAGACGTACGAGCAGCTCGAGGTGCTGGTCGTCAACGACCGCTCCACCGACGCCACGGGCGAGATCCTGGCCCGGATCGCGGCCGAGGATTCCCGGCTCGTCGTCGTGAACGGGGAGGAGCCGCCGGAAGGATGGCTGGGCAAGCCATGGGCGCTGGAGCAGGGGAGCCGGCGCGCCCTCGGCGAGCTGCTGCTCTTCGTCGACGCGGACGTGATCTACGCGCCTGACGCCGTCCTGGCGGCCGTGGCGCACCTCGAGCGCAGCCGCGTGTCGATGCTGTCGCTCTTCCCGAACGTCGAGCTGCGGGGCTTCTGGGAGTCGCTGGCGATGCCTCAGCTCGCCGTCACGGCCTTCGGCTTCCTCCCGCTCTGGCTCTCCAACCGCACGACGATCCCGCTCCTCGGCATCGGCGGTGGGCCGGGCAACCTCGTCCGCCGCGACGTCTTCGACGCCATCGGCGGCTTCGCGCCGCTCAAGGGGGAGGTCGTCGACGACGTCGGTTTCGCCAGGCTCGTGCGGCGCCACAAGTACCGGACCGAGCTGGTCCGCGCCGATCGCCTGATCTCCCTGCGCATGTACCACGGGCTGCGGGAGATCGTGGACGGGTTCACGAAGAACGCGTTCGCGGTGTTCAAGTACAGCTTCACGCTGTTTTTCGTGTCCTTCGTGGTGGGGTTCGCGTTTCAAGGGCTGCCGTACCTGCTGGCTGCCCGGGGAGACCGCATCGCGCTCGTGACCCTCGGGTTGATCGTGCTCTCGCGGCTTGTGCTCTACGTGCCGCTGCGCTACGGCGTGGTGAACGCTCTGCTCGGCCATGTCCCGATGATGGTGATCTGGGCCTGGATCCTCTGCCGCTCGGTCTGGGTGACGGGCGTGCGGCGGCGGACCGTGTGGCGCGGACGCAAGTACGGACGACGGTAGTTGGGCGGTTGGCAGTTGGCGGTTGGGCGGTAGAGAGAAGCGGTCTGATGCGGAGCTGTGACGGTTCTCTCCTCTGCCCAACGGCCCAACCGCGAACCGCCAACCGCCTCGGGGGAATGTGATACATTCGACCCGGTTCTACCACCGCAAGCTATGTCCAAACCTGCCGAAAAATACGCCCGAATTCTCGAAGAAATCACGAGCTCGTTCGATCTGAGCCACGATTTCGGGCGGAAGCGCGCCTACGAGGCCGCGCTGGAGTACGCCCGGCAGAACCTGATGGAAGACCCGCACTGCAACGAGTTCCTCGCGGCCGCCGCGAAGAGCCTCGGGTTTGCCGCCGTCACGCTCGATACCCTCGAGACGCGCGTCAAGCTGCCGAAGGAAGCGTGGCTCGACGTCTGGATCTCCGACGAGGACGACGAAGTCGCCTTCACCGGCACCCGCGAGGGGCTGCAGTACCTCATCGACCTGCTGACGCAGCTCCGTGACGCCACCGATCCGGAGCAGCACATCCACCTCGACCGTGGCGTCCTGCCGATGACCGAGAACTCGGCGAACCTCGTCCTCTTCAAGGAAGACGAGAGCTGGTTCACCGGCGCCGGCGCCGAGGGCGTGCAGGAGTTCCCGCAGCGGGAGATCGACCCCAAGTCGATCTACGCCATCCAGTTCATCCACTACCCGCCGGACGACCTGCCGATCAGCGCCCACAAGCTCTACCGCGTGCTGAAGGTGGAGACGGACGACGGCTATTCGGCCAACGTGAAGGAGTTCGGCGAGGGAACGGAGAGCCGTTACCACCGCTTCACCTTCATCGCCGACAACGACGAGAAGTTCACCTACACCTTCCATCTGGATGACCCCGCGGTGAACTACTTCACCCATCGCGAGATCATCTCGCTGGCCATGCGCAGCGTCTGAGCCGCCTGCAAGTGGAGGACGGACAATCTTGTCCGTCACGCGCGAAATGAGATTTCGTGACTGTTTCGGGTGACGGACAGGATTGTCCGTCCACCACTCGGCTCCGCGGCTAAACGGCGGCCGTGCCCATGACAGGTGCGATAGACTCCGCCCGCATGATCAAGCAGGTTTCTGTACTCGGCAGCGGGACGATGGGGCGGGGCATCGCGTACCTCTCCGCGGTGTCGGGTTTCGACACGGTCGTCTTCGACGTCGATGCGTCGGTCCTCGACGCGGCGAAGGCGTCGATCGGTTCCACGCTGAAGAAAGGCGTCGAGCGCGGCAAGGTCAAAGAATCGGACGCCACTGACGCGCTGGCGCGTCTCACGTACGTGATGGACCTCGAGCCGGCGGTCAATGCCGCGGACCTCATCATCGAGGCCGTCCCGGAGAGCTACGAACTGAAGGTCGACCTCTTCGCGCAGGCGGATCTGTTCTGCGGCGCGGACACGATCCTGGCGTCCAACACGTCGTCGATCGCCATCACGAAGCTCGCCTCGAACGTCGAGCGGCGCGACCGCTTCATCGGCATGCACTTCTTCAATCCGCCGCACGTGATGAAGCTGATCGAGATCGTGCGCGGTGAGCGGACGTCGGACGAGACGGTCGAGCAGGTTCGCGCCGTCGCCGAGAAGATGGGAAAGACGCCGATCGTCGTGCGCGACAGCCCCGGCTTCGCTACCTCGCGGCTCGGCGTGGCCATCGGTCTCGAGGCCATCCGCATGCTCGAGGAAGGCGTCGCCACGGCCGAGGATATCGACCGGGCCATGGAGCTCGGGTACAACCATCCGATGGGACCTCTCCGGCTGACGGACCTCGTCGGGTTGGACGTCCGTCTCGGCATCGCCGAGTATCTCACCCAGACCCTCGGCGAGCGCTTCACGCCGCCGCAACTGCTGCGCGATCTCGTCGCCCAGGGGAAGCTCGGCAGGAAGACGGGGCAGGGGTTCTACACCTGGCCCGCTGAATGAGCGAAGCATACGACGCGTTCGCCTACGCCTACGATCAGGGCCTCGGTGCCCG
>DASWMP010000405.1:0-38381 GCA_036399695.1 Thermoanaerobaculia bacterium | reverse complement strand
CCACCGCTCTGCTACACGTGTAAAAGAGCGGTGGCTTTGCCACCGCACTCCGAGAAAGATCAGATCCCATCGTTATCCCTGTCTGCACAGCAACTCCATGGCGCCCTGGGCTACCAGCGCGGCGTACACCTCATCCACGGTCTGGCCCTGCGCGCGGATGGCGCGCGTGCCGTCCAGGTCGGAGACGAACGCGCGCACAGAAGCCCCATCCGAATGCACGGCCACCGCGGAGGTACAGTCCAGCGTCTCCCCGAACTTCTGCAGCACGCCCCGCTCCGTCACGGCCGCCAGCTCCGACGGCGCATGGGTAATGGCCCGGGCGGCGGCAACGGCGTCGGCGCGATCGCGCAGCGCTTCGATGACCACGATGCCCTGGCCGCAGGCCGGCACCATCGTGTCCACGTCGAACAGGCTCGTGATCTCGGACTCCCGCCCGAGGCGCGTCAGACCGGCGTTCGCGAGAATGATCCCGGCGTACAGACCGGCGTGCATCTTGTTGATGCGCGTCTCGACGTTGCCGCGGATCTCCTCCACGACCAGCCGCGGGTAATGCTGGCGGAGCTGGGCGCGGCGGCGCGGGGCGCTGGTGCCGATCACCGAGCCGTCCGGCAGCTCGCCGATAGCCACGTGCTCCGGATGCACCCACGCGTCGCGCGGGTCGGCGCGCTCGAGGAAGCCGGCCAGTACGAACTGGTCCGGGATCAGCGACGGCACGTCCTTCAGGCTGTGCACGGCCACGTCGACTTCGCGGCGGGCGAGCGCTTCCTCCAGCTCCTTGATGAACAGCCCCTTGCCGCCGATCGTCGACAGCGACACGTCCTGCCGCTTGTCCCCGGTCGTCTTCACGATGACGATCTCGGGGCGGTAGCCCTGCTCGCTGAGCCGGTTCGCTACCGTGTTGGCCTGCCAGAGGGCGAGCTGGCTGCCTCGCGTGCCGATGCGTACGTCCATCATCGCGGCATCATCGCAGGCCGAAGATCTTGCGGATCGTCCGCCGCAGCGACTCCCGCTCCTGCGGCTCGTCGGACGCTTCCTTCAGTTGCAGGATCGGATAGTGGAGGATCTTGTTCACGAGCTGCGTCGACAGCATCTCGATGGCCGCGCGCTGCTCCGCCGTCACGGGCCCCACTTTGCGCAGGCACTTTTCGAGCTCGCCGCTGCGGATGGATTCGAGCCGCTGCTGCAGCTCGAGGATCGTCGGCACCGCGTCCTGCGCCACGAGGCGCCGGCGGAAGGCGTCGACCTCCGCCCGCACGATCGCTTCGGCGTCGCCCGCCTTCTGGTGGCGGCGGTCCATATTCTGCTCGGCGACGTGCTGCAGGTCGTCGATGTTGTACAGGTACGCGCCGTCGATCCGGGCGATCTCGGGGTCGAGATTGCGCGGCACCGAGAGGTCGATGAGAAAGAGGTTGCGCCCGCGCCGGAACTCCAGCGCGCGCTCCACCTGCGCCGCGTCGATGACGTAATGCGGCGCGGCCGTCGAGGCGATGACGATGTCGCACGCCGGCAACTGCTCGTCGACGGCGTCGTAGTTCACGGCCTGTCCGGAGAAGCGGTTGGCCAGTTCCACGGCCCGCTGGTGGGAGCGGTTGGCGACGAACACCTGCCGCACGTGCTGCTGCGCGAGGTGCTCGGCCGTCAGCTCCCCCATCTCGCCGGCGCCGAGGAGCAGCACCTGCAGGCCGCGCAGCTTGCCGAAGATCTTCTTCGCCAGCTCCACCGCCGCGTACGGGACAGAGACGGCGTGCTCGCCGATGCCGGTGTCGGTGCGGACCCGCTTGGCCACGCGCATGGTCTGCTCGAAGAGCTGCGTCAGCAGCGCGTCGAGCGTGCCGACGTCGTGCGCGAGCTGGAACGACTGGCGGACCTGCCCGCCGATCTGCGGCTCGCCGACGATCATCGAATCGAGCCCTGAGGCGACCCGGAAGAGATGCTTCACCACGTCGCCATGGCGCAGCACGTAGAGATGCTTTTCGAGCTCGGTGCGGTCGCTGTCCGCCCGCTCCGCGAGCCAGTCGACGATGTGCGTGATGACGTCCTCGTCGCGGGTCGAGACCACCGCTTCGACGCGGTTGCACGTCGAGAGCATCGTCGCCCCTTCCACCCCTTCGAGCGTGCGCAGCGAGACGAGCGTGTCGGCGAGCTTCGTGTCGCTCACGCTCAGCCGCTCGCGCACGTCGACCGGCGCGGTACGGTGATTCAACCCGACCAGGATCAGAGGCATCGCATCACCCCTGGATCCCGAGCATGGCCACGACGACGGCGATGAAGGCGCCGGCCGCGACGACCATCGTCCGCCGGTTGCGGTACGCGCCGCTGATGTAGGACTGGAGCAGCACGCCGAACAGCACCCACGCCGTCACGGCGCCGACTTCCTTCACGTTCGGCGCGACGAAGCCGGCGTTGGTCTTGTACGACCAGAGCACGCCCGCCAGCAGCCCGAGCGTGTAGATGGAGAAGCCGATGGCCAGCGCCCGGTAGCTGACGGTCTTGCAGATCTGGAGGCTGGGGATGAGGTCCCACAGCCGGCCGCGCTGCTTCGACTTGAGGGCCCGGTCCTGCCAGAACGCCAGGACCCCGAAAGCGAGCCCGATCAGCATCGCCGCCACACCGACCGTCGAGAACAGCAGATGGATGGTGAAGAGCCCGGAGCGCAGCCCCGGATCGAGCGGTGCGATCCGCTCGCCGTGCACCGCGGAGATCGTCAGCATCAGCAGGACGAGCGGATAGACGAAGAACGAGGCGGCGTAGACCCGATAGCGCACGTAGAGCACGAGCTCGACGACGAAGACGGTCCAGGCGACGAACGACGTCGTCTCCGGCAGGTTCGTGATGGGCGGATGGCCCGAGCGGACGCAGATGGTGCCGATCCAGACCGTATGCGCGATGAACCCGGCGACCATCACCACCAGGGCTGCGATCTGCGGCCGCTTGTCGCGCGTGAACAACGAGCCGAGCGCCACCACGGTACCGAGGGTGTAGGCGGCGAGCGCGAAGTAGAGGATATCGGTCGGGGCCGGGGTCATGCGGGACTCAGCTTCTTGCAGAACACGACCTTGTCGTGCTCGATTCTGTAGAAATCCTTGATGCGCGAGATCTCATCGTACCCGGCCCGCTGATAAAAGCGGATCGTGGGTGAAAAGCTCGCCTTGGACGACGTCTCGATGAGCAGCATACGCCCTTGCTGCCGGCGCACCTCGTTCTCGACGAACTTCAGCAGGAGCTGCCCGAAGCCCTGCCCCTGGCGCGTCGGGTCGACGGCGATCCAGTAGAGGTCATAGACGTCGTCCGTCTTCGGCGTCGGTCCGTAGCAGGCATAACCGTGGACGACGTCGCCATCCTCCAGGACGTGGATGGCGTAATCGCGCCGCCCCGCCAGGAAGAGGTCGACGATCTCCATGGCCCAGCCGACTTCCTGTTCGGTGAACCGCGTCGTGGCGACGAGGATCGCCCGGATACGGTCGCGATCGGATGACACGGCGGGCCGGATGCGCATACAGCAGGATCATATCCGTGTCACCTCTCGCGCAAGACAACTGTTACAATTCGCGTTTCTCGAAAAGACAATCGGAAGCGATCGGCCATGCAACCCGTCCCCCCGCGTGCGGAAGTCACTGTTTACTCGCCACTGTTCTCGCCCTACAAGCAATCGCTGGCCGGCGTCACGGTCTCGATCGGGCGCTCCTCCGAATGCACGATCCCGATCAAGGATCGCTACCTTTCGCGCAAGCACGCCGAGATCCTTTCGGTAGACGGCTCCTGGATTCTCAAGGACCTCGGCAGCGCGAACGGCACCTACATCAACGGCTCCCGCGTGGAGCGGCAGCACCCGCTGCAACCGGGTGACCGCATCCGCCTCGGCGACACCGAGATCGTCTTCGAGACCTCCGAGCGCAAGAGCACCGACAAGATGCTCGCCGTCGAGTCGCACGTCAGCGCGACGATCGCCATCCCACTGCACGACATCGACAACGCCAACGCGCAGGACGTCTCCCGCCTGCGCACGTTGAACGCGCTGGCTCGTGAGCTCATCGAAGACCGGCCGATGGAAGAGCTGTTCGGCTACATCGTCGAGCGGGTCATGGAGCACCTCCGCCCCTCCCGCGCCGCGATCGCCCTGCTCGGCAGCGACGGCCGTTCGTTCGCGCAGGTCGAAGTGCGCCGCCAGGACAAGCGCGACGCCGAAGAGCTGACGATCAGCCACACGCTCCTCGCCGAGATCGTCGAGGAGAAGAAGGCGCTGGCGTTCATGGACGTCACGGTCGACGAGAAGCTGAGCCGCGCCCAGTCCATCATCATGCAGGGCATCCACTCGATCCTCTGCGCGCCGATGACCATCGGCAACGACGTCGTCGGCGTCCTGTACGTCGACTATCTGTTCAACCAGCGGACGATCTCCGAGGACGACGTGCGCCTCGTCGCGCAGATCGCCCGTTTCGCCGCGACGAAGCTCGAGACGACGCGCCTGCGCGAGGAATCGATCCAGAAGCGGATCATGGACGAGGAGCTGAAGACCGCCTCGAGCATCCAGCGCCGTCTGCTCCGTCCGGCACCGACCGGCGTGGCCGGGTACAGCTTCGTCGGCATCAACCAGCCGTGCCGCACGGTCAGCGGCGACTACTACGACTTTGCGGTGCGTCCGGACGGGAAGGTCTACTTCGTCATCGGCGACGTCAGCGGCAAGGGGGTCACGGCGGGCCTGATGATGGCCGGCCTGCAGGTCGCCTTCCGCATCTTCTCGAAGAACGACCCCGATCCCGCGACGCTCGTGACGCAGCTCAATCACGCGCTGCGCGAGAACCTCCCCCGCTCCAAGTTCGTGACGCTCTTCCTCGGCCGCCTCGACACCGAGTCCGGACGGGTGGAGTACGTCAACGCCGGCCACACTCCGCCGCTGCTGCTGAAGAATGCCGGCGCGACGGAGCTCGGCGAGAGCGACATCCTCCTCGGCGTCGTCCCGACGGCGACGTACAGCCTGCGCACGCTGCAACTCGATCCGGGCGACTCGCTCGTCCTCTATACGGACGGCGTCACCGAGGCCCAGAACGACGAGGGCAATGACCTGGGCTCAGTGCCGATCGCCGAACGGCTCCAGCATCTGCACGGCGCCGAAGCGCAGGAGATCGCCAGCGCGGTGTCGGAGACGGTCCTGTCGCACGTCGGCGGGGACAACGAAGCGCTGGATGATGACGTGACGCTGGTGGTGGTATCGCGGAACCGGTAGAGGACCTGTAGGACAGACACTCCTGTCTGTCCCGTGTACCGGGAGCGCCGGACAGACAAGAGTGTCTGTCCTACAAAATCCCCAGCCACTCCCGATGACCCGGTGACAACGAAGCGCTGGATATGATCTTGGAGTGCGGTGGCGCACGCCACCGCTCTTGTACACGTGTCGCAGAGCGGTAGCGTGCGCTACCGCACTCCGAGATTTCCCAGCCACTCCCCGATGGCCTGTGAGGCGCGATCGTTCTTGAAGCTGTACCACGCCTTCTCGATCGTCCGGTCGTAGGAGAGGGCCCTGCGGAACGCGGTGGCGTCCTCCACGGCGGCGGCCATGGCATCCCGGACCTCGGATGGCTTGAGCGTTCCGACGAACAGCCGCCGGTCCTCCGCCTCGGACTCATCCGTACGGCTCGGGATGCGGCGGTAGCGGTCGCCTTGCGGCTCTTCGTCTCCGGGATAGACGTCGATGACCTCGCCTGTCTCCAGGTCGAGATAGTGAGGGAGAAGGTGAGCGAGGTAGGCGACTTGCAAACCTTCCATATCGAACGATTGCGCCATGATCGAAATGATACGCTTTCAACGATGAGCCAGGATCGGCTCGAGGCGAGCCTCGACATCGACCGCCTGCCGGCACTCGAGATCGTCCGCCTGATTCAGGAGCAGGACGCCCTCGTCGCCGCTGCTGTTGCGCGCGAGGGGACGAAGATCGCCCACGCCGTGGACGAGATCGTCGAGCGCCTCCGCCACGGCGGCAGGCTCTTCTACGCCGGTGCCGGCACTTCGGGACGCATCGCCATGCTCGACGCCTCCGAGCTGCCGCCGACCTACGGCGTCGATCCGGGTCTCGTCCGCGTGCTCATGGCCGGCGGCGAGCAGGCCTACTTCTCCGCCGTCGAAGGTGCCGAGGATGACGAAGACGCCGCCATCGAGGCCGTCTCGCAGCAGGTGACGGCCGACGACGCCATCGTCGGCATCGCCGCTTCCGGCACCACGCCGTACACCGTCTCCGCCGTGCGCCGGGCGAACATGCTCGGCGCGCTGACGGTCGGCGTGACGAACGTGCCGGGCTCGCCGCTGGCCCGCGACGTCGACATCCCCATCGTGATCGAGACCGGCGCCGAGGTCATCATGGGCTCGACGCGCATGAAAAGCGGAACGGCGCAGAAGATGGTCCTGAACACGCTCTCGACGGCCGTCATGGTCCGCCTCGGGCGGGTCTACTCGAACCTGATGATCGACATGCCGGCCACGAACGAGAAGCTGCGCCATCGAGCCGTGAAGATGGTCGAGCTGGCGGCCGGCGTGACGCGACCCATGGCCGTGCAGGCCATCCGCGATGCCGACGGCAACGTGCGCCTCGCCACCGTCATGGCCAAACGGCGCGTCGATGCGGCAGAAGCGCGCCGCCTCCTGGAAACGCAGGATCTGCGGGAGGTCCTCGGCACGTGAACCGTCTCGAACGGCTGATCGAGGTCGCGCACAAGAAGTCGCGCCGCATCATCGGCCTCATGTCCGGCACTTCCCTCGATGCCATCGACGCGGCGATGGTGAAGATCAAGGGCCACGGCACCGACGCGACGATCGAGCTCGAGCACTTCCGCAGCTACACGTTCCCCCCAAAGATCCGCAACGCGGTGCGCGACCTCTTCGACCCGAAGAAAGCGCGCGTCGACCAGATCTGCCGCTACGACTTCGTCATCGGCGAGCTGTTCGCCGCGGCCGTGAACAAGCTGTGCAGCGAGACGAAGACCAAGCGCGAGACGGTGGACCTCGTGGCCGCCGCCGGCCAGACGATCTGGCACGATCCGGAGCCCGTCATCGTCAGCCCCGACGTCGACTGGCTCGACTCGCCGATCGAGACCCGCTCGACGTTCGCCATCGGCCAGAGCGCCGTCATTGCCGAGCGCACCGGCATCATCACGATCGGCGATCTGCGCGTGCGCGACGTCGCCGCCGGCGGTCAGGGCGCGCCGCTCGTCCCCTACTTCGACTGGGTACTGCTGCGCCACAAGTCGCGCGGGCGCTGCATCCAGAACATCGGCGGCATCGGCAACGTCACGTACATCCCGCCGCACGCCGGCTGGGAAGACGTCATCGCCTTCGACACCGGCCCCGGCAACATGATCATCGACGAGCTGGCGTGGATCGCCACGAACGGTAAGCAGACGTACGACATCGACGGCACGCTCGCCGCGTCGGGCACGGTCCGAGAGGACCTCCTGGCGCAGTGGATGACCGATCCGTATTACGCGAAGCTGCCGCCCAAGACCACGGGGCGCGAGCATTTCGGCGCGCAATTTGCGCGTCGCATCGAGAGTGATGCGCCCGGCATACCGCTCAACGACCTCATCGCCACCGCCACCGCGCTCACGGCGGAAAGCATCGCCCGCGCGTACCGCGACTTCATCGAGCCGCTTGGCAAGATCCACGAGATCCTCCTCGCCGGCGGCGGCGCGAACAACCCGACGCTCGTGCGCATGCTCCGCGAACGGATGCCGAAGCCGAAGCTCTTCGTCTACAAGGCCAGCGACGCCAAGGAAGCGATGGCCATGGCCATGATCGCCAACGATTCGGTGGCCGGTCTCTACACGAACGTCCGCGGCGCCACGGGCGGCCGGCCGACGGTGCTGGGCAAGATCTGTCTATGACGACGTCACATCTCTACGGCCGCGCCTTCGTCGATGGCAGGATTCAGGACGACATCCTCGTCACCATGAGCGAGGGCGTGCTGGCCGACGTGGCCAGGACGGTGGACATCCCGGCCGGCGCGCGCCGCATCGAGGGGCTCATCGCCCCCGGCTTCATCGATACGCACATCCACGGCGGCGACGGCATCGACTTCATGGACGGCGACGCCGGCAGAAACGAGCGGATTCTCACGTTTCACGCGCGCCACGGCACGACGGCGCTCGCGGCGACGACGCTCTCCGCGTCCCGCGGCGATCTGATGAACGCCGTGAAGGCCATCGGCCGCACGTCCAAAGACTTCGGCGCGGAGATCGTGGCCGTGCATCTCGAAGGGCCGTACATCAACGCCGAGCGCGCCGGCGCGCAGAACCGCGAATCGATCCGCCCGGCCGACATCCATGAGCTTTCGGCGCTCATCTCCGAGGCGCCGCGCCTGCGCTGGATCGTGACCGTCGCGCCTGAGGCCGAAGGAGTGCAGCCGCTCATCGAGCACTTCCGCGACCGGGTGCTCTTCTCCATTGGCCACACCGCCGCCACGCATGCCGAGACCGTCGCGGCGATCGAGTGGGGGGCGTGTCACTTCACGCATCTCTTCAATGCCATGACACCGCTCGGCCACCGCGAGCCGGGCGTGGTCGGCGCCGCGTTCAACGCCATCGACGCCACCGCGGAACTGATCGCCGACGGCGTGCACGTTCATCCGGCCGTGTTGCGTATGGCGGCGCAGACGATGCCGCATCGCATCAATCTCGTCACCGACGCCATCCGCGCCTGCGGGCTGGCCGAGGGGACGTATCACCTCTACGAATACCCGATCACCGTGGCCGACGGCGCGGCGCGCCTCGTCGACGGCACCCTCGCCGGCAGCGTGCTGACGATGTCGCGCGCGGTGCAGAACATGGTGGAGCTGGCGGGGCTGCCGATCGAGTCGGTCCTCCCGCTGGCTACCGAGGTCCCGGCGCGCATTCTCGGCGTCTCCGATCGCAAGGGGCGGCTCGACGTCGGTTACGACGCGGACGTCGTGGTCCTCAACGAGCGCCTCGAGGTGGAGAACGTCTGGGTGCGCGGACGGATGCTCTCCTCATGATGACCTGGGAATCGTTCGACTCGCACGAAGCCCTCTCCGCGCGCGCCGCGGAGCTCTTCCTCTCCGCGATCCGCGAAGAACCGCGCCTCGTCCTCGGCCTCCCCACCGGGCGCACGCCCATCCGCATGTACGAGCAGGTCGTGCGCGAATGCTCCCGCGAATACCACTGCTTCCGCGACGTGACGACGTTCAACCTCGACGAGTACGTCGGCCTCCCCCGCGAGCATCCCGGCAGCTACTGGACGTACATGTGCGACCACCTCTTCTCGCACGTCGATCTCGATCCGTCACAGGCGCACCTGCCGAACGGCATGGCTCCCGACCTGGAGCGCGAGTGCGCGAGGTACGAATCCGAGATCGGCGACGCCGGCGGTCTCGGGCTGACGTTCCTGGGGCTGGGCCGCAACGGCCACATCGGCTTCAATGAGCCGGGGACCCCATTCGATTCGCACACGCGCGTCGTGGAACTGACGGAGTCCACACGCGTGGCCAACGCGGACCTCTTCCCCGACCGCGACACTCCAACGCACGCCCTCACGATGGGCATCGGCACGATCATGGGGTCACGCACCATCGTGCTGCTCGTGGCGGGTGAGGGGAAGCAGGACGCCGTGGAGCGGCTGCGCAGCGGCGAAGTGACCGAGAGCTTCCCCGCCTCCGCGCTGCACCGCCACGCAAACGTGCGCGTACTGACCACGGTGTAGCGGAGCTACGCAAAGCGTACGTCGCATGGGTGTCTTGTGGAGGACGGACAATCCTGTCCGTCACGAGAGAAATGGCGCGAGCACGCTTCTCCGGCACGCGTCTAGCTACTGCCGAGGACGGCATGTCTCGGCGGCGGCGCATCCTGTTCATCTTCCTGGCGGTTTTCGCGGTCATCTTCGGCTACCGCTTCATCGCCATCTACGAATTCCGGGCGGGGGAGTGTCACGCGCCGCAGCCGCGCGTGTTCGCCAGCACCTATCCCGGGCGGCTCGTCGTGATGGTCTGGAACGTCCAGGGGCACGCCACGCTCCTGCGCGGGGAAGAGCACATCACGCAGATTGCCGATGCCATCGCCAAGATCAAGCCCGACATCGTCGGGATCAACGAGGCGCACCGCGGGACATGGCAGGCGCGGTTCGGGGATCACATCGAGACGCTGCGGCGACGCACCGGAATGAACGGCGTCTTCGGTGAGAGCTACGACTTTCTCGGTGGACGGTTCGGCAATGCGATCCTCACGCGCGGGACAATCGTCAAAGCAGACGTCCATCGTCTCCCGGGCACCGGCGAACCGCGCTCACTCCTCGAAGCCGTCGTCGACGTGAACGGCGGGCGCATCGAGTTCTACGTCACACACCTCACGGCGTGGGAGAAGTTCAACCGCGCCACGCGGCGCGTGCAGTTGGGCTGCCTGGCCAATCACGTCCGCGCCAGCGCGCACCCGTTCATCCTCGCGGGCGATCTCAACGCCGCACCCGATTCGCCGGAGATCACGGAGTTCAGCGCCAACACGGTGCTGCAGGCGCCGGCGCATCTCCCGCCGACGCACCGGGTCATGAAGAAGCAACTCGATTACATCTATGCGGATCGCGGCTGGACAGTCGTGAGCGCGCGCGTGCTCGACATCGGGCCGTCGGACCACCGCCCGGTGGTCGTGGAGCTGGTGCATCAATGAAAGAGGACAAGAGTCACCTTCGCGTCTGGAAAGCGCGCGGGACGAATTACATCGCCATGCCGCTCGTGGTGTTCATTCTCCTGGTGCTGGCCCTCGCCGTGGCCGCGCTGCTGATCTGGTCGGTCAAACGGAACATCGACGCCGAGCTGCGCGTGCAGGCTCCGGGAGAGCTGCGCACGCTCATGCCGTCGATCGTCGGCCTGACGCACGGGAGCCTCGACACGGGCAACCGTGTCGAGATCCTGCAGAACGGCGACGGCTTCTTTCCCCGCGTCATGGCCGACATCGCCGCGGCGCGCCACAGCGTCCACGTCGAGACCTACATCTGGTACGACGGCAAACTGGCCTCGCAGCTCGTCACGCTCCTCGCGCAGAAGGCGCGGCAGGGCGTGCATGTGCGCGTGCTCGTCGACGGCACGGGCGGCCGCCAGCTCGACGGCGACGACGTCGAGCTGCTGAAGGCCGCCGGCGCCGAGATCGCCCATTTCCATCCCATCCGCATCAGCAACCTCGGACGGCTCAACAACCGCGATCACCGCAAGCTCTGGATCATCGACGGCCGCATCGCCTACACCGGCGGCCACGGCATCGCCGACACCTGGCTCGGCAATGGACAGGACAAGGAGCACTTCCGCGATACCGCCATCCGCATGGAAGGGCCGGTCGTCAACCGGCTGCAGGGCGCCTTCTCGGAGAACTGGATCGAGGAGACGGGCGACATCCCCGCGGGCGCCGAATACTTCCCCCCGCTGCTCCCCTCCGGCACCACCCCGGTGCACGTCGCCTTCACCTCGCCGGCACACAGCATCTCGTCCGTCCAGGTGCTCTACTACCTGGCCATCAAGGCGGCGCGTCACGAGATCATCATCCAGAACCCTTACCTCCTGCCCGACAAGGAAGCGATCGAGGCGCTGGAGGAGGCGGTCGCACGCGGCGTGGACGTCAAGATCATGGTCCCGTCCGACAACGTGACGGACAGCGCGCCGGTGCAGCACGCCAGTCACCATCACTTCGGCACGCTGCTCAAGCGGGGCGTGAAGCTGTGGGAGTACGACAGGACGCTGCTGCACCAGAAAGTCATCATCGTGGACGGCCTGTGGGCGAGCGTCGGCTCGACGAACTTCGACGACCGCTCGTTCCAGCTCAATGACGAGATCAGCGTCGGCATGGTCGATCCGGCCGTCGCCGCGCAGCTCGAGGCCGCTTTCGAGGCCGACCTCAAATACGCCCGGCGCGTGCAGCTCGACCAGTGGAAAGACAGAGGTGCGTGGCACAAGTTCGTCGATGGACTGGCATACTTGGGGCGCTCGCAACTCTGACCGATGGCCACACTCCCGATCGAAGGACGCTGGTCGATCCGGCTCCTGTCGGACGACGATGTCAAAGGCGCGCTGGAGTTTCTGCAGCGCGACCCGCTGATCAACGTGTATCTCATCTCGCGGCTGCTCGAGGAGCGGACGCTCGCCGCCACGCAGATGGTCGTGATCCGTTACAACGGCGCCATCGTGCTGGTGGCCTCGCTGGCGACGAACATCGTCCTGGCCTCCGATCCGGCGCTGCCGAAAGACATCACCGACGCGGCCATCGCCGTCGTCGCGGAGCGCATCATTACCCGCATGCTGCCAGTGCGGGCCATCATCTCCCCGGCGGTGCTGGTCGAAGCGCTCTGGCTGCAGTTGCGCAGCCGGCTCGATCCGCCGACGGTCGTGCGGCTGAACCAGCCGATCTACGCCATCCGCCGCCGCCCTGACTTTCCCGACCTGACGCGCGCCCGTTATTCGACGATGCGCGACCTCGACGCGCTCGTCCCCGCCTGCGCGGCCATGCACAAGGAGGAGGTGGGCATCGACCCGCTCGAGCGCGACGCCGGCGGCTACCGCGAGCGCATCCGGGAGCTGATCGACAAGAAACGCTCCGTGATCCTGATGACCGACGGGCAGATCGCTTCCAAATGCGAGTACTCCGCGGTGACGAATGAGGCCGTGCAGTTGATGGGCGTCTGGACCAATCCCCGCTTCCGCCGGCGAGGCCTGTCGCGCATAACGCTGGCCGAGGTCTGCGGCCACCTGTTCAGGAAACAGAAGACCGTGACGCTCTTCGTCAACGACTTCAATGCCCCGGCCATCGCATTGTACGAATCGCTGGGCTTTGAGCGAATCGGAATGAATCGGGCGTTGATCTGGTGAAAGCTGGCAGCTCTCAGCGATCAGCTATCAGCGCTTCGCTATGCCGCGCTTTTCCTGAGAGCTGAGCGCTCACCGCTGAGAGCTGCCTCATATAGGCTCGCCCATTGCACAAAACCTCAGTAGCGGAATCACCGCGACGAGGTAGGTATCATGCCGGAGATTGGCACTGTCAAATGGTTCAATAACGACAAGGGCTACGGCTTCATCAAACGCAGCACGGGTGAAGACGTGTTCGTGCATCACTCCGCGATTCAGGCGAGCGGCTACCGCACCCTGAACGAGGGAGAGAAGGTGGAGTTCGACGTCAAGCAGGGGCCGAAAGGTCTGCAGGCCGAGAACGTCCGCCGCGCGGAAGGCGACCACCAAGAGGCCGTGTAGTCCCGCGAGTTAGACCGTAGGCGCCGGTGCAGCCGTGCCGACGCCTACTGCTCTTCGCTCGTGCCGAGCCTCCCCATGAAGAAGGCGCCAAGGGTGCCGCCGATGGCGAGCGCCGGCAGCGCCTGCGCTTCCCCTTTGAGGGCGAGCAGTACGGCCGCCAGGCCGCCGGCCACAAGAATGAGCGAACGGAGCAGGGTTTCCTGGAAATCGGGTTTCATGGCTGTGAATGACGCGTTGGACGCGCGTCGGCCGAGGATTGTAGCAAATAAGTCCAGCGCACCGGAGTAGGGTGCGGTCGTTGGTTTCCGGTTGTTGGTTGTTTGGTAACACCAGACCGACAACCAAAACCAACAACCAACTAAACCCTCCGCCCCGCTACATCCGGTCCGGAATCGGGATCCCCAGCAGGTCCAGCGCTCCGACCATCGTCCGGCGGAAGATCTCCGCGCAGGCGGCCCGGCGCTGGCGCTCGGCTTCGTCCTTCTCCGCGAGGATCGGGTAGCGGTTGTAGAACGAATTGAACCGCTGCGCCAGGTCCAGCAGGTACTGCGTCGCCACCGAGAGCTCCAGCCCATCGACGGCCCGCCGGATCGCCGCCGGCAGCTCGGCGCTGAGGCGCACGATCTCCCACATGTCGTCGTTCAGCCCCTGCGAGAGCGTCAGCCGCTCCAGCGCTTCGTCGCCGATCATCGGATCGACGCCCGCCTCCGCCAGCTTCTCGAAGATGCGCGTCACCCGCACGATCGAGTACTGCAGGTACGGACCCGAGTCCCCTTCGAACGTGAGCGCTTCATTCAAGTCGAACGCGATGACGCGGTTCCGCCCGAACTTCAGCATGAAGTAACGCAGCGCTCCGACGGCCACCTGACGCGCCGTCTCCGCCACAACTTCATCCGACGCGCCGCCGCGCTTCTCGAACTGCTCGCGCACCTTCTCCGCCGCTTTGAGCTCGAGCACGTCCAGCAGGTCGTCCGCCTTGACGCCGAGGCCTTTCCGCCCCGACATCTCCACATACGCCCGCTTGGAATCCTCCTCGGAGATCTCCATGCCCAGCTCTTTCGCCGTGGCCGGCTTGAGCGCCACCATCTCGTACGAGTAGTGGATCGACTGCTCCGCTTCCTTCGCGTGGCCGAGCTGACGCAGCCCTTCCTTCACGACCTTCTGCAGGTACGCCTGGCGCACGTCGATGACGTTCACCACCTTGGTCGCACCGCCGAACTTCGGCGCCGACGGGTCGGTCTCCGGATCGTGCGTCGACTCCCAGAGCACTTCGCCGTCCGGATACGTCCAGAACTTGCGGTAGTTGAACGTGCGGTCGATCAGCCCGAACTTCCAGAGCTGATACGCGATGTCCTTGCCGGTGTACGTCACGGTGCCGTTCGAGCGCACGAGGATCTTGTCGGCGTTGTCCATGCCGGCGAACTCCTCGCTCTCCGCGAGCTTCATGACCCAGCAGCCCTTGTGCTTCCCTTCCTCTTCGAACACCAGGGCGCCCGACTGCTTGAGCAGCTCGAACGCGCGGTCCCAGAAGTGGAGGTGAATGATGTCGCTCTCCTTCGGCAGGAGGTCGTACGTGATGCCGAGGCGCAGCATCGTGCGGATGTGGCGATGCACGACGGCGCGGGCGACGAGCGCCGCGAGCTTCGCCGTCTCCCCTTCCTGATGCTCGATGCGGTGCAGCGTGTCGCGCCGCCACTCCTGCGACTCCGGCTTGTCGGCGTAATACGCCGCCATCTTCGAGTAGAGGTCCCAGCAGAAGTAATCGAACGGCGTCGACGGATCGTCGATGCGCTTTTGCACCTCGGCCACACCTTCGTTCTGAAGGTGCTCGAAGCCGACGACGACGTCCGCCACCTGCACGCCCGTGTCGTCGATGTAGTTCTGCGTCTCGACGCGGTAGCCGAGCCATTTGAGCAGGCGGACGTACGTGTCGCCGAGGATGGCGTTGCGCAGGTGACCGATGTGCGCGGCCTTGTTCGGGTTGATGTTCGTATGCTCCACGATCACCCGTTCGCCCGCGCCGGCCGGCGCCTGCATGACGCGCCGCATGTGCTCCACAGTGAACGCGCCCCGGTCGAAGCGGAAGTTCAGGTACCCCGCCCCTTCGACCGTCACGGACTCGACGAACGACGGCAGATGCAGCCCTTCCTTCAACGCCTCGGCGATCTCGCGCGGCTTGCGCTTGAGCGCTTTCGCCAGCTCCAGCGCGACCGGCGTCGCCAGGTCGCCCATGTTCAGCTTCGGCGGCGGCTGCAGCACGATGCGGTCGACCGCGTGGCCGAACTGAATGAGGATCTTGCCGCGGAGCGTCTCCGCCAGTTGTTCGATGATTTGCTCGAGGATCACGTCTTATTTCTCCGGGACCTGCAGTGCGTTGCTGTGCGTCGTGTCGTTCCAGAGCTCCAGAATCCAGCGGTCGGCGCGACGGACGAAGATGTTCAGTGCTGCATTGTGCTGCGCGAAGTGCCGCGAGGCCATCACCGGCAATTCGAGCAGGGCGGTCACGGCCACGCGGATGGCCGTCCCATGCGTGACGATGATGGGCCGTTTCGCGTCGCGCGTAGCCGTGGCGATGGCGTTCCGCATGCGCCGCTGCACGTCCGCGTGCGACTCGCCACCCGGACAGGCGCACTCCGGATCGTCGATCCAGCGGTGGTAGATGTCGGCGTCTTCGCGGCGGACGTCGAGGAAGGACTTGCCTTCCCAGCGGCCGTAGCTCATCTCGCGCAGATCGTCGAGCGGCCGCACCTCGAGGCCGGTGGCCTCGCCGATGATTCGTGCCGTGGCCAGCGCGCGGCCGAGGGAGGATGAGTAGAGGGCATCGCCGTGCAGGGCGGCCAGCCGCTGAGCGACCGCGTGCACCTGCCGCTCACCTTTCTCGGAGAGGGCACTGTCGTTCCACCCCTGGGCGATGCCGGCCACGTTGTGCACGGTCTCGCCGTGGCGGACCAGGATGAGGCGCTCGCTCATGCGGAACTGCCTTGGAGCGCCGGCATCCTGCCGGCTGGTCCGCCGGCTTCCAGCCGGCGTTTAGGGTGGGTATCGGCAGCACGGGTACGCGGCGCCGGCAAGATGCCGGCGGACCAGCCGGCTGGAAGCCGGCGCTCCATTAGCACTCCGTTCCTCACGACACCACGTTGACAGGGTCGGGCATCAGCAGCGACTCCGCGGTGATTTCGGCAGGCTTCTCGATCCCCAGAATCGAGAGGATCGTCGGAGCCACGTTCTCCAGCGCGCCGCTGCCGCGGAGCGTGCCGAAACGCTTCTTCTCGTCGACGAGGATCAGCGGTACCGGGTTCGTCGTGTGGGCGGTGTGGGGCTGGCCGGTGCGGCGGTCGAACATGAGCTCGCAGTTGCCGTGGTCGGCGGTGATGAGGGCCACGCCGTCGACGGCTTTCGTCGCATCGAGAATGCGGCCCACTGCCTGGTCGGTATCGCGCACCGCTTCGAGCGCCGCGTCCATCTTGCCGGTGTGGCCGACCATATCCGGGTTGGCGATGTTCATGATGATGACGTCGAACTTCTTCGACGCGATCGCCTCGACCACTTTGTCCGTCACCTCGAACACCGACATCGACGGCTTCAGGTCGTACGTCGCCACCTTCGGCGAGGGCACGAGGATGCGCTCCTCTCCTTCGAAGACCGTATCGGAGCCGCCGTTGAAGAAGAACGTCACGTGCGCGTATTTCTCCGTCTCGGCGATGCGGAGCTGCTTGAGACCGGCGCGCGAGAGGACCTCGCCGAGGTTGTTGACGACGGCCTGCGGCGGGAAGACCACCGGAAGGTCGAAATCTTCGTGATAGCGGTTCATCGTCAGCAGGCGCGCCTTCGGATGGACGGCGCGATGGAAGCCGTCGAACTGCTCGTCCATGAAGGCGCTGACGATCTGGCGCATCCGGTCCGCGCGGAAGTTGACGAAGAGGAGGGCGTCGCCATCCTCGATGCGTCCCTTGTGCGAGCCGTCGGAGCCGACGACGGAGATCGGCTCCATGAACTCGTCGGTGATCTTCTGTTCGTAGAAGCGGCGGATGGTCTCGAGCGGGTCCTTCGTCTCGGTGCCGACGCCGAGGGTCATGAGGTCGTAGCCGCGCTGGACGCGGTCCCAGCGCTTGTCGCGATCCATCGAGTAGTAGCGGCCGATGATGGTCGAGAGGCGGGCACGCCGTTTCGTGGCCAGGTGGTCGAGCAGGCGATGGAGATACTTCTCGGCGGACTGCGGCGGCGTGTCGCGGCCGTCGAGGAAGGCGTGGACGTAGACGTTCTCCGCGCCGAGCGCGACCGCGGAGTCGATGGCGCCGTGCAGGTGCTCCTGCAGCGAGTGCACTCCGCCATCCGAGAGCAGGCCGGCGAGGTGGACGTTCTTCGCGCCTTTCACGGCGTCGACGAAGGTCGGGTTCTGCTCCAGTTCCCGGTGACGGATCGCTTTGGAGATGCGGACGATGTCCTGGTCGACGACGCGTCCGGCACCGATGTTCAGGTGCCCCACCTCGGAGTTGCCCATCTGCCCCTCGGGGAGGCCGACAGCCAGGCCCGAAGCGTCGAGCGTCGTCCAGGCGGCTTCACGCCACAGCTCGTCGAAGCGCGGCGTTTCCGCCTGCGCGATGGCGTTGTACTCCGTCTCATTGCGACAGCCGAAGCCGTCGAGCACGATCAGAATGAGGAAAGGTCTGTCCGCCATATGCGGCGGCGAAACATATCACGCGCTAGCGTGCTGCTTCTCCCGCTTGAAGACCATGCCGATGTGGTCGGTCGCACCGGTTTTGAAGTTGATCGAGGTGATGCTGACCAACTCCCACCCATCGTCGCCGAGCCTGTTGAGCTCTTCCGCGCGACGCGGATCCATCGAGTAATTCTCCGACCGGACGTTGATGATCTTGTATTCCCAGGTCTTCATGTCCGCTCCCCCTCCCGGTGCTCAATTGCTGTGAGCGGGGTAGTCTAGCAGGGGAGGGCGGGGGGAGGGAAATGTTGAGTTGGGGTGGGGGCGGTGGCGTTGGAGGGGGAGAAGCTGAATGCAGAACGCAGAACGCAGAACGCAGAACGCAGAACGCAGAATGATGAAAGGGGGACGGAGAGCAATGTTCAATGTTGAATGGTGAATGGAGTGCCCGGGGGAGCGCTCGGGCGTCGCCCTCATTCAACATTCAACATTGAGCATTCAACATTTGCCTTTCTTCATTCATCGTTCTGCGTTCTGCGTTCTGCGTTCAAGCCTCTCCACCTGCGTTCTGCGTTCAAGCCTCTCCACCTGCGTTCTGCATTCCGCGTTCTGCATTCAAGCCTCTCCCCCCGCCCCACCCCGCCACGCCACCGCCTCCCCCGGCAAATCCGTAATCACCCCATCGCAGCCCACCTCGCGGAGCCGCTCCCACTCCCGCACCCGGTTCGCGGTCCAGGGCACCACCTTGATCCCTTCATCGTGGAACGAGCGGATCATCTCTTCGTCCACGAAGTGGTAGTTCGGGAAGGCCCAGGTGGCGCCCAGTCTGGCCGCGTAGGGGCCGGGGTCCACCAGATAACCGTGGAAGGTGATGCCCAGCGGCAGGGTGCACTTGCGGCGGGCGAGCTCGGCGATGGCGGCGTGGTCGAACGAGGCGATCACGGCGTCCGGCCAGAGGCCGACGTGCGTCAGCAGCACCTCTTCCCACTTGCTGCGCTTCACCTCCAGGATCATGCGGGCGCGGCCGGAGAAGGTGGCGAGGTCGTCGAGGCGCTGGACGAGCTGCTTCCGTTCGTAGAGCTGGGTGAAGCTCAGCGACTCGATGTCATGGTCGTCCAGCTCGTCGTCATGGTAGAGGACGGCAGTGCGGTCGGAGAGGAGCCGGAGGTCGGTTTCGAAGCCGTCAGCCCCCTCCGCCAGGGCTCCTTCGAACGCTGCCAGAGTGTTCTCCGGAAAGCGTTTCGGACTGCCCCGATGGCCGAAGATCAGGAAGGTCTCAGTCACGCGTAATTCTCTTGTCCGCCGCAACTTGACGTGGTAGGTTGCTCGAAACCTGCGGAGCGTACTTCATGCCGAAAAAGATCCTCCTCGCGGACGATAGCATCACCATTCAGAAGGTCGTCGAGCTCACGTTTTCGGACGGCGACTATGAGGTGACGGCCGTCAACAACGGTGCCAAAGCGATCGCCAAGCTCGGCGAGATGCGGCCCGACATCATCCTCTCCGACATCATCATGCCGGAGAAGAACGGCTACGAAGTCTGCGAGTTCGTGAAGTCCCATCCCGAGTTCCGCAACATCCCGGTGGTCCTGCTGACCGGCACGTTCGAGCCGTTCGACCCCGATCGCGCCGAGAAAGCCGGTTGCGATGCCGTCGTCACGAAGCCGTTCGAATCGCAGAGCCTGATCCACCGCGTCGAAGAGCTGATCTCCGCTGCCCAGGCTGCCGCTCCGGCACCCGCGGCCGCGCCGGAGCCTCCCGCCGCTGAGCCCTCCCCCTGGATGGACGAGACGGTGCCGACCTCGACGACGGAATCGCCCTTCGGTGGCTTCCCCCCGCAGAGCGGCGGCTTCTCCACGCAATCCGGTGGCTTCGCGCCGCAGGACGCCGGCTTCGCCCCCGCTCCCGCCGCCGAGCCGTTCGCGCACAACGCCGACATCTTCAGCGCCGCTCCGACGCCCGACCGCACCACCGAGATGCCGTTCGACTCGCAGCCCGCGTTCGGCGGCTCCGACGAGGCCGCCTTCGGCGGCGAGACGCGCGCTTTCCCGAAGATGTCGTTCGACGACTTCCAGCAGGCGTCGCAGCCCTCGACGCCGGCCATGCCGGAGTGGGCCACTCCGGAACCGCCACCGGCGCCGGAGCCGTCCCCCTGGGACGAGCAGCCGGCCTTCGGCGGCGAGACCCGCGCCTTCCAGAAGCTCTCGTTCGAGGAGATGCAGCAGTCGCAGCCGGAACCGGAGCCGCTCTCGTCCGGCGATGCCTTCTCGACGCCCGACACTGACTACCCGGCCGCCACCCCCTACTCCGCGCCAGCGGCGGAGCCGTCCCCCTGGGACGACCAGGGCAGCAACTTCGGCGACGAGACCCGTGCCTTCCAGAAGCCCTCCTTCGAGGACCTGGCCGCACCCGCACCGGCACCGGAGTCCTTCGCCCCTCCCGTGGCAGAGCCCTCCCCCTGGGACGAGCAGCAGGAGCTCGCCGGCGAGACCCGCGCCTTCCAGAAGCTTTCGTTCGATGACGTCCCGCAGGCCTCCTCGCCGGAGCCGCTGCACGTCACTCCCGCGCCGTCCCCCTGGGATGAGCCCGCGACCGAACCGGAACCCTCCGCCTTCGCCGGCGGCGAGACTCAGGCTTTCCCCCGCATGAGCTTCGAGGAGCTGCAGCAGGCCTCCTCCGCCCAGCCCGACTACACCAGCTCCGGCTCCGGTTTCGGCACCTCGAGCGCTGACTTCGGTGCTTCGACGCCCGATTTCAACGCCTCGGCCGATTTCGACGCCGCGGACAACGGACAACAGACAGCGGACAACGCCCCCTCTCCGGAGAATCCGTGGGACGCCCCGGCCCCCGCTGCGGCGTCCGCCTGGGACGAACCATCCGCCTCCACTCCGGCCTGGGCCATGCCCGAAGAGCCGGCCACCACGTCTTCGTGGAACGACGAGCCGGCGCCGCAGCCCGACGCCCCCGCCTGGGGAGAGCCGGAGTCGCCGCAGCCGGAGCCGCAGGAAACGGCCGCCTGGGACGAGCCCGCCCCGGCCGCGCCGTGGGGCGAGCCGGAGCCCGAACCGCTGACCTCCGCTCCTTCCTGGTCGCCGACCGCCGACACGAGCTCCATCGAAGTCCCGTCGTCCAACGAAAGCTTCACGACCGTCCCGGCCTCGCCGTTCTCCGACTCGCTGCACGCCGAGGAAACGCCCTTCTCCATGCCCTCCGCGGAAGCGGAACCGCCGTCGTCGTCGTTCGACGCCGCCGAGGAAGCGCCGCTGGGTCAGCCGTCCGAGCCTGTCTGGTCGCCGGCGGCGGTGAGCGCGCCGGAGCCGGAGCCGAATGTCCCCTCGTACGAGCCGGAACCGGAAGCCGAAGAGCCGGCCGCCGCGGCTGCGGCGTCGTTCTACACGCCGGCTGCCTCCGCGCCGGCTTCGAGCGAGGTCTCCTCGTCGCCAGGCGAGCTGTCCTCGTCGCCAGGCGAGCTTTCAGAGGAACAGATCGAGCGCATCGCCCTCCGCGTCGTCCAACTCCTCTCCGACAAGGCCGTCCGCGACATCGCCTGGGAAGTCATCCCCGATCTCGCCGAGATGGTCGTGAAGGAACGGATCCGCGAACTCGAAACCGAAGCGTAAGCCCAGGCCCTTGAAGATCTACACCCGCACCGGCGACAAGGGAGAAACAGGTCTCTTCGGCGGCACCCGTGTCCCGAAGAACGACCCGCGCATCGAAGCCTACGGCACGATCGACGAGCTCAACTCCTTCCTCGGCGTCGTCCGCGCCGCCTGGCCCGACTCCCCCGTCGACCCCCTGCTCCACCAGGCCCAGACAGACCTCTTCGAGATCGGCGCCCACCTCGCCTCCCCCGGCCTGAGCCGCTTCCCCGGCGTCGAGCTGGCGCGCATCGAAGAGCTGGAGCACTCCATCGACACGATGGAATCCGAGCTCGAGCCCCTGCGCACGTTCATCCTCCCCGGGGGAACCCTCCCCGCGGCCCACCTGCACGTGGCCCGTACCGTCTGCCGCCGCGCCGAGCGGCTGGTCGTGGGGCTGCACGACGAGTCCCCGGCGACGGAGTCGTCGGTGGCCTACCTGAACCGCCTGTCCGACTGGCTCTTCGTGGCCGCCCGGTTCGCGAACGGGCGGGCCGGCGTGGCCGATGTGCCCTGGTCGCGGTAAGGGGCACTGATCTCGGAGAGACGGCCAGCAGATCTCGGAGATCTGCGCCCCCCGATGGTGTCTGCACCGCTGTACGCGAGCCATCGGCGATGGTACGATTTGGCGTACGGAAAGCAGGAACTAATGCGTTACTGTAAGGCGCTGGTGATTGTGGCCGCGGTTTTATCGATTTCTCTGCCCCACGATGCGTTTGGCGGTTCTCTGACTCCTGCAGATACTGACGCTGAAGCCATTTACAGCGTTGTTTCCGCGCACGACGTCAGTGCGCGTAAGGCGGTCTACCGGAATCTGGCGCCGGAAATGAAGGCCGCTCTCTGGCGCCTGCAACTCCGGCGATTCGCCGCGCAACACGTCGAGCTCGACCAGCGACAGCGCGATCTCATTACGGCAGCGGCGCTGCTGCTCTCCGAGACAGCCTTTTCCAACGCGATCGACGGTGAGCTGCAGCGCGGCTTCGTACAACTCGAGGAGCAGGTTCGCCTCGCCTTCCCGCGAGCTCTTGCAGCAGAGTTCTTCGCCCGGCTCGGCCCCGCGGCCTACGAGGACGTCGTTCCTGGAACTACGAAGGTGGGCAGGATGAGCGTCGAGGCGCGGTCGACGGTACCAAACTGCAGCTGCTCGCAAGCTTCGGATTGGTGCGTCTCCGGAACTTGCGGAGGAGGCATCTGTTACTTCGTCCAGAGCGATTGTGGATTCTTCTGGCGGTACGACTGCACCGGCGTCTGCAACGAATGAAGGTGACGGATGAATAGCAGAGACCTCGGATTCGCGGCGGGCCTCGGAGCAGCCGGTGGTGCGGCGCTGATCGGAATCGTGAGGGCAACTACCCGCGGACCTGCAATCTTCGTTGCGTACGCGGTCATGTTTGTCGTGGCGGTGGTGTATCTCCGCGGAACGCGTGCCTCGTCGTTCCTCCGCCGCTTGAGCTGGGCGTTCGCCGCGTTCGCGATTGCGACCTCGACCGTCTTCCTCTACGTCGTCAGGGTGGCCGCTCCAGGTGCTCTGGCGGCACCGTGGTGGGAGAACGCCGGTGCGCTTGGCCTCGCTCTGGCTATCGGGCTGCCCGTCTGTGCGCTCGTCGCCGCCGTCTCGAAGCGCGCCTCCCCTTCCGCGCGTGTCTCGACGTCCTGAACGCTGAGGACCATCGTCCGCGTCGGATGAAGAGATCACGCTACCCTGATTTGTAGATCGGCGCGGTTGATCCGTGCGTCACGACCCTCGTTAGCGTCCTTCGATCCAGTCGTTCATCTTCTTGAGCAACTGGTCGATGGACAGCAGGCGCTCGGTGCCGTCGGACTCGCGGCGGAAGACGGCGTGGTACCAGCCCTTCATGCCGATGGGGGTGTAGAGGTCCTTGCCGACTTTGAGGCGGCCCCCCGAGACGAGCTTGAGGAAGACCTGCTCGTAGGCGGAGCGCGTGAGGCGGCGGTCGGGGAAGGGGATGACGTAGTTCTGGCGGCGGCGCTCGTTGCGGCGGCGGCGTTCTTTGGCGGTCTGGCCGTTGTCGTCGACGAGGGAGACGCCGCGGCGGTCGACGTATTCGGTCGGACGCGGGGGCATCAGCTTGCCGGGCGTGTCGGTGCGGCGGCGGGAGAGGATGGCTTTCCTCCGCTTGCCGCGAAGGTTACGCGGCGCCGGCTCGTCGAGGAGCGAGACGTTGCGGGCCTTGGCGTCGAGGGCGCTGCGCAGCCCCTGCTCCTGCGGGGAGGCGACGTTGTCCATCTCCCGCTCCTGCTCCTGCCGTGCTTTCTGGCGGGCCAGCACGAACTGGTCGATGGAGACGTCGTTCCACGACGTGCGGCGCGGTTCCAGGAGGCGCATCTCCGACTCGTAGTTCTTCAGCTCGTGGATGACCATGCCCCACTTGCAGAGGCGGCCGACGTCTTCATAGGCGCTCGGACGATCGACCAGCTCCAGCATCGACGGCGCGCGGCCGTCGAGGATGGCGAACAGCAGCCGGAAGCTGAAGGGATCGGAGAACTCGCGGATCGGCTTCCGGTAATACCAGGCCACTTCCTTGGAGATCTCGCGCAGCGACTTCTTGTCGCCGAACTGCGTCGTCCAGAGCGGCTCGTTGACGTCGGCCGTGTAGGGGCTCTGCGGGTAATGGAAGTCCTTCGTCAGCCAGCCCTTGCGGGTCGTGTGCTTGCCCGGGATGACACCGGCGATGACGGGGATGGGGCGCTTCTCCAGCTCCGAGAGCTCGTACGACTTCCACTTCATGGTCGAGCGGACGATGCCGACGATCAGCGTCGCCGTCGCCACCATCAGGCCCGGATCGGGCGTGAAGTCGACCGTGATCTCGATGCGGTTGCCTCGAGGGCGGACGCCGACGCCGGTCGAGCGGCGGTTCCCACCGACGAGCATCACCGGCACCGGCAGGATGTAGGCGAGCAGCAGCGCCAGCTTCTGGATGTTGCGTCGCTTGGTCTGCTTCGACTTCGGGATCTCGTAGGAGACGTTGTAATGGCTGCTGTACGCCTTGAGGCGCACCGTGTGGCCGTTCTTCTTCTCCCACTTCGTGAGCTGATCGCGGACGTACCCGATCTGCTCCCAGAGGTTGCGGACCATGCGGGCGGTGCAGTGGGGCGCGAGCTCGATCACCGGCGTCACGACCTCGATCACGCCGCGGTCGAAGTAGACCGCGCCGCCGGTCGGCAACTGCAGGGACGTTTTCTCGCGCGGGAGGAGGGGCTGGTCGATGAAGGCGCTCGGATGTTTCCAGTACGGCTCAGGATTGATCTCGACTTCATCGAGCCAGACGTTGAACTCCGATTCCATACCGATGACTGGATGGTCCAGCCAGTTGCGGCGGGCGCGGAGTGCTTCGTGGTCGAGCTCGTCTTTAGACTTTACAGAAGGCATGCGGACTGCCTTTCCCCAAAGCAAATGGCAGGCCGACGTATGGCCGTGCTCCCTTTGACGACGTACCGCACGTTTTTCTGGCAATTGAATTGCTTCAGGTAAAGCCCACTCAACAATGGCTGAGTTCAATTCCATCGCCGAGACACTTCGCCGCCAGCGGAAGGATCTGGAGACGCAGATGGACGAGACGTCGACCTCTCAGGGACGGACGTCCGACCTGCTCAACAAGATCGAGGAGCTGCGCCTCAGGGTGGAAAACACCCGCGCCGCCGCCGCGGAAACGGCGGAGCTGGACGCGAAGTAGCAGGCTGCGCGGTAGTTTTTACCGAGGCTTGGCGCGACGGTTTCGCGTGACGGACAGGATTGTCCGTCCTCCACTAAACACCGCACCGCGTGACGGACAGGATTGTCCGTCCTCCACTAAACACCGTACCGCGTGACGGACAGGATTGTCCGTCCTCCACTAAACACCGCACCGCGTGACAGACAGGATTGTCCGTCCTCCACTAAACACCGCACCGCGTGACGGACAGGATTGTCCGTCCTCCACTCACATCTTTGCTTTTGTGGAGGACAGACAATCCTGTCTGTCACGCGTAACGCTGCTACTGGTCTTCTTCCCCAGCCATGGCCGGCGCGCGGCGGTCGTTGCGGCGGCGCTCCTCGAAGGCGAAGCGCGGGCGGTTCTCCTGCGGCTGTTCCATCCGGTCTTCGCTGATCTCGCGCGGGACGAGGGTGATGTAGCCGAGGTCGATGTGGACGTGGTCGTCGGCGCTCTTGCCGGTGATGTGGCCGTACGGGAGCACGTGGACGTCCTCGCTCAGGTTCTCGGCGACGTCGTTGTACTTTTCGATCGCGTCCTTCGTCTTGAGGATCGTCGAGCCGATGCGGTAGACGTCGGCGGCCGTGCCCCACATGTGCGGCGTGGCGTTCTGGGACAGCTTGTGCGACGGCGACCGGTAAGCGCCGTTGACGGCAATGTGCACCGAGGCGCCGGCAGCGTGGCGGAACTGCTCGAGGTAGAAGGCCAGCACCCGCACGGCGCAGGGGACGTAGCGGGGAAACTCCTGCAGGCGTCCCGCTTCCTTGAGGTCCGTCAGGACGAACTCGTTGAGCCCGAAGTGCGGCGTCAGGCGCGTCTTCATCGATACGTCGTGCGACGGGATCTCATAGAAATAGCGCGGCAGGCGGTGGCGCCGGCCCTGGGCGTCGCGGACCATCTCGCCCGGCTTGAGGATCCCGCGGAGCTCATCATCCAGGTCGAAGGCGTCGACGACTTTCAGGCCGGCCACGACCTCACTCATACACACTTCCGGCGAGGGTGTTGTAGATGTCGCGCGAGACGTCGGCGACGGCGGTACCGCGTCCCTTGTCGGGCGTGAACTGGGTCAGAATCACAAGCACGTACGGCTTCCTTCCTTCCAGGTAGACGATGCCGGCGTCGTGGTGGACGGTGGAGATGTTCCCCGTCTTGTGCGCGACGCGCGCGGCTTTCGGCAGGCCGGCGGGGATACCGCTACGGTACTGCTGATCGAGCATGATCTTGAGCATTTCGTCGGACGCGCCGGGCGAGTAGGCCTTGCCGTCGGCCATGAGGCGGAGCATCTTGAGCAGGCCGTTGGCCGTGACCTCGTTGTTGAGGCCCGCGTCGAACGCCGCCGAGTCCTCGACGCCGCGCAGCACCTTGACGCCGTCGATCTCCAGCTCGTCGAGGGCGTGCTGGATGGTGGGGATGCCGATGACGTCGACCAGGAGGTTCGTCGCCAGGTTGCTGGACTTGGTGATCATCCAGTAGGCGAGCTCGCGCACCGAGAGGGTCTTGCCGAGATGGCCGTACACGTCGGGATCGGCGTCGCGGCCGAGATCGAGCATGAACGGCTCCTGGTTGACGATGCTGGTGAAGCGGTTGCGGATGTGGACCGGCGCTTCGAGCGTCAGCTCTCCCCGCTCGACCTGCCGCAGCACGCCGAGGAGCACGGCGAGCTTCATCGTGGAGGCGGCGTGGAAGTAGTGATCGGCGTTGTACGACCACTGGATGGTGGTCTCGGCGTCGTAAAACGAGATCCCGAGGTCCTCGAGACTGTGCTCCTGTTTGATCTTGAGCACGTTCCGATACAGCGATACCTCGGACGCCGCAAGCGAGTCCTTCTTCGGAGGAGCAGGCATCCGCTCACGGTGTTCGTCTTTTTCTGCTTTCGCTACCATCGCTCGAATGTTACTGGGTACTGAAGCTTGCGGCAGGGTTTACGTTGCAAATTTCAGGACAGGTTGGAGAAGAGGCGTTTTTCGTGCTGATGTGGGACACATCACCTCTTCCAATCGTTGAGGGACCAGTCGTAGTCGTCGTATTCGAAGTCGACGTCCCTGGCCTGATCGATGAGACGCTGCTTGTCGGCGGGGACGTATTTGCGGATGAAGGCCTTGCGGCCGCCGCCCCACTTGTCGAAGTCCTCGCCGAACCAGTCCATGATCTTCGTGACGTGGATCTCGAGCTCGTCGCCGTCGCGTTTGAAGCGGGCGCCGAGCGGGCCGTTGAGGAAGCGCCGGGTCTGATCGTCGAGCTGCGCGTTCAAACGCGACCCGACGTACGCCTCCGGGCGGATCGCCGGGCAGCTCTTCGCCGCGCAGTTGATGGCGAAGTGGATGCGGGGGTCGCGGAACGCCGGGCGGATCTTCTCGTTCTCCACCGCGTCGAGCGAGATGAGCGAACGGCCGACAGGCACGCGGTCTTTCTTGAAGACGTTCAAGCGGACGATCGGGTCGGTGCTGATGTCGCGGATGGAATGGACCGGGTAGTGCTCGACGATCGTGGCGACGGTGTTGATGTTGTAGACGTTGATCCAGTAGGCGAGCTGCTGGTTGCGATTCAGCCCGCCGACCTTCACGTTGCCGAGCTGCGTCCGCAGCCGCTGCAACGCCGCCGCGTCTTTAGCCTTCAGCGCGGCGTAGTCGAAGCCGCGCGCCGGATCGTAGTACGTCGTGAGGATGCGGTCCCACTGCGAGTAGTCGGGCTCGCGGAGCTCGATGGGCGAGCGGCCGGGGATCGGAATCCGCGAAGGATTGGCCGCCGTCGGCGCCTGCGCTTCCACCGCATGCGGATCCCCACACGCCAGCACCGCGAACGCCACCGCCATCAGCAGTCGTCTCATGTCGTCTCCCCCGAGCCTCGGGCCCCAGGCCCTGACCCCTCCATCATCCTAAGGTATCTCCCGATGCGTTCGATTCCGGTGCCGATCTGTTCGATGGAGGCGGCGTAGGAGATGCGGATGAAGCCTTCCCCTCTCATCCCGAACGCCACACCCGGAATCACGAGCACGGCCGCCTCGGTGGCGAGCGTCTTCGCGAAGGTCTCGGTGTCACACGAGGGAACGGGGACGAAGGCGTAGAAGGCGCCGGCGGGCGGTTCGAGCTCGACCTCCAGCTCGCGGTCGATCGAGTGGAGCGCTTCCTCCCGCTGGCCGCGGAACTGGGCCCGGGCGTCGGCGAGCCACTGCTCGTTCCAGGCGCGGTTGCCGAGGATCGCTTCGGCGAGAGCCTGGGAGAAAACGGAGGCGCAGGTGGCGACGTACTGGTGGGCCGTGACGATCGGCGCCATGAGCTCGGCGCTGCCGAGCACCCAGCCGAGGCGCAGGCCGGTCATGCCGTGGCTCTTGGACATGCCGCCGACGACGAGGACGTTCTCGCCGAGGCCGAGCATCGACGGCGGCCGGGCGTCGTACCAGAGCTCGCGGTAAACCTCGTCGCTGACGACGATCGGGCCGAGGTTAGCGATGGCTGTGAGGGTGGATTCATCGACGACGGCGCCGAGCGGGTTGGACGGCGTGTTGACGATGATGAGCTTCGTCTTCGGTGTGACGAGCTTGCGCAGGGCATCGACGTCGATGCGCCAGTCGGGCGCCTCGAGCGGGTACGGGACAGGCTCGGCGCCGTGGAGGCGGGCCAGCGTGGCGTAGGCGAGGAAACCGGGATCGGGCACGAGGACCTCGTCGCCCGGATTGACGTAGGCGGTGAAGAGGGAGAACAGCCCCTCCTGCGTCCCGGCGGTGATGCAGACGTCGGTCCTGGGGTCGAGGTCGTGCGGCGAGGCCAGGCGGGTGCGCAGCGAGAGCGTGCCGGGGTTGGGGGAGTAGTGCCAGGAGGTCGTGGCAGCACGGCGCGCCATCTCCCGAAACTCGTCATCCGGCTCGAGGTTCGGCTCCCCGATCCCGAGGTTCGTGGAGAGCGGCGTAGCCAGCGCGTTGATCTGGCGGATCAGCGAGAGGGAGATGCCGTTGAGCCGGTTGGCTTTCATGGTGAAGCCAGTTTCCCGCTAATCACCGCAGGGCGTCTTCCAGAGCGGTGGAGGAGTCGGTCTTCTCATCCCGGTACTTCACGATCATCGGAGTGGCAATCGACAGCCCGTGCTGCTCCGCGAACGTGCCCTTCATCGGCCGTGAGCCCGGCACCACGACGGCGCCGTACGGAATCTCCAGCGGACGCTCCGCCGTGCGGCGATAGATCTGCCCGCGCACGATGTCGTACACCGGCGTCGAGCCGGTGATGACCACTCCGGCGCCGATGACGGCCCGCGTACGGACGATCGTCCCCTCGTAAATCCCGGCGTTGCCGCCGACCACCACATCGTCCTCGATGACGACCGGCAGGTTCCCGATCGGCTCGAGCACGCCACCGATCTGCGCTGCGGCGGAAAGATGCACGCGCTTGCCGATCTGGGCACACGACCCGACGAGCGCGTGCGAATCGATCATCGTCTCTTCATCCACGTAAGCGCCGACGTTCACGAACGCGGGCGGCATCATGACCACGCCCTTGGCGATGAACGCGCCGCGCCGGATCGACGACCCGCCGGGCACGATGCGCACGCCGTCCGCGACCTTGAAGCGCCGCGCCGGAATCGTGTCCTTGTCGATGAACGACAGCGACCCCGACGCGAACTCCGCCAGGATGCCGAAGCGGAACGCCGCCAGCACCCCTTCCTTCACCCACGTCTGCGCCTTCCAGACGCCGTCCTCGTCCCGCACGGCGGAGCGGATCGTCCCCTTCTCCAGCTCCGTGAGAAAGAGCCCGATCGTCTTGACCGCTTCGAGGCGGTCAGCGTTGGTGAGAGCTTTGACGCGTTCTTCGATGGTGAGCATGTGGTCCGTCGTTAGTGGTCAGTGGCCGGTTGGGGCGGTGGCACGAGTGTCGGTGCTTGGGTTTTTGGTTTTTGGTTTTTGGTTTTCGGTTGGGGTTACCAAAAGCCAAAAACCAACAACCAACAACCAACAACCACCCGGAACCGACCACCGGCCACGCCTCACACCAACTGACACTCCTTCAAAATCTCCCGCATCCTCGTGCGACTGGCTTCGCTCATCGGGGCCAGCGGGGGGCGCAACGTATCATTTTCGATGATGCCCATCATCTGCAGGGCGGCTTTGGCGGGGCCTGGGTTGGATTCGATGAAGTTGCCGGTGAGGAGCGGGAGCAGGCGGTGATGCAGGGCGGGGTCGCGGGTGTCGACGAGCTGGCGCATGAGGCGCGGGACCTCGTTGCTGGCCACGGAGATGACGCCCTCGGCGCCGACGGCCATGAGCGGGAGGGTCCAGGCGTCGTCGCCGCTGAGGACGAGGAAGCCGGGCTGGCGGTCGCGGAGGATCGAGAGGATCTGCTCCATGTTCGCCGACGCTTCCTTCACGCCGATGATGTTCGGGATCTCGCGTGCCAGGCGCAGCGTCGTCTCGGCCGTCATGTTCAGCCCCGTGCGGCCGGGCACGTTGTACATGATCATCGGGAAGCCGGGGCGCTTGCGCTCCAGCGCTTCGGCCTGCGCGCCGAAGTGGCGGCGGAGACCGTCGGGCGTCGGCTTGTTGTAGTACGGGGTGATCGTGAGGATGCCGTCGGCGCCGAGGTCCACCGCCTGAAGCGCGAGCTCCACGGCGCGCGTCGTGTTGTTGCTGCCGGCGCCGGCGAGCACCGGGATCCGGCCATTGGCCGCCCTCACCGTCAGCTCGACCACGCGTGCATGCTCGTCCGCTGTCAGCGCCGGGTTCTCGCCGGTCGTGCCGCAGGGGACGACGAAGTTGATGCCTTCATCGGCCTGCCACTGCACGAACTTCGTCAGCCCTGCTTCGTCGAGGCTCCCATCGCCGCGGAACGGCGTGATGAGGGCCGTGCCCACACCTTTGAACTGCGTCATGCCATCACCAGCTCGTCGAATCGAATCAGCCCTTTGCGGCCTCGCAGCATTTCCGCGGCAAGAACCGCGCCGCGGGCGAACCCGTCCCGTCCTCGGGCGTGGTGCGAGATCTCGACGAGGTCGTCCGGCGAGTCGAAGAAGAGCGTGTGCAGACCGAACTCCGCGCCGACGCGGGAGGCGACGATCGACGGCTCCAGGCCGCCGAGGCTGCCCTCGCGAACGTCGCTGGCGATCTTGATCGCGGTGCCGCTCGGCGCATCCTGCTTCTGCGCGTGATGGCGCTCTTCGATGCCGGCCTGGTACTGCGGGAAGCGGGAGAAGAGCTCGCCCGCGCGGCGCGCCAGCGCGAACATGATGTTGGCACCGGGCGAGAAGTTGGAGGCGTAGACGCAGCCGATGTTCGCACGCTCGACGCGTCCGCGCACTTCGCCGAGGCGCGCGTTCCAGCCGGTGGTGCCGATCACGAGATCAAGGCCGTGGCCGCAGGCGAGATCGAGCGTGTCGTTGAGCGCGTCCGCATGCGAGAAATCGATCATCACCTCGGCTTCGGTGACGTCGATGATCTGATGGCCGCGTTCGAGCGCGACTTTCTCCACCGCGTGCCCCATCTTGCCGTAGCCGTGCAGAGCGATCTTCATCGCGCACCTACCGAAGGCGAATGAGGGTTGCACGCCGGAGGCGTGTCGTAGATTAGCCGGTGGCAAGTGCCGAAGGCACGCCGCCACCGGTTTCGGTTGCGAAAGAAGATTTGCACCCCGGCGGGGTGCCGTTGCGGGAGCGCGGACGCGACCCCTGCCGGGGTCGGTATGCAAGGCGCCTCCGGCGTGCGGAATCGCCGATACTCTCGTTGCTTCATCGCGCACCTACCGGCACTTCGAAGAGGGCCGCGTGGACTGAGCGGACGGCGCGATCGGCCTCCGCGTCCTGCACGACGATGCTGAGATTGAGGCCCGAAGTGCCGAGGGCGAACATCGACATCGGGATGCCCTTCACGGCTTCGAAAATGCGCGCGCCGACGGTCGAATCCTTCATCAGATTCCGGCCGACGACGGCGATGATGCTGTGTCCATCGAGCACCTCTACCTCCGCCACTTCCTGCAGTTTCTCGACGAGGCGCGGGTGCATCTCGTCGATCGTTACCGATACCGACACTTCCGAGGTCGTGATGAGATCGACCGGCACCTCGAGCTGCGCGAAGATCGCGAAGAGCTGTGCGAGGAAGCCGGACGCGCCGAGCATCCTGCTCGACGTCATGTGCACGACCGTGATGCTTTTCTTGAGGGCGATGGCGCGCGGGCCGTGGTCGTGGCCGGGGTCTTCTTCGCTGACCAGCGTCCCCGGCGAGGCGACGTTGTGCGTGTTGAGGACGCGCACCGGAATCCCCTGCTCGACGGCGGGGGCGATGGTCTTCGGATGCAGCACCTTCGCGCCGAACCACGCCAGCTCCGCCGCCTCGACGTAGGAGATGCGGTCGATGACGCGCGCGGTGGGGATGAGCCGAGGATCGCACGTCATCATGCCGTCGACGTCCGTCCAGATCTGGATCTCGTCCGCGCCGACGGCCGCGCCGACGATGGCCGCGGAGTAGTCGGAGCCGCCGCGGCCGAGCGTGGTCGTGGCGCCGTCTTCAGTGCTGCCGATGAAGCCCCCCATCACTGGGATGAGGTTGCGCTCGAGCAGCGGCAGCAGCACGCTCCCCGCTTTCTCGCGCGTCTTGTCCATGAGCGGCGACGCTTCGCAGAAACGGGCGTCGGTGATGACGACGGTCTCGGAGTCGACATGCTCCCCCGGCAGTCCGCGCATCATCATCGAGTAGGTGAAGAGCACGGACGAGAGCTTCTCGCCGATGGCCACGACCTTGTCTTTCGCCCGCAGCGTGATTTCGCCGAGGAGAGCGATGCCGCGGAGGATGGTGCGGATCTGCTCGATCTGTTTGTCGAGCTGCTTGATGAAAGCCTCGTAGAAATCGAACTTCTGCTGCACGAGTTGCAGGGCCACGTCTTCATGCCGCTGCCGCACCGCGGCAATGATCTGCTCGACCTGCTCCCCATCCTTCGCCCGCGCCGCCTCGGTGGCCGCCACGAGCTGGTTCGTCACCCCCGCCAGCGCCGAAACCACCACGATCGGCTTCCGCTCCCGCCGCTGCGCCACGATGTCGATGGCGTTCGAGACGCGCATGGCATCGCCGACGGAGGTGCCGCCGAATTTGATGATGATCAATGCCGGCCTCCCGGCCGGTTGTTGGTTGTTGGTTGTTGGCTGTTGGTGGAAAACCAAAAACCAAAAACCAAAAACCAAAAACCGATAACGCGCGCAGCGCTCGCGCTCACGCTCACAACACCCCCCTCGCCTCGAGCAGCTCCGCATTCAACAACGCCGCTCCGGCGGCGCCGCGGATGGTGTTGTGGACGAGGGCGACCAGGCGGAGGTCGAGGAGGTTGCAGGGGCGGAGGCGGCCTACGGTGACGGTCATGCCGCCGTCGCGGTCGCGGTCGAGGCGGGGCTGGGGGCGGTCGCTGCCATCGACGTACTGGATGGGGTGCTTCGGGGCGGACGGGAGACCGAGGCGCTGGGGCTCGCCGGTGAAGGCGTTGATGGCTTCGCGGGCCGCTTCGACGGTGAAGTCGCGGGAGGCGAGGCGCAGGGAGATCGTCATGAGGTGGCCGTCGATGGTGGCCACGCGGTTCGTCTGCGCGGAGATGCGGAACGGCGCATCGACGAACCTGCCGCCTTCCCACTTACCGAGAATCTTGCGGGGCTCGGTCTCGATCTTCTCTTCTTCCCCAGAAATGTAGGGGATGACGTTGTCGAGGATGGCGTACGAGGCGACGCCCGCGAAGCCGGCGCCGGAGATGGCCTGCATCGTAGAGACGTGCAGTTGCTCGACGCCCCACGCCCGGTGCAGCGGCGCGATGGCCATGGCCAGCCCGACCGTCGAGCAGTTCGGATTCGTGACGATGTACCCCTTCGATCCGCGCCGTTTCTGCTGCAGCTCGATGGCGTCGAGGTGATCGGCGTTCAGCTCCGGGATGAGCAGCGGCACGTCCGCGCCCATGCGGTGGTTGCGCGCGTTCGACACCACGACGGCACCACGGTTGGCGTAGTCGTCCTCCGCTTCGCCGGCGACCGATGAATCAAGGCCGGAGAAGACGAGCCGCGATTCGAGCTCCTCGCCGAGCAGCTTGACCGTGAGCCCCGCCGCCGATGCCGGCAACAGCGACTCGAGCCGCCACTCCGCCGCGTCGCCGTAAGCCTTCCCCGCGCTCCGCTCCGACGCCACCACCTCGGCCAGCCGGAACCAGGGATGGTGCTCGAGCAGTTGCACGAAGCGCTGCCCAACCGACCCGGTCGCGCCGAGCACAGCCACCGGAATGCGCTCCGTCCGCCGCAGGCGGTGGTGGTTGGGGAGGGTGGTGGTTGTGGTGGTCGTGGTGGTCATACGGATGACTTCCCTTGCAAAAGCGATTCTAGGTTCCAGCGGAGCAGCGCGGGCGGTTTTGGTTTTGGTTGTTGGTTGTTGGTTGTTGGTTTTGGGTTGGCGTAGTCCGGAGAGCCCGGTGCAGCGGAGCACCAAAAACCAACAACCAACAACGGCGCGCGTAAGCGCGCCTCTACGTGCTCCTCAACCTCGACGACTCCCGCAGCGTCCACGAATACGGAATCTCCGGCGAGTCCCAGGGGAGGCGCCAGTGGTCGGGGTCGGCGTAGTCGTAGGCGTGCGTCGGGTAGTTGAGCATCAGAGCGTCGGTGCCGCCGAGGTTCTGGATGCCGTGCCAGATGCCGGGAGGAAGGACCAGGAAGGCGGGGCGGGCGTCGCCGACGTGGAGCTCCATCACCAGGCCGTGCGTCGGGCTCTCTTCGCGGCCGTCGTAGAGGACGACTTTGAGGTGCCCCTGGTTCACGAAGAGACGGTCGATCGACTTCATGTGGCAGCTCCAGGCGCCGAGGGCGGCGGGGAAGAGGCGCGACTGATAGATGTGCACGACCGGCAGCCCCGTCGGGTCCCAGTCCGAGCGGTACATCTCGGTAATCACACCGTGATCGCGGGGGACGTGCAGCACCTCCCGGACGACCACACCGTCGATCGTCTTGTGGACCTTCTGCCACTCGTTCGTCACGATCTGCCCGTCTTTTTGTGCGCCCTTCAGCATAGTGAGCCGTCTCCTACAGTCCCTTGTAACGGCGGACCGCGTCGATGTCTTTGAACTTTGGTGGTGCCAGCGTGAACCGCATGCGCAGCCGTGCGCGCGTCTGGCGGACGACCTGCCGCAGCAGCTCGCGATAGGGGACGCCTGCCGGGACGGCGTCGCCGGCGATGAACTGCACGAGGAGTTTCGGCTCGAGGTCGGGCTCCGCATCGATGCGCGCCAGCCAGGCGGCCTGCTCGTGGCTGGGTCTCGTCAGGTAGACGTTCCGGCGGTTCGCCGCGGGAAACTTGATCCCGGTGAGCCGCGGGACGAACGTGAAGCGGCAGCCCGCCTTCTGCGCCCGCTGCCACAACTCGGCGTCGGGACCGATGCGCAGCTCGCGGTAGTGGCGCCAGCCGCCGATCGTGTCCGTGACCGCCTTCCTGTGCATCATGCAGAGGGGCGACGAGAACTGCCCCGCCGCCGGGCGAGGGACGGACGGCCAGACGAAGTCGTCGACGACGTTCACCCCAAGACCGTACGCCAGGTCGCTGCCGGTGCGGTCGAGCGCCGCGGCCAGTACCTCGAGGTGATGCGGGAGCCAGAGGTCGTCGTGCCCGAGGTAGGCGATCAGCTCCCCCTGCGCCTGGCGGAGGCCTTCGTTGTTCGGGCCGCTCTGGTGGCGGGTGTTCTCCGGCAGGTTGATCCAGCGGACGCGCGGATCGCCCATCCCGTTGACGACCGTCTCCGAATCGTCCGTACAGCCGTCGCCGACCACGAGCAGCTCGAAATCGGTGAACGTCTGCCGCAGCACGCTCCCGACCGAGTACGGGAGCACGGAGCTCCAGTTGTAGGTCGGGATGATGACGGTGACGCGCGGCCGCACGACGCATGGTAACGCTGCGGTCGCGGGTTTATGTAGGACAGGCACTCCTGCCTGTCCGGACAGACAGGAGTGTCTGTCCTACAAGCAGCCGGGACCGGCGCCGCTCATCGGACGCCGGTCCCCTTTCTGATTCGGGCTGGCACTGCCCGAGCGGGAAGCTGAAATTGGTGGGACGGCCAGTTATTTAGGTCCGTGGCGCGCGAATGTCACGGAAATCGGCCCGGACCGTTAAAATTGTCTCCAATGGCGTCGACGATCGAGCTGGTCCGGGTGCGCGTGAGCTCCCCTGCCGGCGACGCAATCCTCGACGACCTCTCGCTCACCATCGGCGCCGGCGAAGCCGTGGCGCTGATCGGCCGCAGCGGCGCGGGGAAGACGACGACGCTCCGCCTGATCAACGGCCTGACCCGCCCGTCCGCGGGCGACGTGCTGATCGACGGCGTCCCGCTGGCGCGCACGAACCTCATCACCCTGCGCCGCCGCACCGGCTACATCATCCAGGGGACCGGCCTCTTCCCCCACCGTACGGTCTACGACAACGTCGCCACGGTCCCGCGCCTCCTCGGCTGGCCCGAGGGGAAGATCCGCGCGTCGGCGGAGGAAACGCTGGCGCGCGTAGGCCTGCCGTTCGAACGCTTCGGGGCGCGCTACCCGCGATCGCTTTCGGGCGGCGAGCAGCAACGCGTCGGCATCGTCCGGGCCATCATCTCCGAGCCGTCGATCCTCCTCTGCGACGAGCCGTTCGGCGCGCTCGATCCCATCGTCCGCCGTGACCTGCAGGACGTCTTCATGGAGTTCCGCCGCAACGTGACGGTGGTCTTCGTGACGCACGACCTCGCCGAGGCGTTGCGGGTGGCGCAACGGGTCATCCTCTTCGATGACGGGCGGATCGTCGCCGACGCGCCGGCCTCCCGCTTCGTCCGCGAGCCGCTGCCGCTCGTGCAGCAGTTCGTCGCCAGCGCGACGCTCCCGGCGGGAACGGCATGACCGCCGAGATCCTCCGGACGACCTGGGAGCACGTGCTGATCGTCCTCGCGGCCGTCGGCGTGGCGGTGATCGTCGGCATCCCGGCAGGCATCTGGTGCACGCGCAACGTGCACGTCGCCCGCTTCCTGCTGAAGCTGATCGACGGGATCCAGACCATCCCCTCGCTCGCTCTCTTCGGCTTCCTGATCCCGGTGCCCTTCCTCGGCGGGATCGGGATGCGCACGGCCATCGTCGCGCTCATCCTCTATTCACTACTCCCGGTGGTCCGCAACACGTTCCTCGGCATCCGCGGCGTCGACCCGGTCGTGCGCGAAGCCGGCCTGGCCATGGGGCTCACGCGCCGTCAGTTGCTGCGCGACGTGGAACTGCCGCTGGCCCTGCCCTCCATCGTGGCCGGCATCCGCATCGCGACGGTCACGGGCATCGGCGTGGCCACCATCGCCGCGGCGGTAGGGGGCGGCGGGCTGGGCACGTTCATCTTCCGCGGCGTGGCCATGGTGGATACGCGGCTGATTCTGGCGGGTGCACTGCCGGCGGCCGGCCTGGCGCTGATCGCGGACGTGTTCTTCACGCTCGTGGAGCGCCGCACGAACCTCCACCAGGACGCCCGCAAGCGCCGTCGTAGATGATCGCGAATCCGTCCAATTTATGGACGGCCCCTCTCTAGCGCAGGCGTAACCAACCATCATCCGCGAGTTACCGAAAATCACTCGCGAAGCAAAAATGATCATCCGCGGACGACAAATTTTCACCCGCGAAGCACAAATGATCACTCGCGGATGACCGGCGATCACTCGCGGATGACCGGCGATCACTCGCGAAGCAAAAATGATCACTCGCGAAGCACCCCAGTGTTCTAAATCAGAACACGAGCGTTCTAAATTAGAACGCCACCATCACAAGCGGATGATCATCGGTAACGACGGGATGAAGAAAGTTGGTCCCGGAGTGACCGCCGGTAACGCCCGAAGCCCTTTCGGACGTCCCCGAAGCACCCGCGGTAGTCCCGTCACGCGCGCAGCACGTCAGCGAGCCATCATTCGTAACCCGCGAGTGCCACGCGGTAACTCGCGAATGAAGAACGGTCACTCGCGAGTGACGCGCGGTAACTCACGAATGAAGAACGGTGACTCGCAAGTGACGCGGAGCGATCTCGGAGTGCGGTGGCGCACGGAGGGTGTCTCAAAACGGTGCGCCTCGATCTACTCCCTTGGTTCTGCCGTCGATGAACCGGCGCCTGCGGGCGCGGACAGACAGGAGTGTCTGTCCCACATTCAGATTCCGCCGAATAT
>DASWMP010000404.1:0-9355 GCA_036399695.1 Thermoanaerobaculia bacterium | reverse complement strand
ACACGTGTAAAAGAGCGGTGGCGTTCGCCACCGCACTCCAAGATGGATTCGGCTACCGGTCGCGCAGCGCCATCGACACCGGCGTTCTTGCCGCGCGCAGCGCGGGGAAGAACCCGCCCACCAGCCCGATCAGCGCCGCATACACGGCGGCCCAGATCATCAGCCGCGGCGTCACGTCGAACGCAAACGCCACCTGGCTGAACGTGGCGAAGTTCATGGTCGCGGCGCGGTAGCCGTCGAAGGCGGCGTACGCCCCGAGCGAGCCGAACGCACCGCCGATGAACGCGAGGATCAGCGACTCAGCCACGACCGAGAACAGCACGGCCGTGCCTCCGAAGCCGATCGCTTCCAGCGTGGCGATCTCGCGCGAGCGCGCCGCCACGGCGGTGTACATCGTGTTGAGCGCGCCGAGGATTGCGCCGAGACCCATCAGGCTGCAGATGGCCACGGCGAAGAAGGTGATGAGCTGGCGCAACTGGTCCGTCTGCGCGGCGAAGTACTCCATCTCCCGCATGACCCGCACGTTCACGCGCGGATCGGTCGTGAGGACGTCCTTGAAGCGCTGGAAGCTGCCGGGAGAGGCGAGCTTCACCATCGCCACCTGAAACGTGTTGCCGCGGCGGTAGGCTGGTGCCAGCACGTTCGCGTCCGCCCAGATCTCCGATTCCGAGATCGCGCCGTTCGCCTCGAAGATGCCGACGACGTTCCAGACGAGCGAGCCGAGCTTGAGCTGCTTGCCGACCTCGGTGCCGGCGAACGAGCGCTGCGCGCCCCGTCCAACGATCACCTCATTCGTCCCCCACGCGAAGGCCCGCCCCTCGACGATCTTCACCTCGGGGCGGAGGAGGAACGCCTCCTTGCGCACACCGCGCATCGGGACGTTCGCGGCCGTGTTCGTCGTCCGCTTCGGCACGTCGACGACGACGAAGAGCTCCGCGGAGACGAGCGGCTGCCCGCCGGCCTGCGCGATCCCGGGGGCCGTGGCGATGGCGTTCACGTCCTCAGCCACCAGGACGCTCGTCATCTCGCTGTCCGCGCCACCGCGCAGGACCATCGCGGTATCGGGCGAGCCGGCCACCGTCATCACTTTCGAGAAGCCTTCGCTGATCGAGAGGATGCCGACCAGCACGGCCACGACGCCGGCGATCCCGAAGACCGCCGCGGCGGCCGAGCCGAGACGCGCCGGCAGCGTGCGTAAGTTGAAGGCGATCAGCGCTGCAATCTGTTGGATCAGTTTCATTACTCTCTCCGAAGGGCTTCGACGGCGTTGAGGCGCATCGCCTGCAGCGCCGGCAGCAGGCCGGTGACGATGCCGAGCAGCACGACCAGGATTACGCCGGTGATGAGGTCGCGCGCCGGGAAGATGAACACCGGCATGACGCCGCCGGTCGGATCGCCTTTTGAGATGATCAGCAGCGCGAGGCCGAGGCCGAGCGCACCGCCGACGACGGCGATGAGGAGCGATTCGAGCAGCACCATCGACACGACCTGGCCGTCGGTGAAGCCGATCGCCTTCAGCACGCCCAGCTCGCCGATGCGCTCGCGCACCGCCTGGGCCATCGTGTTGCCGGCCACCAGCAGGATCGTGAAGAAGACAGCCGTGAGGATGGCGATGGTGATGGCGGCGATGTTCCCCATCTGCTCCGCGAAGCCTTTGATGAACGCCTTCTCCGTCTCCGTCTTCGTCTCGGCGGGGGAGTTGGCGAACTTCTCGTCGATCGCTTTCACGATCGCTTCGGCGCGCGACGGGTCGGCAATCCGGATGTAGTACCAGCCGGTGATGCCGTCGCCGAAGAAGCGGTTCTGGTCGAGGTAGTCGTGGCGGAAGAAGAAGCCGGTGGTGTCGACTTCCTCGGTTTTTCCTTCATAGCTACCGATGATGTCGAAGGTCCAGGTGTTGCCGGACTTCGGGCGGTTGAACGTCGCTTCCAGCGGGATGCGCTGCCCCACCTTCCACTGGTACCGCTCCATCAGTTTCTTCCCGACGAGCACACCGGTCTTCGTCTCCAGCCACTTCTTCTTCGTCTCGGGCGAGACGATGAATTCGGAGTAGGTGGCGAGGAACTCCTCCGGCTCGACGGCGATCTGCGCGAAGGCATTCGGCTTGTCCTGGTAGATGCCGCCGAACCAGGAGGCCTGCGTGGCGTCGGCGACGCCGTCGATCGATTCGATCTGCGTTTCGTAGCTCTGCGGCAGCGGCTGAATGAGCGAGATCTTGTGGCGCACGATGAGGCGGTTCTGGCCCGCCACGCTCACGCCCATGCTGAAGGCGTTGCGCACCGCCGCCAGGAAGCCGAAGAGGATGAACGCCACGAGGATGGCGCTGATCGTCAGGAAGGTGCGCAGCTTGTGGCGCCTGAAGTTCGAGAGGACGAGACCGAGGAATTTCATGCGGCCATCTCGTTCGAAAGCTGCCCGTCCACCATGTGCAGCCGGCGCGAGGCCCGCTCGGCGGCGTGGGGATCGTGCGTGACCATGACGATCGTCTTGCCATGCTCGCGGTTGAGCGCCTGCAGAAGATCGAGGATGCCGTCGCCGGTCTTGCGATCGAGGTCTCCCGTCGGCTCGTCCGCGAGGATGAGCGTGGGGTCGGTGACGATGGCGCGGGCGATGCCGACGCGCTGCTGTTCGCCGCCGGAGAGCGTGCGGGGCGTGTGCTTGGCGCGGTGCTCGAGGCCGACGATGCGCAGCGCCGTCTCCACGTGGCGCTTGCGTTCCGCGGAGGAGAGTGACGTCAGCAGCAGCGGCAGCTCGACGTTGCGCTCGGCCGAGAGCACCGGCAGCAGGTTGTAGAACTGGAAGACGAAGCCGACGTGGCGGGAGCGCCAGTTGGCGAGCTGCTTCCGTGAGAGCTGTTCGATGTGCTTGCCGGCCACTTCGATCGTGCCGCGCGTGGGGCGGTCGAGACCGGCCAGGAGGTTGAGCAGCGTCGACTTGCCCGAGCCGGAGGGCCCCATCAGCGCCAGGAATTCGCCGGCCGCGATTTCGACGTCCAGTCCGTGCAGCACCCGGACTTCCTCACTCCCGCGGCTGAACGTTTTCTCGACGCCGCGCAACGTCACCAGTGATTGACTCATTGACCCTTCTCCTCTTTGACCTTCACTGCATCACCATCTTTGAGATCCGGCGCTCCGTCGATGACGACGCTCTCGCCGCCGCTGATGCCGGTCGAAACCTTTGCTGTGTCCCCGCTCGTCGACGCCACTTTGACGGCCCGGCGCTCGGCCCGGCCGTTCTTCACGACGAAGACGATGTCGATCTCCCCCTCGCGGCGGATGGCCGTCTTCGGCACCTCGACCGCGGCGCTCGCCTGCGAGACCGGCTCGGTGCTGATGAACGTCACCTTCACCCCCATGTCCGGGAGGATGCGGACGTCCTTCTGATCGAAGGCAATGCGCACTTTCACCGTGGCCTTCTGGCGGTCGGCGGTCGGCACGGCCGTGATGACGTGGGCCGGGATCTTCCATTCCGGATAGGCGTCGAGGACCGCTTCGACCGGCTGCCCCTGGTGGACGCGGTTGATGTAGGCCTCGCTGACGTCGACTTCGATTTCCAGCGATTCCATGTCGACGATCGTGCAGATGCCGGTGCGGGTGAAGCCGCCGCCGGCCGAGACGGGGGAGATCATCTCGCCCGGCTGCGCGTCTTTGGAGACGACGATGCCGTTGAAAGGCGCGCGGATGATCGTGTCCTCCACGTTCTGCCGCTGGATCTGCACCTGGCTGCGGGCCACGTTGAGCGAGTCCTGCTGCGACGCGAGCCGTGCCCGGAGCGCGTCCACCTGGGCCTGCGCGCGATCGAGGTCGGCGCGGCTGGAGATCTGCTGCGAGGCCAGCCGGCTGGCGCGGTCGTAGTCGAGCTGCGCCTCCCGGATGCGCACCCGCGTCTCCTCGAGCGCGCTCGCCGACGCGGCGGCTTCGGCCTCGGAGAGGTTGAGCGACTTGGCGGCGTAGGCTTCGTCGAGCCGCGCCAGTTCCTGTCCCGCCTTCACCGTCATGCCTTCTTCGATGTAAACCTCGGCGATCTTGCCCGTGACCTTGGAGGAGACGGTGGCCTGACGGCGCGCCGTGACGTAGCCGCTGGCATTGAGTACGGCGCCGCGCGCGGTGCCTGTGGCCGCGGCGACGGCGGGTGCGACACGGACTTCCTTGCCCCGCCCGCCCGTGAACGCCCAGACGCCAGCCGCCGCCGCGAGCAATACCACGATGACGACCGGCACGACCCACCGCGGCCGCTCGCCAGGCTCATCATCACGCCGTTCGATACGGAGTCCTTCGAGAGCTGCTTTATCGAGTGTCATGGATGCGGGCATTATCGGTTGAAGGAGGGATCGAGGCCATTACGTTTGTCACGTGACCGGTGAACGGCGGGCGAACACCGGTGAGTGGGTGGGGGGGTAGCGATGGGACCTATGGGACAGGTGGGAGATGGGACATTCTGGGACCTATGGGACCTATGGGCCTCCGGTCGGGGAGCTTCAGGGCCTCGAACCCACCTCCTGGCGCCACGTGCTGGGTTTCATAGGTCCCATCGTCCCCCCCCACCCGTAACAATTTGTGTCATCCCGTGAACCCGTTGTCACCGGCGGTGCAACCGCTGCCCCGGCCGTGCGACCATGCGGTCATCCCCATGCGCCGCATCTTCCGACGCTCCATTCTCTGGCTCGTGCCGGTGATCATCGTGCCGATGATTGCGCTGCTCGTCATGCAGTACCGGACGTTGCGCAAGCTGGAGCAGACCACCGCCTCGGCGGAGCAGAACCGGATGCGGAACAACCTGCTCGAGGTCACCCAGCAGATCGAGACCTACTACCGGACCTCGGCCGCGGCGGCCCTCACGGTCGATCCGGCCACGCTCGCCGATCCCCGGCGCTTCGGCGCCTACGTCTCGGCGCGGCCGGTGGCCGGCACCCGGACCTTCTTCACGGCGCTGTTCAGCATGCAGGGCGTCCGCTTCGACTGGTTCGACAAGCATGGCCGGACCGCGCCGATGCCGGCTGTCGCGGAGCGGGAGGCGGTCAAGCTGGCCACGGTCTCCTGGCACGTGGCCCATTGGATGGAGCGCGTCGTGCCGCAGCCGGAGCTCGACGTCGACGAGCGCGATCCCCGGAACCGCATCATCCTCATGCCGATCACCGACGAGTCGATGCACGTCATCGGCGTGGCCGGTCTCGTCCTCGACGAGCATCTCGCCAAATTCCACATCTCGGCGCTCGGCTCGCGCATCCTCAAGGAGAAGCGGCCGTATCAATCAGAGATGCTGTTGCGGATCGGCGAAGGGTTTCCGAAGATGCCGGAAGGGCGCGACTACGTTTCGCAGTCGCTCGGCTTCGTCTTCACTGACTGGCGGCTGGGCGTGCGCGACGCCTGCCTGAGCCCCGAGGAGCTGGCGGCGTACAACTTCCGGGTGAACATGACCTGGACCGGCGGCGCGGGGCTGATCCTCCTCGGGTCGGTCTTCCTGGCGATCCACTCCGTGTTCAAACAGGCCAGGCTGTCGCAGATGAAGAGCGACTTCGTCTCCAACGTCTCGCACGAGCTGCGGACGCCGCTCTCCTCGATCCGCGTCTTCGGCGAGTACATGCGCCTCGGGCGCGTCCAGAAGGACGAGAAGATCCGCGAGTACGGCGAGTACATCGAAGTCGAGAGCCGCCGCCTCACGCAGCTCATCAACAACATCCTCGACTTCTCCCGCATCGAGTCGATGGAGAAGAAGTACCGCTTCGTCGAGACGGACGTCGTCGAGCTGGTCGAGCAGACCGCCGACGCGCTGATGCTCCCGCTCCGCGACCAGGGCTTCGTCCTCCGCTACCACGGGCCGGCGTCGCCGGTGCCGCCGCTCTACGTCGACCGTGACGCCCTCGGCCAGGTGCTGGTGAACCTGGTCGACAACGCCGTGAAGTATTCGCACGACCGGAAAGAGCTCGACCTCGACGTGCAGGGCGGCGAAGGGGAGCTGCGCATCTCGGTGCGCGACCGGGGTATCGGCATCCCGGCGGCCGAGCAGAAGAAGATCTTCGAGAAGTTTTACCGCGTCGGCAGTGGCCTGGTGCACGACGTCAAGGGCAGTGGCCTCGGCCTGGCGATCGTGAAGCACGTCGTCAAGGCGCACGGCGGGCGCGTCGAGGTGACGAGCGTGCCGGGCGAAGGCAGCACCTTCACCATCATCCTGCCGACGGCGCGCCCGCAGTCGGTGTCGATTCCACGCAAGACGGAGTTCGCATGAACACGAGAATTCTGATCGTCGAAGACGATCCGGCCATGAGCGTCGCCCTGCGGGACGGCTTCGAGTTCGAAAAGTACGCGGTGGAGATGGCGACCGACGGCGACGAGGGGCTGCATCTCGCCACCCGCGGCGACCACGACGTCATCATCCTCGACGTCATGCTGCCGAAGAAGAGCGGTCTCGACGTCTGCAAGGATCTCCGGAAGATGGGGAACAACACGCCGGTGATCATGCTGACGGCGCGCGGCCAGGAGATCGACAAGATCGTCGGCCTCAAGCTGGGCGCGGACGACTACGTCACGAAGCCCTTCAGCTTCATGGAGCTGATCGCCCGCGTCGAAGCCGTCATCCGCCGCAGCGCCCGCGCCGTCCCCGGCGACGAGGTGGAGTTCGGCGGCGTAAAGCTCGACTTCCGGACGTACCAGGCCACGAGGGCAGGGGACGCGCTCGACCTGACCCCCCGCGAGTTCCGCATCCTGCGGTACTTCATCGACCACTCGAACGAGGTCGTGACCCGCGAAGCGCTGCTGAACCACGTCTGGGGCTACGACAGTTCGGCGTTCACCCGGACGGTCGACACGCACATGGCCCGCCTGCGCCAGAAGATCGAGGTGACACCGGCGGAGCCGCGCCACCTCATCACGGTGCACCGCGTCGGCTACAAGTTCGTCCCGTAGGCGCGGAGAGTCTGCGCTGGGCGCGACAAGCGAAACTCTCGCTTCTGGAAGCGAAAGTCTCGCTGCCTAGATCTTCGCCAGCACGCCCAGCACCAGCGCCGTGAATTCCTCCTGCACGCGGGTGGTCGTCTCGATCACTTCCTGGTGCGAGAGCTTCTGCTTGAGGATGCCGGCGGCCATGTTGGTGATGCAGGAGATGCCGAGCACCGGGATCTGCATGTGAGACATGGCGATGACCTCGGGGACGGTCGACATGCCGACGGCGTCGGCGCCGAGGACGCGGAAGGCGCGGATCTCGGCCGGCGTCTCGTAGGTCGGGCCGGAGAGGGCCAGGTAGACGCCTTCCTGCACCTTGACGCCGAGGTCCTGGGCCACAGCTCTGGCAATCGTGCGGAGGGACTCGGGGTAGGCCTCGCTCATGTCGGGGAAGCGGACGCCGAGGTCTTCGACGTTTGGCCCGCGGAGCGGATTCACGCCCATGAAGTTGATGTGATCGGAGATGAGCATCAGATCGCCGGGAGCGAAGGCGGTGTTGATGCCGCCGGCGGCGTTCGTCACGATGAGGCTCTTGATGCCGAGGCGCCCGATGAGGCGGGAGAGGAACATGACCTCTACCATTTCGTAGCCTTCGTAGAAATGTACGCGGCCCTGCATCACGACGACCGGCCGTTTGCCGGCATGGCCGAGGAGCATGCGTCCCTGGTGACCGACGACGGTGGAGGCGCGCGCGCCGGGGATGTCGCCGTACGGGATGGCTGTCTCGACGTCGATCGAGTCGACGACGTTGCCGAGACCGGAGCCGAGAATGACGCCGGCTTCGGGTTGAATCTTCGACCGGCTGCGGACGAACGCTACCGCCTCATCAATTGCCTTGATCATGGCGGCGCAGTATAAAGGCGCGTCCGTCAAAAATCGTAACGAGGGAGCTGGGGATGGAGCGCTTCGCTGGACTGATCGGTTTTTTCGCGATCCTGGTCATCGCATGGCTGTTATCGACGAACCGCCGTGCGATCAAGTGGCGGCCCGTCGTCTGGGGCCTCGTGCTGCAGATCGTCGTGGCCATCCTCGTCCTCAAGGGGAATGAGATCGCCGCCGCGCTCGCGCCCCTGCAACTCCCGCTGACGCGTGGCGGTGCGGCGCTGGTGTTCATCATCGCCGCCGTCATCCTCTGGCTCCTGACGACCAAGGTCATGCCGGCGGCGAGCCGCGCGTTGTGGATCGTCTTCGGGATCGTCAGCGCGTATCTCTTCCTGACGTACAACCTGCTGGCCTACATCTTCGAGACGATGAAGGAAGTGGTGAACCGGCTGATCGGCTACACGGCCGAGGGAGCCAAGTTCGTCTTCGGCAACCTGGCGGTCTCGGAAGGGGCGCAGAGCATCGGCTTCGTCTTCGCGGCCCAGGTGCTGCCGACCATCATCTTCATCGCCTCGATCTTCGCCATCCTCTATTACATCGGCGTGATGCAGATCGTCGTCCGGTTCTTCGCCAAGGTGATGTCGCGCTTCATGGGCGCCTCCGGCGCGGAGTCGACGTCGGTGGCCGCGTCCATCTTCATGGGACAGACCGAGGCGCCGCTGACCATCCGGCCGTTCCTCGACAAGATGACCCGCTCCGAGCTCATGACCATCATGACGGCGGGCATGGCCCACATCTCCGGCGGCATCATGGCGGCGTACGTCCTGGTGGCGAAGGTGGACGTCATCCACCTGCTCACCGCCGTGATCATGACGGCGCCGGGCGCGATCATGATGGCCAAGATCATCGTCCCTGAGACGGAGGTCCCGGAGACCGGCGGCGACGTCGAAGTCGAAGTGCCGAAGCAGGACGTGAACATCATCGACGCCGCCGGCCGCGGCGCCATCGAAGGGCTGCATCTGTCGCTGAACGTGGCCGGCATGCTCATCGCGTTCATCGCGCTCGTCGCGCTGGTGAACGGCCTGTTCGGTTTCGTGCACGCCTGGCTCATCGGGGCCGCACCGGCGGTCGGCGCTTACTTCCCGGCCAGCCTGGACATCCTCCTCGGCCAGCTCTTCCGCCCCATCGCCTGGGCCATGGGCGTCTCCTGGAAGGACACCCTGACCGTGGGCAACCTCCTCGGCACACGCATGGTGCTGAACGAATTCGTGGCCTTCGTGAAGCTGGGGGAGGCAGGTGTCGGCAGCAGCCTCGATCCGCGGAGCATCGTCATCACGACTTATGCCCTCTGCGGCTTTGCGAACTTCTCGTCGATCGCGATTCAGATCGGCGGCATCGGGTCACTGGCGCCGTCGAGGCGCGGCGATCTCGCGCGGCTGGGGTTGCGGGCCATGCTGGCCGGCACGCTGGCCAACTTCCTGACGGCCACGATTGCGGGGATGTTGCTGTAGAGACGAGTTGGCGGTTGGCAGTTGGCGGTACGCACGCTGCGCGTGCTCGCGGTAGACGCACTACCGCGTGAGCCACTGCCAACC
>DASWMP010000403.1:0-3791 GCA_036399695.1 Thermoanaerobaculia bacterium | reverse complement strand
GTGCCCGATATTCGGCGGAATCTGAATGTGGGACAGACACTCCTGTCTGTCCGCGCCCGCAGGCGCCGGTTCATCGACGGCAGAACCAAGGGAGTAGATCGAGGCGCACCGTTTGAGACACCCTCCGAAAGCCACCGCTCTGCTACACGTGTAAAAGAGCGGTGGCTATGCGTTCGCCACCGCACTCCGAGATCCACCCGCCCCCCTACTGCACCACGTCTGCCGCGGCCTTGCCGCCGTACACCAGCACGTAGCGGAAGCTCTCCACTTCCGGATCGATCACCGTGCGCTCGCCCGGCGCGAAGACGAACGCTCTCGTGGCCCACTCGACGCGGTCCAGTTCCTCCCGCGCGTTGGCGTAGCGCACCGTGATGGCCCGGCTGACGGTGGCGTCCCCTTCGATGGTCAGACGTACGCGTCCCTTCGTGAAGCCGAAGTCGAACGCCTGCGCGCGGACCGGGTCGGCGACCGAGATCGCCACGCCGGCGCGGGTCCGGATCGTCGGGAGCAGCGCGCGCATCGTGAAGACCTCGCGCGGCGGGATCGTCCGTTCGAACGGCTGGGCGAACTCCCGGCTGGCGCTCGTGACGTAGTTCCAGCGTCCGATGGGCGGCTCGCCGACGAGCATCGGCGCCGCCGGTCCGAGGTCCGGACTGTCGCGGAGAAGGATGTCCGGGCGCCAGCGGCGGTAGATCTTCCACCGCGCATCCGTCACGACCCAGTTCTCCACCTCCGGCGCCAGGTCGACGCTCGCCAGCAGGCCGCCGACGCCCTGATTCGCGCGAACGGCCACGACGATCCGGTTCCGTCCCGTCTTCGCCAGCTTCGAGACGTCGTAGACGTCCAGTTCCCGTTCGTCGCCGACGCGGCGGCCGGCGATCTCATAGCCGTTGAACCAGAGCGTGTACTCCGGATCGCCGAGGATCTTGATGCTCGTGTAGAGGCGCTGCTCCGGGAGGTCGAAGTCGCGGGTGGCGAAGAAGACGACCGGCTCGTTCCGCGAGATGCGGTGCGGCGCCCAGATCCAGTAGGCCTGGCCGGTGACGTCGAAGAACTTCTGCGAATACACCCGGTCGAGACGCGTGAACGCGGCCGTGAAGAAGAAGATGAAGAGGACCACGATGGTGAGGCGCTTCATCAGCTCGCGGTCGACTGCACTAGAATGCGCCTCCGTCATGCGGGCGGTGATTGTAATTCCAGCGCGGTACGGCTCGTCCCGGTTTCCCGGCAAACCGCTGGTGGAGATCGCGGGCGTCTCGCTGATCGAGCGCGTCTACCGGCGCGCCGTCGGTTCGGCGCGTGCCGAGGCCGTGTACGTGGCCACGGACGACGACCGCATCTTCGGCCACGTCGCGGAGTTCGGCGGCAACGTCGTCAAACCGGAAGGGGACTTCCAGAGCGGCACGGACCGCATCGCCGCCGCGCTGCCGATCATCGAGACGAAAGAGCGGAAGGAGTTCGACGCCATCGTCAACGTCCAGGGAGACGAGCCGCTGATCGACATCGCCTCGGTGGACGCGCTGATCGACCTCCTCGCCGCCGGCGCCGACATCGCCACCCTGGCCTCTCCGCTCGAAACGGACGAAGAGTTTCAGGCCCGGGACATCGTCAAGGTGGTGGTCGAGACGAACATGACGGCGCTCTACTTCTCCCGCGCCGCCATCGGCTCGCGCGCCGAAGCCCTCCGCCACATCGGCGTTTACGCCTACCGCCGCGAGGCCCTCCGGAGGTTCGTCTCCCTCCCGCCGTCGCCCCTGGAACTGGCCGAATCACTCGAACAGTTGCGAGCCCTGCAGCACGGCCTTAGAATTGCCGTGTCGAGAACAAACCGGCCGCACCTCGGCGTTGACCGTCCCGAGGATGTAGCCCGCGTCGAGAGCGAACTTGCGAAACTGCATGCCTGAACCCCGGAGTCGTTCGTGAGCCGCTGGCTCAGAACAGACAAAACTCTCCAGACGCAGCAGAACTCCCCCCACACGACAAGCAGGCAGAACCGACGACGACCGGTTTTTGGTTGTTGGTTTCTGGTTTTTGGTTCTCACCAACAACCGAAAACCAAAAACCAAAAACCTGTTTTCATTCAACTGGAGGCGCGATGAGCACGAAGTACATATTCGTTACCGGTGGTGTAGTTTCCGGCCTCGGCAAAGGGATCGCCGCGGCGTCCATCGGCGCGCTGCTCGAAGCGCGCGGGTTCAAAGTCACGCTGCAGAAGTTCGATCCGTACATCAACGTCGATCCCGGCACGATGTCGCCGTTCCAGCACGGCGAAGTCTTCGTCACCGATGACGGCGCCGAGACGGACCTCGACCTCGGCTATTACGAGCGCTTCACCTCGATGCGCGCGACGCGGAAGAACAACTACACGACGGGGCGCATCTACTCGAAAGTCATCGAGAAGGAACGGCGTGGCGATTACCTCGGCAAGACCGTGCAGGTCATCCCGCACATCACCGACGAGATCAAGAAGTGCATCCGATCGATCTCCGAGGGCGTCGACGTCGTGATCGTGGAGATCGGCGGCACGGTGGGCGACATCGAATCGCTCCCCTTCCTCGAAGCGATCCGCCAGTTCCGCCAGGAAGCGGGCCGCGGCAATGCCCTGAACGTGCACGTCACGCTCGTGCCGTACATCAAGGCCTCGGACGAGCTGAAGACCAAGCCGACGCAGCACTCCGTCCAGAAGCTGCGCGAGATCGGTATCCAGCCCGACATCCTCCTCTGCCGCTCCGAGCGGACGATTCCGGAGGACATGAAGAACAAGATCGCCCTCTTCTGTAACGTCGAAGAGGAGTCGGTCGTGCCGGCGTACGACGTCGACTTCATCTACCAGGTGCCGCTGGCGTTCTCGCGCGAAGGGCTCGACGAGATCCTGCTCGAGAAGCTCCACCTCCCGCAGGAGGAGGCCGGCTCGCTCGCCAAGTGGGAAGAGATCGTCCGCAAGCTGCGCCACCCGGAGGACGAGGTGCGCATCGGCTTCGTCGGCAAGTACGTCGACTTTGGCGATTCGTACAAGTCGCTCAACGAGGCGCTGCAGCACGGCGGCATCGCCAACAACGTGAAGACGCGCATCGTCTACATCGACTCCGAAGCGCTGGAGGAAGAGGGCTATCACGGCGAGCTGGCCAGCGTCGACGCGATCCTGGTCGGCCCGGGCTTCGGTGCCCGCGGCATCGAAGGGAAGCTGCGCGCGATCCGCTATGCCCGCGAACGGAAGATCCCGTTCTTCGGCGTCTGCCTCGGCATGCAGTGCGCGACCATCGAGTTCGCCCGCGACATGTCCGGCATGCTCGGCGCGAATTCGACGGAGTTCGACGACGAAGCGCCGTACAAGGTGATCTTCAAGCTGCGCGACCTGATCGGCGTCGACGCTCTCGGCGGCACGATGCGCCTCGGCAAGTACCCCTGCGTGCTGAAGGAAGGCTCGATCGCCCGCGAGGCCTACGGCGTCGACATGGTCGAAGAGCGCCACCGCCACCGCTACGAGGTGAACCCGGAGTACGTGCCGCAACTCGAAGAGCGCGGCTTCCGCGTGACGGGCAAGTCGCCGGACGGCAAATTCGTGGAGATCATCGAGCTGGAGAACCACCCCTGGTTCGTCGGCTGCCAGTTCCACCCGGAGTACAAATCGCGCCCGAGCGCTCCGCACCCGCTGTTCCGCTCGTTCATCGCCGCGGCACGGGCGTACAAGAGCTCGAACAAGACCACCGTGGCCATGCCGGCTACGGAGCTGGTGTAAAGAATCTATCTCGGAGTGCGGTGGCGGCAAGCCACCGCTCTTTTACACGTGT
>DASWMP010000402.1:0-10478 GCA_036399695.1 Thermoanaerobaculia bacterium | reverse complement strand
ATTCGGCGGAATCTGAATGTGGGACAGACACTCCTGTCTGTCCGCGCCCGCAGGCGCCGGTTCATCGACGGCAGAACCAAGGGAGTAGATCGAGGCGCACCGTTTTGAGACACCCTCCGTTCGCCACCGCACTCCGAGACTAGGCGGTTGCCGCACCATGCCCGCGCTTCAGCGCGCCGCACGCCGCCGCGCCGGAGCATTCGTCACGGCGACATTGCCCGCTTTCGAAAAGACCGTCCCGCAGTGGCTGCGGACGTCCGCCCAGTAGCGGGTCGTTTGTGAGGGCGTCACGATGAGCACGCGATGGATGCCGCCGCTGACGGGATGGGACGTGTCGCCGCTCGCTCCTTCGTACCACTGGAAGGTGAGGCCGTCGCCGACCGCGCCGACGGAGAGGGTGGCGGTCTCACCGTTGCGAATGGTGACGTTCTTCGGCTCGTCGACGATCTCCGGTCGTGCGCTGACCTGGACATCGACGGCGCCAGTCGCGGTGCCGGGGCAGCTCGCTCCGCCGCTGCCGGTGACTTCGACGATCTCGTAGTGCTCGGATGCCTGGGGCATGACGGTGCGCGTGTGGGTCGTGGAGCCGGCCGTCTCGATGACGCCATCCGACCAGCGCAACGTGAACGGGGCCGCGCCGGTCAGGGTCACGTCGATGTCCACGGGAGTGCCGGCGCAGGTGGGGAGGGTGGCGGAGTCAATGGCGGCGGAAGGGAGCGAGACCGGAATGGTGATCTGATCCCAGCGAGGGCACCTGCCGCCGGACTTTACGGAGAGTCGCGTCTCGCCAATCGTGTTCGCGACGTAGGTGATCGTCGGCTCGTACGGGAAAGAGGTGATGGTGCCGTTCTCGATCGACCACCAGTGCGACTCGCCATCGACTTTCTCGACCGACGCCGTCTGCGATACGTTCGGGCAAGTGCTGGTGGCCGTGGCGATAGTTCGCTGACGGGCACTACGGTAGACGGTGGTGCGCAGGATCCCGGGGTGACTGCAGCGTCGATTGGCCGTCGCTATGACGGAAAATTCGACATCAATGGGCGTGTCACCTTCATTGGCGACCGTAAATGTCGCGGTACTCGTTCCCTGGCCACTGATGAGTGTGGCGTTGGTCGCGCTCCATTCCAGCGGACCGGAGTATGGGCTTGGCCACATCTCGCCGCGGGGGTGCGGCTCGAAGAAGTACGAATAGGGTGAGAACGTGTACGACTCGCCGTCGCACAAATAATACATGTGAGTCTCAAGCCTCGAGAACGTCTCGGGTACGTTCTCGATATCGATCGCGACAGTGCGCTGGCAGCCATTCTCGAAATGTATTTCCGCAGAGTATGGGCGCCCACCCGGGAACATGGGCCGCGGCGTCAGGTTGTGGAGATTGCTCATCCGGAACGACTCCCTGTACCAGGACGCGGAGAAGAAGTCCCATCTAATCTCGCGAACGGGCTCGCTGGTCCGCACGAAGAGCTCGGGGTTACTCGAACGTGCACACGGGCTTGGTGTTGCCCGACTCCACGACGATCGAGGCACAGTCGGCGTGCATCGTCATGGCAAAGAGAACTGCTGCTACAGCCCAGGAAATCGCTCGCATCGTGGCCTCCATAGGTTCTCTCTCGACGCTGCGCGATCCTTCACTGTAGTCCTTTAATGAAATATAGATAGACGTTATTTGGGAGTGTGCCCGCTCGCTGGCACGCCTCCTTCATTTCACCTCTCAACAGGGCGAAGGTGTGTCTTGGGGCTTTACAGATCTTTACAGCTTTTCTGTAGGCGTTTGACACGGCACCACTGCTTAACTCACGGATGAGCCTCGACTTATTGACTTGGCTCGGTCCGTGCTCAACCATTGACACGATGACGGAAGCGGCATTGACACAGGACGACGCCATCGATCTTCGTGGTGTTGTTCGTGATGGTTGGGAGACGGTTCTGACGCCCGAGGCGCTGCAGTTCGTGGCGCTGTTGCAGCGGCAGTTCAACCTGCGGCGGGAGGAGCTGCTCGCGGCCCGCGAGGCGCGGAAGCAGCGGCTCGACGGCGGCGAGTTGCCGGACTTTCTGGCGGAGACGCGGGAGATCCGGGAGAGCGACTGGACGGTCGCGCCGATTCCGGCCGACCTGCGCGACCGGCGTGTCGAGATCACCGGGCCGGTGGACCGGAAGATGATCATCAACGCCCTCAACTCCGGGGCGAACGTCTTCATGGCCGACTTTGAAGACGCGAACGCGCCGACCTGGGCGAACAACGTCGAAGGGCAGCTCAACCTGCGCGATGCCGTCCGGCGGACGATCTCGTTCGACAGTGGCGCGAAGCAGTACAAGCTGAACGAGAAGACCGCCACGCTGCTCGTCCGGCCCCGCGGCTGGCATCTCGTCGAAGAGCATCTGTACGTCGACGGGCAGCCGGTGAGCGCGAGCCTCTTCGACTTTGCGCTCTACTTCTTTCACAACGCGCAAGAGCTGCTGGCGCGCGGCAGCGGTCCGTATTTCTATCTGCCGAAGATGGAGTCGCATCTGGAGGCGCGCCTCTGGAACGACGTCTTCGTCCGCGCGCAGCAGGAGCTCGGGATTCCGCACGGCAGCATCCGGGCGACGGTGCTGATCGAGACGATCCTGGCCTCGTTCGAGATGCACGAGATCCTCTGGGAGCTGCGCGATCACTCGGCGGGCCTCAACTGCGGCCGCTGGGATTACATCTTTTCCTTCATCAAGAAATTCAGGGCGCGGCACGACTTCATCACGCCGGACCGCGGCTCGATCACGATGGACCGCGCGTTCCTCGCGGCCTACGTCGACCTGCTGATCCAGACCTGCCACCGGCGCGGTATTCACGCGATGGGAGGCATGGCGGCGCAGATCCCGATCAAGAACGATCCGGAAGCGAACGACGCCGCCACGGCCAAGGTGCGCGCGGACAAGTTGCGCGAAGTGAAAGCAGGACACGACGGCACCTGGGTGGCGCACCCGGGCCTGGTGGCCACGGCGAAGGAAGTGTTCGACGAGCACATGCCGGCGCCGAATCAGCTCGACCGGAAGCGCGAAGAGGTGCGCATCGGCCGCGACGACCTGCTCCGTCTGCCCGAAGGGGCGATCACGGAGAAGGGCGTGCGGCAGAACTTCAACGTCGGCATCCTCTATCTGGAGGCGTGGCTCGGCGGCAGCGGCGCGGTGCCGCTGTACAACCTGATGGAAGACGCGGCCACGGCCGAGATCTCGCGCACGCAGTTGTGGCAATGGATCCACCACGGCGCGAAGCTCGACGACGGCCGCCTCGTCGACGAGCCGCTCTACCGGCGCATCCGCGATGAAGAGCTCTCGTCGATCTACGAGCGTGTGGGGAGCGAGCGCCGCGATTACGTCGATCGCGCGGCGCGGATTTTCGACGAGCTGATTCTCAGCGACACGCTCGCGGACTTCCTCACGCTGCCCGCTTACGAACAATTACTCGACCTGGAACGGTCAACGAACAACCGATGAAACGGAGAACGACTTTTATGGCTCCTCTGCAAGCAGCACGCGACCCTCAACAGCTAGAGCAGGATTGGGAGAGCAGCCCCCGCTGGGATGGGATCACCCGCGATTACACCGCGGACGACGTGCTCCGCCTCCGCGGCTCGGTGCTGATCGAACAGACGCTGGCCCAACTCGGCGCCGAGCGCCTCTGGCAGCTCCTGACGACTGAACCGTACGTGGCCGCCCTCGGCGCGCTCACCGGCAATCAGGCCATCCAGCAGGTGCGCGCCGGCCTCAAATCCATCTACCTCAGCGGCTGGCAGGTCGCGGCGGACGCGAACCTCTCCGGCCACATGTACCCGGACCAGAGCCTCTATCCGGTCAATTCGGTCCCGCACGTGGTGAAGCGCATCAACCAGGCCCTCCAGCGCGCCGACCAGATCGACCACATGGAAGGGAAGAACGACACGTACTGGTTCGCGCCGATCATTGCCGACGCGGAAGCAGGTTTCGGCGGCAATCTGAACGCTTTCGAGCTGATGAAGTCGATGATCGAGGCGGGAGCCGCGGCGGTCCACTTCGAGGACCAGCTCGCATCGGAGAAGAAGTGCGGTCACCTCGGCGGCAAGGTGCTGGTGCCGACGTCGGCTTTCATCCGCACGCTGACGTCAGCGCGCCTGGCCGCGGACGTGATGGGCGTCCCGACGATCGTCGTGGCCCGCACGGACGCGAACAGCGCCACGCTGCTGACGAGCGATGTGGACGAGCGTGACCGCGAGTTCCTGACGGGTGAGCGGACGCCCGAGGGGTTCTTCCTCATCAAGGGGGGCATCGAGGCGGCGATCGCGCGGGCGATCTCGTACGCGCCGTACGCGGATCTGCTCTGGATGGAGACGTCGACACCGGACATCGAGGAAGCGCGTCGCTTCGCCGAGGCGGTGCACGCGAAGTTTCCCGGGAAGATGCTGGCCTACAACTGCTCGCCGTCGTTCAACTGGGCGAAGAAGCTGTCGGCGGAGAACATCGCCTCGTTCCAGCAGCAGCTCGGGGAGATGGGCTACAAGTTCCAGTTCGTCACGCTGGCCGGTTTCCACGCGCTGAATTACTCGATGTTCGACCTCGCGCGGCAGTACCGCGAGGAGGGGATGACGGCCTACTCGCGCCTGCAGCAGGACGAGTTCGCCGCGGAGCAGCACGGCTATACGGCGACGAAGCACCAGCACGAGGTCGGTACCGGCTACTTCGACGAGGTGACGAAGGTCATCAGCGCCGGGACGGCGTCGACGACCGCGCTCGCAGGGTCGACGGAAGCCGCGCAGTTTCATTGACACCAGCTCTCAGCTCTCGGCTGTCAGCTCTCAGGAGGAACACCATGGAAGATATCCGGCCGTATCGCAACGATGACGAAGACCGCCGTTCGCGCAAGTTCAATGAGGACGATCGCCGCATCGAATGGCTGGAGAAGCCAGCCGACGACGAGGTCCCGTTCCACATCCCGCGCGACTGATTTCGCGGGGGATGACCGAGGGGCCTCCCGTCGTCCCCCATGGGAATCATTCGCGAGGAGTAGGGATTGATCGGCTTGCATGACACGCAGGCCGATCCTCGCGCTTCTTTCTCTGCTCTTCTCCTTCACCGCCGTCGCGCAGGTGCCGAAGCCGCCTTCCATGAAGCCGCCGGCGCCGGCGGATCTCACGGCACCTCCGGCGGATGCCGAGCGTAGCGACGACGGCCTGATCACGCGGCGCCTCAGCGCCGGCACCGGGACGGCAAACCCGGTCACGGGCGACGTCGTCAAGCTCCGCTACCTCGTCTGGAACTCCACCGGCAAGCTGGTCGACTCCATCCTCGAGCCGTTACAGGCGTTCATTGCGGTGGACAAAATGATGCCGGGCTGGCGGACAGCCGTGACGAAGATGGTCGTGGGCGAGAAGCGCCGCGCCTGGATCCCCGAGTCCCTCGGCGGCGGGAAGATCAAGCCGGGCGAGGCGTACGTCATCGATACCGAGCTGCTCGAGATCATCCAGCCGCCGCCGACGCCGGAGGATGTGGCCGCGCCGCCCGACGACGCGGAGATCGGCAAGGGCGGCCTCGCTTCGAAGGTGCTGCGTCCCGGCACCGGTACCGAGCGCCCGAAGGCGCGCAGCGTCGTGAAGGTGCATTACACCGGCTGGACCACCGACGGGAGGCTGTTCGACAGCACGGCGCTACGCGGCGAGCCTGCCCAGTTCCCGCTCAACGGCGTGATCCTCGGCTGGACGCACGGCCTGCAGCTCATGACTGTCGGCGAGAAGCGCCGCTTCTGGATTCCGGCGAAGCTGGCTTACGCCAATGACCCCGGCAAGCCGCAGGGGATGCTGGTATTCGATATCGAGCTGCTCGAGATCAAGTAGCTGTGACCTCGGAGTGCGGTGGATTCAGAACACCATGTCCTCGTCGTGCAGGCCGAAGTAGTGGCCGAGCTCGTGGATCACGGTCTCGCGGATCTGGGCGATGGCTTCGTGCCGGGTGCGGGTGATGCGGAGGATCGGGCCGCGGAAGATGGCGATCTGGTCGGGGAGCATGGGCATCATGTCGTGGGTGCGGTGGGTGAGGGCGACGCCGCGGTAGATGCCGAGGAGCTCGTGGTCGTGGCCGTCGTCTTCGAGGATGTCGAGGTCCTCGTCGGTCGGTTCCTCTTCCACCACGATGGCGATGTTGTCGATCAGGTCGGCGAACTGCGGCGGCAGTTCCAGGAGGGCCTGCTCGACGAGAGATTCGAATTCACTGCGGGAGATGGACATCGCCTGCGATTATCGCAGCGACGCTACTCCGACTCCACCTTTGCCGTCTCCATGACCCACTTCGGGACCTTCGGCTCATCGCCGAAGAAGTCGCGTGTCTTGCCGGCGCCGCGGGCCCAGCGATGCAGCCAACTGATGCCGCCGCGGCCGATGTAGGTATCGGCGCTGCGGTACGCCGGATCGGCGACGGCACGCTCGAGGGTGATGAAGCGGTAGCCGCGGCGGCGCATCATGGCCGCGAGCTGGTCGAACGTCGTGGCATTCAGCGCGTTCGCGTGAAGCAGCAGGATGTGGCGGATGTTGCGGCCGAAGAGCTTCCGCGACTGCTCCTCGAAGTAGGCGAACTTCGACTCCATGTACGGGATGTACGCCTCCGCGACGCGTTGCATCAGTGCTTCATCGCCGCGTGCGTGCGCCTCGTCGAAGGCGCGGGCGTAGATCCATTCCGAGTTGTCGATCGTCACCGGCGCGACGCGGTACTCGTGCGCCGCGAGGAAACGGAGGATGCGCTCGCGCGTCTCCAGCGACGTCCCGGTCATGAGGAACGGATGGCGGAACCAGCGCAGCTTCATGCCGCGTTGCTCGAGCAGGGGCCGCAGCCGCGTCTCGCCGCCGAGGATGTCCTGCTCGTACTCCTCCGGCTGAACGCGGTGCAGGCTTTTGTGCGAGCGCGTGTGATTGCCGAGCTCGAAACCGGCGTCGAGCCATTGCTCGAGGAGCGGCAGGTCGTCCAGGACCTTGCCTTCGTTGACGAAGCCGACGACCGGCGCGCCGCTCCGCTTCAGAGCAGGCAGGAGGTGGGCCGTGATGGCCGTCTGGCGCTCGCGCGACGCCCCGGCGCTCGCCACCGGGAGGTCGTCGATGGTGACGGCGACCTCCCGGTTCTCTCTATCCTCGGCCGAGCTGCCCGCGGCGAGCGCGAGGCAGAGGGCCAGTACCGCGAGCCTTACCACCCCGGAATGATGTTGAAGCCGTACACGACCTCTTCGTCAGGACGCTGGAACGGCTTCGCGGCGTAGATCTCGATCGGAATGTAAGCGAGCAGGATGCGCAGGCCGGCGCCGACGCTGGCGACCGGGATGCGCTCGGTGGAGTCGGTCTCCCACGACAGGTCCGGCGTGTCGCCGCTGACCCACGCCGCGCCGATGTCGGCGAAGGCGAAGGCTTCGGTCGGCAGGAACGAGAAGTTGATGAGGCCGAACTCCTGCGTGCCGAAGAGCGGCGCGCGCACTTCGACGCTGCCGGCGGCGATGCGCGAGCCGATCAGGCGATCGAAGACCGGGCAGTCATTGCTGCCGACGGCGGTGCGGCACTCGCTGGGGTTCCACGAGTACGGATCGTAGCCGCGGACGAGCGAGCCCTCGCCGAGGTACAGCGGGGTGATGCGGCCGCTCTCGGAGTCGCTGCCGTAGCGGCCGTAGTGGATCCCGCGGACGGCGAACGTCACGGGGCGGAAGAAGAAGTAGCGGCGGTAGTCGGCGAGCGCGGTCTGGAAGTTCAGATCGCCGCGCAGCGCCTCCAGCTCGTAGCGGTAGCGCGTACCGCGGATCGGGGAGATGAAGCCGTACGTCGAGCTGTCGCCGACGAACGCGCCCGAGGCCTTCGACATGTTGAGCGTGAAGCCGCCCGGCAGGTTGGTGATATTGCGGTCGAGCAGCTCGCCGCTGAAGGGGGCGAAGATGTACTCCTCGACGGCGAGCTTGTAGTTGTAGCGCTGGTAGCCGATGGCCCCTTCGATGCGGCGCGTCGTGCTGAAGGGATACTGCGCGAGAGCCGACGCGTCGGAGATCGTCTGGGTCTGGTAGAGCTGCTGGTAGACGTCGACCTGCTCGAGGTCGCCGTCGCCGTCGACGTCGCGCAGGTCGCGGCCGGATGCGGTACCGACCGACGTGTAGGGGAAGTGCACGAGATCGACGCCCCAGTTCAGGCGGTGCTTCTGGTTGAGGTAGAGGAGCTCGCCGCCGAGCTGGTCCTGGATGCCGAGCGCGCCGCCGGAGGAGTAGCCGCCACCCTGGAAGGTGAAGCCGACGTTGTGCTGGCCGAGGATGTCGCTGAAGTAGGCGGTGATGCTGCCGCCCGCGCCGAAGCCGAATTCGCCGACGCCGACGCCGAGGGTCGGGGGTCCGAGGTAGGCGAGACGGAGACGCGGATCGTAATCGCTGCGGGTGAAGGTCACGTTCTCCGGCGGCAGGCCGTCCTGCGGGCTCTGGAGGTAAGAGGTGATCTCCGAGCCGGTGGCGCGGAGCGGCGGGAGGAGCGCGGCGCGCGCGGTGCCTTCCGGTTGCGCCGTTGAAACCGCGACGGTCGCCGGCTGGGCCGGCAGCGTGTAGATGTTGTAGTTGTCGTCCTCGTAGAGCGAGAAGGCGATGTCGCCCGAGCGGCTGGCAACGGTGAGCGCCGGCGACATCTCGGTGATGCCGGCGACGCCGGTCTGCACGGCCGTGACGCGGGAGGTCGTCCCATCCGCCAGGTTGTAGCGGTAGACGTCGGGGATGCCTTCGTTGTTGGCGATGAAGTAGATCGACTGGCCGTCCGGGGCGTACTGCGGGTTGATGTGCCGCGCGCCCGGGAAGATGCGCAGGGGGCGGATCGCGCCGGTGGCGACGTCGATGGTCGCCAGGCTGATGCCGGCGAACTGGAGCTGCTCGATGGTCGTCCCTTCGCCACGGTCGGTGGCGAAGACGATCGTCCTGCCGTCCGGGGACCAGGCAGGCTGCAGGTCGGCGTAGCGGTCACTCATCAGGCGCCGGACTTCGCGCGTCTCGAGGTCGTACAGGAAGAGGTCACTGACGCCCGTGGCCTGACCGCCGATGGCGATCGTGCGGCCGTCCGGGGACCAGGCGACGTTGGAGATCGATTCGACGCCCGGCACGCGGTGGTGCTCGGTCTTGCGGGTCTCGACGTCGACGATGGAGAGGAAGTTGTCGCCGCGCGCGAAGGTGACGAAGGCGAGACGCTTCCCGTCCGGCGCCCATGCACCGGCCCCCTCGATGAACCTCAGCGATTCAAAGTGTGCGTCGCGATCCTCGGAGACGAGCCGGCGGATGATCTGGCCGGTCCTGGCGTCGGCGAGGAAGAGATCGATGCTGAACAGCTCGCGGGCGGAGAGGAGCGCGAGATAGCGGCCGTCCGGGCTGAGGGCCGGGCCGACGTTGAGCTCCGTGGAGCCACGGCGGCGGCGCTTCTTGCCTTCTTCCTGGATGACCGGTTTGCGGCCGATGAGCGGCTTGCTCAGCGTGGCCGGACGGGAGGCGATGACGGGGTTGTACAGCTCGCGCGACGATTCTTTCCAGTCGGCGAAGAGCTGCTTGTGCGGGATGCCGACGGCACGCTCGAAGGCGTCCTCGACGCCGACCATGCCGGCGGCGAGGAAGTAGCGGACGACCGCTTCGTCGCCGAAACGGGCGCCGATGTAGGCCATGAGCGCCTGACCGTAGCGGTACGGGAAGTAGCGCGGGTCGCGCATCAGGTCGTTCAGGTCGGGCATCCGGTTGTAGATCGTGGCGTCGCGGATCCACATGGAGGTGAGAGGGTCGATGCGCCCCTTCGAGAAGTACTCGGCCATGCCTTCGATCAGCCACAGCGGGAGTTGCTCGAGGGCGAAGCGGCGCCGGTTCTGGGCAGCGCGCGCGGCGATGTCGTACTGGAAGACGTGGACGATCTCGTGGCCGAGGACGTGATCGTTCTGCGCGTAGTCGCCGGTGAGCGGGAGGACGACGCGGTTCATGAAGGCGTCGGTGAAGCCGCCCGTCCCTTCGCCGAGGGTGCCGCCTGTCGTCGTCGTCTGATGGAAATCGGCGGCGTTCGCGTAGAGGACGATCGGCTTTCTTGTGAACGAATGGTTAAACACACGCGAGAGACGCGCGTACCACCGTTCCGCCATCCTTCCGACGTCCTGCACGACGTCTTCTTCCTCGTCGTAGTAGTAGATGTCGAAGTGTTCGGTCTGGATCGTCTTGAAGTTGAACGTCTCCCACTGGACCTTGTTCCGCCCGAAATACTGAGCTTCAGCGGTCAAGGGAGTGAGGAGAACCAGGACAAGGGCCGTGAAAATCAGACGTACGGCAGCAGCTCGCATGAATCACACCTCGGATTTAGTGAATGCCAGGACGGCGTCGGCTGCAAGTTTTTCACCAAGGGTCGCTTGGGGGTGAGAGATGGGACCTATGGGAGAGAAGCCTGACGCCCAGCGATCTCGGAGTGCGGTGGCGAACGCCACCGCTCTGGTACACGTGTATAAGAGCGGTG
>DASWMP010000401.1:0-14351 GCA_036399695.1 Thermoanaerobaculia bacterium | reverse complement strand
GAAACCGGCGCCTGCGGGCGCAGACAGACAAGAGTGTCTGTCCCACATTGAATGCCAGCGTGCCCGCGGGTGCCCGATATTCGGCGGAATCTGAATGTGGGACAGACACTCCTGTCTGTCCGCGCCCGCAGGCGCCGCCTTCATCGACGGCAGAACCAAGGGAGTAGATCGAGGCGCACCGTTTTTGAGACACCCTCCGAATAGCCACCGCTCTCCGAGATCAGAAGCCGTACTCCCCGGGCGCTTTGCCGATGCGCATGGCCGCGACCATCGCCGGGACGAAGTCCCGCGTCTCGCCGGGGAGCTGGTCCCAGATGCGGTAGTAGTCGGCGTCCGTGCCCCGCTCCGCCCCGGTGGTCTCGGTCATGATCCGGCCCACCCGGTTCTCGCCGGTGTTGTACGCCGCAGCCGCCAGGTACCAGGAGCCGAACCGGTTATACAGGTACGACAGGTACGACAACGCCGCATCGGTCGACTTTTCGGCGTCGAGCCGTTCGTCGACCGTGTCGTCGACGCGCAGGCCGTACCGTTTCGCCGTGTCGGCCACGAGCTGCCAGATGCCGCGGGCCTCGGCGGTCGAATGTGCCTCGGTGTTGAAGCCGGACTCGATCATCGCCAGATACACGAGGTCCTCCGGCATCCCGCGCCGGCGGAGCCTGGCGCGGATCATTTCGTCGTACTGCGTCTTGCGCTGCAGGTAGGTGGCGAACTCGGCCCGCTTCTCGCCGGTAAAACGGGCGATGTGGTAATCGATGCGCTCGTGCGGAATCTGCGCGAGCACGGTGCGCGGCGTTTCGGTGGCCTGTGCGGGGGCAGGCACGGGGGCCGCCGCGGGAGCCGTCGAAGGAGTGGTGGCAGGAGTGGTATTCGTGGGCGTGGACGCGCAGGCCGTGGTGAAGACGATGGCGAGCGCGGCCGAAATCGAGAGCTGTTTCATCACACCACAAAAGAGCACGATGCCGGCCAGAATGGGTTCGGCGGTGATGGTCGGGCGGAGGTAATCCGACCTGGCTTGACTGCCTCGTCCGCCCGCCATATCGTGCCGGGGTTCCCGAAAAGCTGCGAGATCCCGGTGTGGAGGGTGTACTGAATGCGGCACGTTCTTCTCCTTGCCCTGGCCGTTGCGGTCTCTCCTCTGCATGCGCAGGAGGTTCCGGGCAGGCTTCCGGATCCGGCGACGGGTGTGATGAATGGCCGTGTGGCGGTCCTGGTCGCGCCGGCCGAAGGGTCGGACGCCAGCGGGTGGTTTGCCGCCGACGCAAGCGGTTGTACGGTCCACACGCTCACGCTGAACGGTCAGCAGAAGGGCCGCTACCCTTGCAGCCGCTGGTTCCAGCCACCGGAGGCGGGTCCGTATCTGCACTGGCTCGAACAGGGCGACCTGATCAGCCAGCAGACGGTGCTTCGCTATGCCGGGGAGCCGTTCGCGGGGCGGGGTCTGATGGTTCTCAAGCCGATGGAACTGGCGGGCCGTTTGAGGGTGGATCCAGCTCCGAGGCTGAATCCCGGGGAGACGCTGCGCATCCTCTCGCTGGGTAACCCGAAGGTGTCGCGGTCGTTTACCCGGCGGCTCGCCGCCGGAGAAGCAGGAACAGAGATCTCCTTCCCCACCGGTCCCGCGCTCGCCGGGACGTTCACCGGTGAGAACGACGCCACCGCGTTGTGGCGGCCGGTCGAGGTCAGGGCGGGCGAACGGCAGACGATCGCTCCTCGGGTGACTCCCACCGGAACGGATCTGCTGGTCCTCATGGACCGTGACCCGGACCCGGCGCGCTGCAAGGCGCGATTGAAGACCCGGGCAGGCGTCCTGCAGCCCGAAGTCGATTTCCAGAACCTCTACCGTCTGGTCTACGTCTGGTACGACGTTCAGGGCGGTGGTTCGGACAGCGGGACGCTGAGTGTCGAATGTGTTGGCGCTGCTCGGTTCGAGCAGCAGGTCCGTCTGCCGCGGGGACGCGTCGTCACCGTGCGCAGCGAGATCAAACGCAGTACTGGTAAAAAGGAGCCAAGGTGAAGAAGTTCATATTCCTGCTGCTCGTTTTCGCGATGTGCGTACCGACGATGTCCTTTGCAGCCGACGGTGAATGTCTCCCTCCGATCGGCTATTCGATGGACTGCTCGTCCAAATGCGGACAGACACCCGGAACCTGCGTCACCGTGACGGGGAAGAAGAATGCCTGCCTGCTGACCACCGGCCCTTACCCCGGCTACGGCTGCCACGACTCGTATGAAACGTGCTGCGATCCTCGTGACCGGGACGGTGACGGTACCGGCTTCTGAGGAAGCAGCCTGACGCCGCCGCAGTCCACGAGAGCTTCGATACGAATGTCCATCGCCGGTGCAAAGGCACGAGTCCTGGCGTTCGTCGCTGTGCTCGTCGCGCTGCCGTCGGAAGCGGCGCGTGTCACCCTGTTCGATTCGGCCGCGCGCCAGGCGCGGCCGAATTGTGAAGCTCACGTCATCAGTCGCGGTGGCGCGGGGCAACTGAAAGGTCCCTGCGGCACGCCGCTGGACGTCCGGTTCGACGATCCGGCGGCCTTCATCGTCCGCGGCTCGGAGATCACCCCGTTCCTGACGGACGTGGCCCGCGGTGGTGAGTTCGTGCTCGAGCAGTTCGCTCCCGCCGGAGCCGTCACCGTCAGCGGCGACCTGCAATTGGCCCCCGGCCAGAAGGTGCTGCTCGTTTCCTTCGCGTCTCCCCATGGCGGTCTGTTCCGCTATCCAATGCTCGACCGCGCGCGAAGCCATCCCGTCCCCGCCGGCCCGGTGCTGGCCGTGGTGCTGGACAACCGGGATCGCGCGGTGCGGATCTCGCCGCTCGTGAACGTCGCCCATCGGCGCACCGCCACCTTGAGCCCGGAAACGCCGGCTCAGGGTGCAACGTTGCTGGCCTTTCTCGACGCTCCTCCGGAACCGGGTGCGACATCCGCGGTGACGAAGCTGACGTTCGTCGACGAGAGCGGAATCCACGAGCCCGAAGCACTGGTCACCGGCACCGACGGCATCGTCGCGGTCTGGTACGGCCGGGAGGGGCGCGGACGGATCGCCATCGATTCGCAGAAGCTCTGGCTGCCCAATGCCGACGTCACTCTACAGAGACGGGAGACCGCACTCGTGCGCGAGAGACTCCGTCTCCGGCCTTCGCTCGTCGTGGAGGTCGGCGCCGTGGACCGGGAGAAGCACGCCGAGCTCCCCAGGATGACGCTGTCGCTACACAGAGTGACCGCTACAGAGGAGGATGTGGTGCCGGCGGCCGACGTTGAGCCGGGCACGACCCGGACGTTCGAGCACGTGGCGCCCGGCGCATACGACGTCGTCCTGGACGTCGATGGTTTCGCGCTCCGCGCCGCCGCCGATCTCACTGCTGGCGATGACGCGCGGGTGCGGATTCCGCTCGAGCCGATGCGCCTCTCCGGAACCGTCTATCGCGGCACGGCACCGGTCGAGGCGGAGATCCGGTTCCTGCAGCCGCAGGGCGCGGCGGTCGTGAAGACGGGTGACGACGGACGGTACGGCGTCACAATCTGGCGGAAGCAGCGGTTTTTCGTCGACGTGCTCCCCGTTGACGACACGGCCCGGCCTCCTTTTCGCGAGATGGTGAGCGTAACGGCCGACAGGGAGCTCGATTTCCACATCCCTGCGCAACGGCTGGCTGCCCGCGTGTTCGACACGGCAACGTCCGAACCGATCGCCGGCGCGATGATCTCGTTCCGCAGCTCGTACCGGGATGAGAGCGGGCGGGAGGCGAGCGACGTCCTGCCGGTCGTCACGACCGAGGCGCCGGTCACGCTGCTGCCGCCCGGCCGGGAAGGGACGGTGGAACTGAACGTCCAGGCGGACGGCTACATCCCTCCCGAGCCGGTTCGCCTGCAGGTGGATGGCCGTGAAGGGGAGCGGATCGTCGACCTCGGCATGCGCCGCCGTACGGACACAGCGCGGCTGGAGGTGCGGCTGGCCGACGGACGCGCGGCCGCCGGCGCCGAGCTGGCGATCCTCGCGGGCCAGACGCTGCTGCCATGGCGAGGGACAGCAGGCGCCGACGGTGTCGCCGAAGTGCCGTCCGACGCCGCGGGCAACGTTCTGCTGGTACGTCATCGCGAGGGCGCCTCGGCCGTCGTGCCTTATCCAGCTCCCACCGCCGTTCCCGCGGTGGTGCTGGACCAGCCAGGACCGCCGCTGTTCGTGCACGTGGTCGACCGTGACGGGCGGACGATCGGGCCGATCGGTGCACGGATCACGCTCTGGCACCGCGGCACGAGACTCACCGGGACGGCGGCCGGTTTCTTCGCCTGGACCACCGCAGTGACGGCCACCGACGGCACATGGCGCGCCATGGGCCTCCCGCGAGGCCCCGTCCGCCTGCTGGCCACGCGCAAACTGGAGGCGGAGCGGACCGGCGCGCTGGACGCATTCGCGGTACCGATCGATTACCCCTGGCCGGCGGTGGCGACGGTGGTGCTGGCAGAGTGATCGGACGATCACCTGCAGAGGGCAGTGCTGGACTTCTCTGAGTGCCCGATGAGCCGCATCCGCTTTACGACAGCAACAGTTCCAGATCCTCTACCTCGAGCTTGCGGAGCACGCTGTTGTCCTCGGAGATGATCGATTCGGCGAGCTCACGTTTGCGCGCTTGCAGCTCGAGGATCTTCTCCTCGACGGTGTCGCGGGCGATGAGGCGGTAGGCGACGACTGGGCGGACGCGGCCGATGCGGTGGGCGCGGTCGATGGCCTGCGCTTCGACGGCGGGGTTCCACCAGGGGTCGAGCAGGAAGATGTAGTCGGCGTTCGTCAGGTTGAGGCCGAGGCCGCCGGCTTTGAGGCTGATGAGGAAGAGGGGCGGGCCGTCGTCTCCCTGGAACTGTTCGACGAGCGACTGGCGGTCGCGGGTGGAGCCGTCGAGGTAGAGATAGGGGATGCGCTGTTTGTCGAGGGCACGGCGGACGATGCCGAGGAACGAGGTGAACTGCGAAAAGATCAGGGCGCGGTGGCCGGAGGCGAGGACGTCGTTCAGCTCCTCCATCAGCAGCTCCGTCTTGGCGCTCTCGGCGTCTGTCTCCGGGTCGATGAGCGCGGGGTCGCAGGCGGCCTGGCGGAGGCGGAGGAGCGCTTCGAGGATCTGCATCCGCGACTGGTCCATCCCCTCCCGCCGCACGTTGTGCAGCAGCGCCTGGCGGTAGTGATCGCGCAGCTCGTCGTACTGCTTCCGCTGCTTGCCTTCGAGCTCGCAGTAGAGCGTCTGCTCGGTGCGCGCGGGGAGCTCGGGGGCGACCTGTTCTTTCGTGCGGCGGAGGATGAGCGGCCGGAGCGCGCGGGCCAGGGCGTCGCGGCGCTCGGGCGGCGTGGTCTTGGAGGCGAAGGTCCGCGCGAACGAGCGGGCGGAGCCGAGGAGGCCGGGGTTGAGGAACTCGAAGAGGCTCCAGAGCTCGCCGAGGTGGTTCTCGATCGGCGTGCCGCTGAGGGCGAGGCGATGCTGGCCGCGGAGCAGACGGCTCGCTTTGGCCACCTGGCTGGAGGCGTTCTTGATGGCCTGCGCTTCGTCGAGGATCACGTACTCGAACTCCACCTGCGAGAGCTGGGCGATGTCGAGGCGCATGGTGGCGTAGGTCGTGAGGACGACGTCGCAGTCGTCGAACGTCGTGTCCCGCTCGCGCTCGGTGCCGTGGTGCTCGAGGACGCGAAGCCGCGGCGCGAAGCGTTTCGCTTCGGCAGCCCAGTTGAAGAGGAGCGACCGCGGAGCGACGACGAGCGACGGCCGTTTCGAGCCCTCGGCGCGGACGGTCTCGAGCATCGCGAGCGTCTGCACGGTTTTGCCGAGGCCCATGTCGTCCGCGAGGCAGCCGCCGATGCGCGTCTCGCGGAGGAAGTGCAGCCAGCCGAGGCCGGCGCGCTGGTAGGGGCGGAGCTCGGCGGTGAGTGTCGGCGGCTCGGTGCGTGGCGCGGGGGAAGCGGAGGCGAGCCGCTGGCGCAGCTCGGTAAACGTGGCGTCGGCGGTCGGCTTCTTCGTCTGCAGGAGGGCATCGACGAGGAGCGCCTGCGCGCGGCGGAAGCGGACGGCGTTGCCTTCGACTTTCCCGAGCTCCAGCACCGGGCCGAGGCCGTCGGTCCAGGAGGTGGGGACGATGCCGAAGGAGCCGTCGGAGAGACGGAGCAGCGAACGGTTGGCCTCCGCGGCGGCCAGCAGTTCCGGCAGAGTGATGCTGATGTCCCCGAAGCTGGCGTTGACGTTCAGCTCGAACCAGTCGATGCCGCTGGAGATGTCGACGTCGATGTCGTCGGTCACGCGGAGCGGCGAGGCGTCGAGCTCGAGCAGCCACTCTTCGTCGATCAGCGTGCGGGCGAGCGGCTCGAGCTGCTGGAGGCGGACGCGGTAGCCGTCGAACGTGCCGATGATCGACAGCGCCGTCAAGCGGCCGCGATACTCCTCCTCGGCGGCGCGGTCACGGCGGATGAGCTTCCGGCCGACGGTCTTCTGCAGGTCGGGCGACCGGCTGGAGACGCGCCAGTCGTCGTAGACGAAGAAGAGCTCCGCGTGCAGCTCGGCGCTCCAGCCGTCGTGCCGCAGCGCGAGCACGGGCCGCGGGCGCTCGTCGACGACGTCCCACCCGAGCTCCTCGGGCAGGTCGATGGAGTCGATGGGAGCGCGGAGCAGCGCGCGGCGGAAGCGCTCGGCATGCGCGTGCGGGATCTCGATCGGCCCGCTGGCGCGCAGCGCGTGGAGCCAGGAGGCGCGTCCTCCGTCGTCGAAGCGCGTGGCGTGGAGGCCGGTGATGAGGATGCCATCCACGAGCATGTCGACGCGGGAGAAGGGGAGGGTCTGGCGCTGGCCATCGGTCCTGCGCTCGATGCCGGCCTCGATGCGGTACGCGGCGCGCTGCGGATCGTTGACGATGGCGACGCGCAGGACCCAGGGCGGACCGTCGTCCCAGGTGACGGGCTGCAGGCCGCCCGTGCCGTCGCGCATGGCCAGCCGCCCGGCGCGGGCGAGCCGCTCGACCCACCAGGCGGCCGTGGCGGAGGAGACGGTGATGGTCGGCTCGGTGGTGCTGGTGTGCGAGCGCTGGTGGAGCAGGGCGATGTTCTCGTGGTCGAACGGTTCGAGGGCGTCGAGCGCGTCGAGGGGAAACGTCAGCGGCTTCCATTTGCCCCATTCACCGTTTTTTTTACGCGCACGTCCGGTGATCTGGAGCGTGAGCGACGTGGAGCGCGCGGAGTTGAAGATGACGTAAGCGATCTCGTCCGGCACTTCGGGCGGTTTGCGCGGACGCCGGTTGGAGGTGGGGCCGAGCGCGGCCAGGAAGCGCTCCCACGAGGCCTGCCCGTTAGCGTCGCTGGCGGCGTTCTCCCGGTTGTCGGCCAGGAGGTCGAAGTCGACGAGGAGCATGTGGATCTCGTCAGGCAGCAGTTGCCGCGATCCGGCGGCCCGGATGGCCGCCCAGATGTGCTTGCAGGCCCGCTCGTTGGCGGTGAACCACCCGCACTGGCAACCGACGGTGAGGTACTCGTTGTCGAGGCTGAGCTGCACCTGGTAGAGCCGGCTTCCCTCGACGGTGGCCTCGAAGAGCCCCGGATAGGTCTGCTCCAGCCGCCGGACGCGCCCGCGAGCAAAATAGTCATCCCCCCGCTCTACCGTGTCGAGGGGAATGAGCTTGCGGAGCGCCACTTCAGCGAGCACGGCAACCGCAAACGGGATTGTGGGGGCGTTACTTCCGGCCGGGAAGAGCCAGGAGCGTTCCTTTGAAATCCAGGTAGACCTTTCCGATGCCAGTGGTCACACAAATGTCGCGCTTTCCATCGCTGTCGTAGTCGATCGCTTCCAGCTTCCGGATGGCTCCGACAGGGCTGTTCCAGACTGCCTTGCCCGGCTTGTTCGGGTTGAGCATCAGGACACCGTCTACGGCACCGAGGATGAGCCGCGCGTCGTGGCGGGCTGTCGGTTTCGCAATGAGGACCGCAAGCAGGCTTTTCGGATGCTCGTAGCCCTTTCGCGATGATCCGTCGTAGCTGAAGATGGAAAGATGCCGTTCTGAGGTCGCGACGATTTCACTGTTCAGTTTTCGGAAGAGGCTGCCGATCACGAAGCGGTCGATTCCGGCACCCTTCCTCCACAATTCTTCAGCGTCGGCATTCCAGACGACAATGCTGCCGTTCGCCAGCAACACGACTTCGTTGAAGCTGTCGCCATCGAGATCCGCGGTTTCGGCGGCGGTGATCGTGTGGTCCAGCGTTCGGCTCCAGAGTCGCGCGCCGTCTTCAGCAAAAACCTCGAACGTGGAGCCGCTGTATTTGACGCTGGCGGGCGCCGGCGGCCGCGTGCAGAGGGAGAGCGGCATCAGTTTGGTCTTGCCGTCCCAACTGACCTGAGTTGCTTTGCGGACAGTCGGATCGCGATGCTTCTGAATCCAATCGAGCACGTATCGCTCGACGTAGTCCGCGAGCGTGCCGGCAGTCACGATCCCACGTGCATCGACGGCCGCATTGCAGCGGAGCGCGTTGACCACCCCGCTGGTGAAGACGCCGTTCTTCTTGACCGGATCGTCGAACGAGTATTGATTCGCGGCAGCAGCGAAGAAGACGGCTTGCCCTTGCACAGCGTTCATGCTGCGGATCAGCGGCGCGGCACTGATCGTCAAAGCCCCGCGTGCACCTGCGATGACACGCTCGCGGCACGCGTCGATGAAGATGAGTGAGCGGGTTGCACGGGAAGTGGCGGCCAGGTCGGTGATGCGGGAAGTCGAGATCCACGTGGAGTGGTCCCGAAAGGAGGAGTCTTCCGCGAGGACATACGGGACGCCATCTTTGTTGAAGCCATGGCTGGCGACGCTGATGATGAAGATTCCGTCACGTCCGGCGCGCTCTGCCAGCTCCTCGATCAGCGCGACTACCTTTTTGCGGCTGGCCTTCTGAACGATGGCGCCGAGCTCCCTGAGCTTGCGTAGCCGCTCGCGTGATTCCTTTTTGACCGGATCGCCGGCGAGCGCAATTACGACGTTCTGCGGGAGCACGAGACTGGCACGGCGCTCCAGCACGAACGCGTACGCCATGTCGACGGCATCGTCCGCGGCGAACGGCACGGGATTGAGCGTGTCGTCGTGGAACTGCTGTACACCCACAAACAGCGCCGTCGATTGATTGCGGTTGAAGCTCGGTGATGACTCTTTCCGTTTGAGAGCACTCACACCACGGGTGCCGTCATTCGCGCAGGAAAGCATGAGCAGAGCGAGGAACGCGACTCTCAAAATTTTCACGGTAGCTCTATGGACACGATGGGGGCGGATTTGTGGCGGGTCGTTGATGAGAGGGTGGCGGCGGCGCCATCGCAGGGGGGACGATGGGACCTATGGGACAGATGGGACCTATGGGACGCATGCGAATGGGACCTGCCGGAGGCTTACCGCAGCCTGGATCTCAGGCGCTGCCCGCCGCGCGCCGCTCCATCTGTCCCATGGGTCCCATCTGTCCCAGAGGTCCTATCGTTCTCTGCCGGCTACCACCGCTTCCACATTCCGCTGCATCCCGGCCAGCTTGGCGCGCTTGACGGCGCTCTTGCGGAACAGCGCGGAAAAGTCCTCCTGCGCGAACCGCAGCAAATCGGTCACGGGGGTGGCGCGGTACTCGTCACGCGGGGCAAAGGCGGGATGCGCGTCGGGGGGGCGGCGGTTCCAGGGGCAGACTTCCTGGCAGATGTCGCAACCGAACGTGTTGCCTTCCAGGTGCGCGGCCACGTGCTCGTGCAGCGGGCCGCGGTGTTCGATCGTTGCGTAGCTGATGCAGTCCTCGGAGACGAGCGTGCGGTTCGGGAGGATGGCGTTCGTGGGGCACGCGTCGAGACACCGCGTGCAGGTGCCGCAGCGGTCGGTGACGAGCGTCGAGGGAATGTCGTTCTCCAGCGCGGTCACGAGCGTGCCGATGAAAAAGTAGGAGCCGTGGCGTTCGTCGAGGAGCATGCCGTTCTTGCCGATCCAGCCGAGGCCGGCCTGGGCGGCGAGGGAGCGGTCGGAGAGCGGGCCGGTGTCGACGTAGCGCCAGCTCTTGACGCCGGGCAGCGCCTCCTCGAATTTGCGGAGGATGCGGTCGAGGACATCGTGGTAATCGTCGCCGAGGGCGTAGCGGGCGATGTGATTGGAGAGCGCTCCTTCGGGGGCTTCGGGTCTGACCGGCGAGTACGGCACGAGGATCACGATCACCGACTTCGCCCAGGGGAAGCGCTCGTGCGGATTGCCGCGGATGGCGGCGTTCTTCGCCAGGTACGACATGCCGGCGTGGTGGCCTTCGGCGATCCAGTCGGCGAAGAGGGAGGCGTGGCCGTCGGCCAGGTCGCTGGCGCCGAGGGCGAGCACCCCTTCGGCGCGCGCGAGGCGCTCCAGGGTCGGCCACACTTCCGAGAGTCGGTTCATCGCAGGGAGCGCCGCAGCACGAACGTCGCAAGCTCCGGACGGCAGAGGATGCGCAACGGCGGAATCGCGCCGATGCCGCGGCTGACGTACATCAACACCCGCCCCACCCGGTGAAATCCGGCGGCGTAACGCCACTCGTGGCGCGACGGCACGACGATGGCGCCGAAGAAGGGGAAGCGGATCTGCCCGCCGTGCGTGTGGCCGCAGACCAGGAGGTCGAGGCGGCGGCGGTCGAGGATGTCGATGACGTCAGGGTGATGGCTGACGCCGATGGTCGGGCCGCTCACGCCGGCGAAAGCAGCGTCGACGTCCGGCTCGCCGCGATAAAGCTCGTCGATGCCGACGAGCGCGAGCGTGGCGCCGTCGCGGGTGAGCGTCACGTTCTGATTGATGATGAAGCGGATGCCGCGCGCCGTCATGGCGTCGGTGACTTCCCGCGCGCCGGCCCAGTAGTCGTGATTGCCGAGGATGGCGTAAACACCGTCGCGGGCGCTGAGGTCGCTCATCAGCGTCGCGCTCATGAGTTTGATGTGCCGGTTGAAGCTCACGAAGTCGCCGCCGAGGAGGATGAGATCCGGATCGAAGGCGGCGACCTGCGCCTGGATCTCGCGATAGAACTCCCGGCGGACGAACGAGGCCACGTGCGTGTCGGTGAGGAAGGCGATGCGGTAGCCGTCGAACGCGGGCGGCAGGTCGTCGATGAAGATCTCGTGGCGCGTGACCTCGAGGTCGTAGATGTCGTTGTGCGCGCCGAGCTTGCGGAGCCAGGCGAAGGGGACGTGGGCCTTGCGCAGGCGGATGACGCGCGGCGCCTGGGTGCGGACGCCGTGCACCGGCTTCTCGCCTTCGAGGACGAGGTGCAGCCGCCGGACGATCCAGCCGATGCCGACCGCGGCGGCGAAGAAGAGCCAGCCGGCGCCGATCGTCGACAGGATCGGCCAGGGCGTGGCGAAGCGGTCGACCCACTGGTGCAGTGGCCAGAAGAGCAGCGTCAGCACGAGCAGGACCGGCGGGGTGAACCACATCAGCCACGACCAGGGGGACTGTTCGTGCCGGTGGTTCCCGAAGACGAGCCGGTTCAGCACGAACAGAAAGATGCGCGCATCGCCCAGGAGGGCGAAGGCGACGAGGATGATGAAGAGGGCGTAGGCCATTGGTAGTTGGCGGGTGGCAGTTGGCGGTTGGCGGTGGCTGCGGGTTGAGAGGGATGGTAGATGGAGAAGCGGAAATGTTGAATGTTGAATGTTCAATGTTGAATGTTCAATGTCGCGAGGTTCCATTCAACATTCACCATTCAACATTCACCATTCAACATTGAGCATTCAACATTTGCCTTTCAACGTTCACCGTTCCTCCACGGCGTCCGGCATCGCGGCCACCACGACATGCTATGTTTCCCGTTCATGAAACGCCTTGCCATCACTCTGCTCCTGCTGCTCGCCGTGCCTGCCTTTGCGCAGGAGACGTACCAGTTGCCTCCGAAGGAGATCGTCGAGCTGGCCGATGCGCCGCCGACGCCGGCGCTCTACACCGGGCCGGGTGACTGGGCGGTGCTGTACCAGGCGCCGGCGCTGCTGGCGATCTCGGATCTGGCGCAGCCGGAGCTGAAGCTGGCCGGCCAGCGGTTCAACCCGCAGACGCACGAGCAGACGCGGGCGCCCTACGCCATCGACCTGCGGCTGCTGAACGTGACGACGGGCGTGGAGAAGAAGCTGAGCGGGCTGCCGTCGCCGCTGCGGGCGCGGAACGTCATGTGGTCGCCGGACGGTGCGCGCGTGGCGTTCACGCGGGCGAGCGAGCAGGGCGTCGAGCTGTGGGTCGCGGACGTCGCGGCCGGCACGGCTTCACGCGCCGGCAACGTGCTGCTCAACGCGACGCTGCCGAGCCGTCCGATCCAGTGGCTCTCGGACAGCCGGACGTTGCTGGCGAAGCTCGTCCCGGCGAACTGGGGTGACGCGCCGGCCGAGAACCGCGTGCCGCGCGGTCCGGTCATCCAGGAAACGCTCGGCAAACGCAGCCCCGGCCGCACCTATCAGGACCTGCTGCAGAATCCGCACGACGAGGCGCTGTTCGAGCATCACGTGCAGTCGCAGCTCGCGCTCGTGACGATCGACGGCAATGTCACCAACATCGGCCCGCGCGGCATGTACGTGCAGGCGCAGGCGTCGCCGGACGCGCAGTGGATCTTCGTCGAGACGCTGCGCCGCCCCTTCTCGTACGTCGTCCCGGAAGGACGTTTCCCCCGCCGCCTGGAAGTCTGGAGCCGCGACGGACGCGTCGTCCGTCAGGTCGCCGACCTCGGTCTGGCCGACGCCGTCCCGACCGACTTCGACGCCACGACGGAAGGCGCCCGCGAAGCGGACTGGCGCGCCGATGCGCCGGCCACGCTGGTCTGGGTGGAGGCGCTGGACAAAGGAAACCCGCGCGCCGAGGCGGCCGAGCGCGACCGGGTGCTGATGCTCGCGGCGCCGTTCGACGGAGCACCCGTCACGCTGGCCACGCTGGGCATGCGCCTGGAGAACATCTCCTGGGGCGACGACGACCTGGCGCTCATCCGCGAAGGATGGTGGAAGACGCGGCGGACGCGTACCTGGCGCGTGCGTCCGGGCAAGCCGTCGCAGCCGGCGGAGCTGATCTGGGACCGTTCGTCGGAGGATCGTTACGGCGATCCCGGCTACCCGATGGTCAAGCAGACGGCGCGCGGCACGGAGGTCATCCGTTTGTCGCCCGACAAGAAGGCGTTCTACCTCGTGGGCGGCGGCGCGTCGCCGGAAGGGGATCGTCCGTTCCTCGACCGCTTCGAGGTGGCGACGAAGAAGACGTCGCGGCTGTTCCGTTCCGAGGCCCCGTACTACGAGTCCGTGTACGACGTGCTGGACGATCGGGCCAGCCGCATCATCACGCGGCGGGAGACGTCGGCCGAGCCGCCGCAGTTCGTGTTGCGCGACCTCGTGCGCCGCATCGCGCCGAAGCAGCTCACCAACTTCCCGCATCCGTCGCCCCAGCTCGCGCAGGCGAAGAAGGAGCTGATCCGCTATCAGCGCGCGGACGGCGTGAAGCTGACGGCGACGCTCTACACGCCCCCCGGCTACGATCCGGCGCGCGACGGACGCCTGCCGGTGCTGCTCTGGGCATACCCGGAGGAGTTCAAGAGCGCCGACGCGGCGTCGCAGGTCTCCGGGTCGCCGCACCGCTTCATCCGCGTGAGCCCCATGTCGCCGCTGCCGTGGCTCGTGCGCGGTTATGCGATCCTCGACAACCCGTCGATCCCGATCATCGGAGAGGGGAACAAGGAGCCGAACGATACGTACGTCGAGCAGCTCGTGGCCGGCGCGAAGGCAGCGATCGACGAGGTGGTGCGCCGCGGTGTCGGCGACCGCGATCGCTTCGCGGTAGGCGGCCACTCCTACGGCGCTTTCATGACGGCGAACCTGCTGGCGCATTCGGATCTCTTCCGCGCCGGCATCGCGCGCAGCGGTGCGTACAACCGGACGCTGACGCCGTTCAGCTTCCAGGCGGAGGAGCGGACGTTCTGGGAAGCGCCGGAGACGTACATGCAGATGTCGCCGTTCACGCACGCGCAGAAGATCAACGAGCCTCTCCTGATGCTGCACGGCCTGGCCGACAACAACACCGGCACCTTCCCGATCCAGAGCGAGCGCCTCTACCAGGCCATGCGCGGCCTCGGCGGCACGGTCCGCCTGGTCATGCTCCCCTACGAATCCCACGGCTACCGCGCCCGCGAGTCGGTGATGCACATGCTGTGGGAGATGGATCGGTGGATGGAGACGTACGTGAAGGCTCCGCGGGCGGCGGCGGGGGGCGCGAAGTAGCGGACGTTGTCCGTTGCTCGTTGTCCGTTTTCCGTGCTGCGCTGCACTGAGATCCTCGCATAGCGAAGCGTCTCGGAGTGCGGTGGCGAAAGCCCCGCTCTGCTACACGTGTACAAGAGCGGTG
>DASWMP010000400.1:0-2780 GCA_036399695.1 Thermoanaerobaculia bacterium | reverse complement strand
GTCCGACCGCGCCACGGCATACGGTGAAAGCTCGAAGCGCCGCCGCGCGCGGATGCCTTCCAGCCCCACGAGATCGGCGAAGCGCGACACCGCGCCGCTCTCCCCTTTGGGCGTGTTCACCAGCCGCGCGTTCTCGTTGTTCCGCTGGATGCGCCGCGTGAAGTTGATCCCCCACGTGTGCACGCTCCGGTCGGAGTAGCGCAACTGCGAATACGGGATGCGCAGCTCCGCGACCCACCCGCCATCCACGATACGCGTGGCCGACTCCCACACCGCATCCCAGCTCGTATCCTCGGCGATGTCGTTGTGCAGGATCATGTCGACCTGCACGTTCGACGGGTTGACCATGAACGCCGCGCCGGTCAGCCGGTCGTGCTCCGCGTCGATGCTCACCTTCAGGTAATCGGATTCCGAGAGGGAGTTGTCGCGCCGCGTCAGCAGCGTCGTCACTTTCGAGCGGTCCTTCAGCAGTGCGCCGAAGTAGATCGCCTCTTCCGTGTAGACGATGCGCACGATCGTCTCCTCCGTCGAGGGCTTCCCGTCGTCCGGATCGTGCTGCGTGAAGCCTTTGATCTCCGGCGCCGCCTGCCAGGCGGCATCGTCGAGACTGCCGTCGACGACCGGGCCCTTCTCCACGCGCGCCGCGCGCACCGTGGGCCGCTCTTGTGCAGAGACCGTGAGAGAGAAGCAGACCGGGAGCCAGACAGCAAGCACTGCGAGGACGCGCATCGTTTCCTCTCGCCACGAAAGTGAGGTACGTTTCGGGTTGAGAGACGCTGCGCGTCACGAGAAGTTAGCGAACCATGAAAATTTTCATCGGCCAGATCAATCCCACCGTCGGCGCGCTGGCGTCCAATGCAGAGCTGATTCACCGCGCTTACGACGCAGGCGTCCGCGCCGGCGCCGACGTCGTCATGGTGCCGGAGCTCGCCGTCACCGGCTACCCGCCGCGCGACCTCCTCGACCGCAGCGTGTTCGTCGACGCGGCGCTCGCCATCCGCGACGAGCTCGCCGCCTCCACACGCGAGACGGCGCTGATCTTCGGCTGCATCGCCCGCAGCACAAGGTGGTGCGGCAAGCCGCTGCACAACGTGGCCGTCGTGGCGCAGCACGGCCGCATCATCGCCGAGCAGCAGAAGTCGCTCCTGCCGACGTACGACGTCTTCGACGAGCTCCGCTACTTCGAGCCCGGCAGCGGCGCCCGCATCATCGAGCTCTCCGGCCATAAGGTCGGCGTCACGATCTGCGAGGACTGGTGGTACGACGACGAGATCCTCGACACGAAGATGTACTGCCGCAACCCGGTGGACGAGCTGGCCCGCCAGGGGGCGGAAGTCATCCTCAACATCTCCGCCTCCCCGTTCAACGCCGGCAAGCGTGAATCGCGCTACGGCCTCTTCAAGCAGATCGCCGAGCGTTACCGCGTGCCGCTCGTCTACGTGAACCAGATCGGCGCCAACGACGAGCTGCTCTTCGACGGTTCGTCGATCGTCATCAACGGCCGCGGCGAGACGGTCTTCTGCGCGCCCGCCTTCGAGGAGTACTCCGGCCTCGTGCAGCTCGACGGCCTCCCCTGCGAGTCGGGTGAATCGCTCGACGACGCCGAAGAAATCGGCCGCGCCCTGATCCTCGGCCTGCGCGACTACATCACCAAGTGCGGCTTCAAGGACGTCGTCATCGGCCTCTCCGGCGGCATCGACTCCGCCGTCACCGCCGCAATCGCCGTCGAAGCCCTCGGCGCCGAGAACGTCACGGGCATCGCCATGCCGTCGCAGTTCTCCTCGCAACACTCCGTCGACGACGCCCGCGCCCTGGCCCAGAACCTCGGCATCGCCTTCCACATCATCCCCATCGCCGACATCTACGAGCCGTACGGCACCGCCATCGAGACGCTCTTCAACGAACAGAAGTTCGACACCACCAACGAGAACGTGCAGGCCCGCATCCGCGGCAACATCCTCATGGCCTGGTCGAACCGCCGCGGGGCGATGGTGCTGTCCACCGGCAACAAGTCGGAGATGGCCGTCGGCTACTGCACCCTCTACGGCGACATGGCCGGCGGCCTGGCCCTCCTCGGCGACGTCTACAAGACGATGGTCTACCGCGTCGCCCGCTGGCTCAACCGCGACCGCACGGTGATCCCCGAGTCGTCGATCACCAAACCGCCATCCGCCGAGCTCCGCCCGAACCAGACCGACCAGGATTCGCTGCCCCCATACGACGTCCTCGACGGCATCCTCAAGCTCTACATCGAGGAATGGCAGGAAGTCGACCAGATCACCGCCGCCGGCTTCGACAAAGACCTCGTCGCCCGCATCCTCAAGCTCGTCGACACCAACGAATTCAAACGCCGCCAGGCCGCCCCCACGATCCGCGTCTCGTCGAAAGCCTTCGGCAGCGGCCGCCAGATGCCCATCGCCCAACGCTGGCGAAGAGAACCGGCGCAGTGGGTGCGGTGAGGAAGGTCGTCGCGCTGGCGACGGTGGCGCTGGTGCTCGCCTGCGCGGACGCCGAGAGCGTCGAGCGTGGCGAATGGCTGCGCATGACCGAGGAGCAGAAGGTGATCTACGTGCAGTCGCTGCTCGGGGCCGAGAAGGTGAAGGAGCGGAAGGGGGGGACGGCGAAGGTGTACGCGCTGCCGGCCGCGGAGTACGTCAAGAAGATCGATGCCGCGTATGCGGCGGGGGATGCGCGCTCGCCCGAGCAGATCTTTGCGGGGCTGTGATCTCGGAGTGCGGTGGCGAACGCCACCGCTCTGGTACACGTGTAAAAGAGCGGTG
>DASWMP010000399.1:0-43867 GCA_036399695.1 Thermoanaerobaculia bacterium | reverse complement strand
ACACCCGTTCCCATTCCGAACACGGCAGTTAAGCTCTGCATCGCCAATGATACTGCGCGGGCAACTGCGTGGGAAAGTAGGACGCCGCCGGGATAAATATGAAAGGCCCTCAGTGATGAACTGAGGGCCTTTCGCTTTTTGCGGCCGTTTCCGCGGCATACACTCCGAGATCAGATGCGGAGCGCTTCCCCCTGGCTGCGGTATCCTGCCGGGGTGAGCCGCCGGTTGGTCGTGCATGGCGTTGCTGCCGGGGTGTTCCTGCTGGTGGCGATCTGGCTCTCTTCGGGGACGATGGCGCCTTACGCCGCGACCGTCACCGAGCCGCTGATCCTCGAGCCCTGTCACTACCTCGTGAATGGCGACCACCCGCACCACCTGGCGGTGCTGGAGATGGTGCGGGGCGCGGAGCCGTCACGGTGGCAGTTCAGCGTCGTCTTGCGGCGGGTTCTGTATCCGGTGCTGTCGTGGCCGTTGACCGCCGCTACAGGCGAGCTCTGGGGCGGGTTGCTCACCACGATGCTGATCACGGCGGCGGCGATCGCCCTGTTCGCGCTCTTCGTCAGGAAACGGTGGGGGGAGAACGCGGCCATTGCCACTCTCTGGCTGCTCGTCACCTGGCCGGGCATCACCTACTGGTCCGGACTGCCGTATGGGTACGCCACGATCGTTCCGGGGTCGCTGGTCATTGCGGTCCTGCTCTATCGTCTGGACGAGGCGGGCGACATGCGGACGGTAGTGACGTCGGCGTCGTTGATCGGGCTCATCTACCTGGCGTACGACCTCTTCCCGTTTTTCGCACCGGCCGTGGCGCTGTTGCCGGCGTTGAGGCGGCGCTGGATGCACGCGGTGATTGCGGGCGTCCTGCAGTTAGTGCCGCTGGCCGCCGTACTGACGGTCTTTCACCTCACGATGCTGCCGGTGGTGAACTCGAACACCGCGACGTACGGGACGATCGTGCGCGCCTGGTTCGCCGGGCCGTATGGAGCGGGGTGGCTCGCGTACATGGCGGACCTGCCCCGCGTCTTCCTGGCGGTGTTCCTCTTCAGCGGGTTCCTGGTGCTGCCGTTGCTCTTTCTGGCCACCGTCTGGCGGGTGCGGCTCGGACGTCCGGAACTGCTGATCCTCGGCGCGACCGCGGCGGTCTTCCTCTTCAACAACGCGGCGCCGCCATATTACGGGTGGCAGTTGCGTGGCGACTGGATCCCGCGGCTCTACCAGCCGGTGTTCGTCGCCTTCCTCCTCTGCATTGCCCGGGCGCAGTTGCCGAAGGCGGCGACGCTGATCGCCGTCGCCGCGAACGTCGTCATCCTCCTGGCGCCGGTGACGTTGAACCGGCCGGCGCTGCGGCTGTACGAGGTCTTCTACCGCCACGGCGATCCGGATGCGTTCCTGCGCAACCTGGAGGTACACGGGCGGCGGCCGCTCGGCTTCTGCCGCGAGGAGCACGTCCACAATCCGCCGCGGCCGCCGTACGATCGGCCGTCCTTCGTGTTCCGGCCCCCGCTCGATGGCGGAGGGTAGAATGCGCGGCGAATGGGCGACGCCGTACCGCGGTGGAAGCGGTATTTTCACGATCTGATCGCGGCGGAGATCTCGCCGATGACGCGCTACTTCGACCGGGTGATCCAGATCGCGCGGCTGAACGGCGACAGCGGCTACCTGCTGGAGCGGCTCGACTGCCCGGAGCGGGCGCACGTTGCCGGCGCCGAGGAGCTCGACCTTTCGGGGGAGACGGACAGGCGGACGGCGATCCTGCTGAACGGCACGCTCAACCATCACTACGACATCGAGGGCTTCCTTCGCGAGCTGAAGCCGCGGCTGTCACGGTTGTCGCGCGTCATCGTCGTCGCCTACAACCCGTATCTGCAGTGGCTCTACCGCGTGGCCATGCGCCTCCGGTGGAAGGCAGGCGACGAGCCGACGACGTTCATCACGCACGCCGATCTCGACAACATCTGCCGCCTGGCCGCGTTCGAGCGCGTCCGCGTCCGCCCCGCCGCCTACGTTCCGTTCCGTCTCCTCGGCCTCGGGTCGCTGGTGAACCGGCTCATGCCGCTCGTGCCGTTGCTCCGGCACACCGCCCTGACCTCGATCATCGTGCTGCGGCCGATCGTGCACGACAGCGCACCGCCGAAGCGTCTCTCGATCGTCATCCCGGCACGCAACGAAAGGGGCAACCTCGCGGCGGCACTCGAGCGGCTGCCGGACCTCGGGATGGAGAAAGAGGTCATTTTCGTGGAGGGGCACTCGACGGACGGCACCTGGGACGAGATCCAGCGTCTGTCCGCGGCAAATCCCGGCGTGGTCGCGCTGCAGCAGAGCGGGAAGGGAAAAGCGGACGCGGTCCGGCTCGGCTTCGCCCACGCCACGGGCGACCTGCTGACGATCGTCGATGCCGACCTGACGATGCCGCCGGAGCTGCTGCCCCGCTTCGTCGATGCCTATCGCCGAGGCGTGGCGGATTTCGTCAACGGGAGCCGGATCGTTTACCCGATGGAAGGGGGGGCCATGCGCTTCCTCAACCGGCTCGGCAACGTCTTCTTCGCCAAGGCGCTGAGCTGGGTCCTGGGCGGACGGATGGGGGACTGTCTCTGCGGCACGAAGCTGATGCGCCGCGACGATTACGCGCGGATGATCGCCTGGCGCCGCGACTTCGGCGACTTCGATCCCTTCGGCGACTTCGAGTTGCTGTTCCCGGCGGCGACGCTCGGGATCGGGATGGTCGACGTGCCGATCCGCTACCGCACCCGCACGTACGGGGCGACGAACATCAGCCGCTTCACGCACGGGTTGATGCTGCTCCGGATGACGCTCGTCGGCCTGTTCCGCATCCGGCTCGGACGGATCCCGCACCGCCATGGGCACTGAGTGGCTCGTCAGGCTGGTCCCGGCGGCGTATCGCTACTCGGGGGTGGCGTGGCTGGCGAACCGTCCGGCCGCGGACCGTCTCTTTCTGGCAGCGTTCTTTGCGTACAAGCGGTGGGTGGAGGATCCGTTCGCGAACCTCGCGGCGCGGCGCCCGGAGCTGTTCGCCGGCGGGGACATCCTCGACGTCGGGGCGAACGCCGGGTACACGGCGGCGTTGTTTGCGCGGGTGGCGTCGCCGGGAGCGCGGGTCTTCGCGTTCGAGCCGGAGCCGCTGAACTTCCGCCGGCTGCAGCGGGTGAGCGCGTCGAAGGCGATCGTCGCCGAGCGGCTGGCGATTGGCGCGACCGAGGGGACCGTCGATCTGGCGATCAATCCGACGCATCCCGGGGATCACCGCATCGCCACTGGCGCCACGGGCGGAAAGCGGATTCCGGTGCCGATGACGACGATCGACCGCTATCTTCGCGAGCGGCAGGCCGGACGGGTGAAGTTCGTGAAGATCGACGTGCAGGGCTACGAGTTGGAAGTGAGCCGCGGCATGACGGAGCTGCTTGAGCGCGAGCGGGACGTGGCCGTGGCGTTCGAGCTGGCGCCGGCGGACCTGCGCGCGGCTGGCGTGGAGCCGGAGGCGTTGCTGGCCTTTTACCGCGAGCGGGGATTCCGGCTGGAGTTGCTGCCGCGGGATGGCGCTACGCGGCCGTACGATTCCGCCGAGGTGGCAGCGCGCGCGGCGCGGCGGGGGTATGTGGATCTGCTGGCCACGCGGTAGCGGCGTGGAGCAGGGAAACGATGGGACCAATGGGACCTATGGCTGCGCACCGCGGACAGGTAGCCGCCATAGGTCTCATCTGTCCCATCTGTTCCATTGGTCCCATCGTGCCCCTGTGCATCTGTGCGAGAGTGCCTGCCAATGACTGATGCACATTCCGCTCGACGGGAGTTGTTCGCGTCGGCGGTGATGCTGATTGCGGCGGGGCTCTCGGCGGCGCTGGCGTTCGGGTTCGTGGTTTACACGGCGCGGACGCTCGGGCCGGTGGCTTACGCGGACGTCACGGCCGTGCTGTCGCTCATCTACCTGGTCAGCCACACGGTCAGTCCGGTCCTGCAGGCGGTGGCGCATCTGGTGGCGCGATTCGGGGCGCGCGGAGACGCTGACGCGATCGCCGGCGTCGCGGCCATGTTCGGGCGGGCGGCGGTGCGGATCGGCGGAAGCGTGGCGGTCGTGGCGTTGCTGCTCTCGCCGTCGATCGCCAGCGTGCTGCGTCTGCAGTCGTCTCTCCCGGCGATGCTCGGTGTGCTGATGCTCTTCGAGTATCTGTTCTGGTGCATCGGGCGGGGTGTGCTGCAGGGGGAAGGGCGGGTCGTGCGCGACAGCCTCATCGTCGTCGCCGAGGCGGCGCTGCGGCTGACCTTCGCGGTCATCGCGCTGCATTTCCTGCGCACGGCGGCCGCCGCGATGGCGGCGTATGCGCTCGCGCAGCTCGTGGCTGTGTTGCTGCTGCCGTGGCATCGTGCGAGGGAGAAGCCGGACCCGGGACTCGTGCGCGACGCGCTCACATTTCTCGGACCGGTGTTCGTCGCTTCGCTGCTATTCGCCGTCAGCCAGAACATCGACGTCCTGCTGGCGAAGCGGCTCTTCCCCGCGGCGACGAGCGGGACGTATGCCGCGGCGGCGTTCATCGCCAAGGCCATCGGTGCGGCGGCGGTGCCGTTTCACATCCTGGCGCTGCCGCACATCACACGCATCCGCGAAGGCGGTGGGGACGCCGTCCGTTCCGCGCGGCGGCTGCTGCTCGCGTTCATGGCGGTGGGCACGCTGCTGCTCTTGACCGTGGCGCTCTTCGGGCCGGCGCTCGTGCGCGTGCTGTACGGCGAGGCGTTTGCGGCAGCGGCGCCGCTCCTGCTGCCGGTCAGCGCGGCGACGCTGGCGGCGGCGATCGGCTATCTGGCGGTGCAGGCGCTGGCGGCACGCCGCGACTTCCGTTTCCTGCGGACGTACGGCGTGCTGGTGGCGCTGCAGTGCGTCGCGCTGGCCCTGTTCCACGACACGCCGCTGCTGTTTGCGCGGGTGCTGCTCGTCTCGCAGCTCGCCGTCGTCACGGGGCTGCTGATCGAGGCGCGTGTGGCGCTCGGCCTCAGCCGCGGGTAGTGCGACGGATGTTACGATCGCGGCGCTCGTCATGACCCGCCTTCGCCTTCCCATGCCGCTCGAATCGAAGCTGTGGCGCCTCGCCGGCCGGGCGAAGCAGGGCTCCGGTACGGTCGGCGACGTGCCGGCGGAACTGCTCGCGCGGCTGGTGCGCACGAATCCCCGTCTCGTCGACCTCAAAGAGCGCTACCGGCACGCGCCGGCGCCCGATCAGTCGTTCTGGGGGGCGTGGGAAGAGCAGATCGATCTGCGGCTCTTCCGCGGCGAGGACGAATACGTCAGCCAGGCCTACTACCGCGGCACGAAGAGACGGTACGAGCTGACGCAGGCGTACGTCGAGGCCACGGACGACTACGGGCTGCTCGACGTGCTGACGGACGACAACCGTTTCGGCGCGAAGACGTTCGAGCTGGTGCCGGGCCGCGTCGTCACGCGCGACCTGCTGGACTCGGTGCTGGAGCTCGGCTTCCTGCTTCGCGAGCTCGCATGGACGCGGCACAGTGCGGTGCGGGTGCTGGACATCGGCGCCGGCTACGGCCGCTTCGCGCATCGCTTCACCACGGCGCTGCCGCGGGCGCAGGTGACGTGCACCGACGCGGTGGCGACGTCGACGTTCCTCTCGGAGCTTTACCTCGGCTTCCGCGGCGCGACGCGCGCGGAGGTGGTGGCGTTCGACGAAACGGACTCGCTGGACACGCGGCGCTTCGATCTGGCGGTGAACATCCATAGCTGGTCCGAGTGCACGCGCGAGTTCATCCGCTTCTGGTTGCGGCGCGTGGCCGACCTGCAGGTCCCGTATCTCCTGATCGTGCCGCACACGCCCGAGTTCCTGACGAAAGAAACGGACGGCCGGCGCGTGCGCTACTTCGACGACATCGCCGCACACGGCTACGAGCGCCTGGTGATGCGGCCGAAGTTCGCGCGGTCCGCGCTCGTGCAGCGCGATGGTGTGCATCCCGCGGAGTACTGGTTGTTCCGCAGGGTGTGATCTCCGAGATCAGACGCGGAGCATCACGCGGCGGAAGAGCCAGTAGACGAACCCTGGCGGCAACAGCAGCAGCGGAAGCTGCAGCAGTGACACCACGACCGCCTTCGGCGACGGGCGCAAACCGTACCGGCGCACCGCCTTCCACTTCACGCGCAGCGTGTCGCGCAACTGCAACCTCGTGATCACCGCTTTCCCCTGCCGCGAGTGGATGCGGTAGCGCGTCAGCGGCTGCGGCAGGTTGTGGAAACGGCCTCGCGTCAGCATGCGCAGCCAGAGGTCGTAGTCCTCGGCGAAGTTCACCTCCGGCCCGTACGCACCGGCGGCCACGGCGACGTCGCGGCGGAGCATCACCGCGCTCTGGGCGATGCAGTTGAACGCCAGCATGGCCCGGCGGATCTCCTCGTCGCAGCCGGCGTAGCGGCGCACGCCCACGGCCCGCGAATGCTCGTCGACGATCGTAATGGCCGAGCTGACGAGCACGCATTCCGGGTGCTTGCGCATGAAGGCCACCTGCGTCGCCAGGCGCTCCGGCTCGGCGACGTCGTCGGCGTCGAGCAGCGCCATCAGCCCGGCGCGCGCTTCGGCGAAGCCGCGGTTGCGGCAGAGCATCATGCGCAACTGCTTGCCGATGGCGCGTCCGGTGAAGTCCTCGTGCACGAGGCGCAGCCGTGGATCGGCAACGCGCTCCAGCACCTCGCGGCAGCGCAACGGATCGCCGTCGCAGACGAGCAGCAGCTCGAAGTCGGTGAACGTCTGCGCCAGCACGCTGGCGATGGTCTCGTAGAGGTAGTCGTCCGGCTCGTGGAACGTCGTAAAGACCGTGACGGCAGGCGAGCTCATTTGAGGAGGTGGTCGTGCGTGCGGAGGTAGTCGACGGTCCGCAGGACCGCGTCCCTGATCGACACTTTCGGCGTCCAGCCCAGCTCGCGGATCCGTTTCGTGTCGAGGAAGATGAAAGGGTTGTCGCCGATCCAGCCCCGCTTCCCGCCGGTGTACTGCAAGTGCGGCGTCACCGCCATCGCTTCCGTGATCCAGCGGACGGAGTCGTTCACTTCCGAATATTCGTCGGTCCCGAGGTTGAGGATGTTCACCTTCGCGGTGGCGCGCTCGATGGCCAGGAGCACCGCGTCGATGCAGTCGTGGATGTAGAGGTACGACTTCTTCTGATGCCCGTCGCCGAGGACCTGCAGCGTGTGCGGGTCCTGGCGGAGCTTACGGATGAAATCGAAGACGTGGCCGTGTGTGTAGCGCTCGCCGAGGATCGAGACGAAGCGGAAGATCCAGCCCTGGAAATCGAAGCCTTCGCAGTAGGCCTCGACGAGCCCTTCGCCGGCGACCTTCGAGGCAGCGTAGAACGACGTCTGGATCGGGAACGGCGCGTCCTCAGGCGTCGGGATCACCGGCGTGTCGCCGTAGACCGAGCCGGTCGACGAGAAGGCGATCCGGCGCACGCCGCTCCAGCGCATCGCCTCGAGCACGTTGAACGTGGCGATGGTGTTCTGTTCGATGTCGCGCCGCGGGTTCAGCGTACCGAAGCGCACGTCCGCATTCGCGGCCAGATGGAAGACGAAATCCGCCCCTTTCATGGCCTCGGCGAGGTGGACGGCGTCGAGGATGTCGCCGCGCATGATCGAGAGGCGGCCGGTGGCGCGCGCGTCGTCGAGGAACTCGTCGCGGCCGGTCGAGAAGTTGTCGTAGACGACCACGTCGTGGCCGAGGGCGAGCAGGCGATCCGTAAGGTTACTGCCGATGAAGCCGGCGCCGCCGGTGACAAACGCTCTCAAGGGCGATGAGTATAGCGAAGCTGCTATTCTTCGGGCTCGCGATGCTGACGATCGTAACGGCGCTCGCGTTCCTCCTCCTCGGGCACAATCTGGCGACACGGTTATGGGCCGTCGATGAGCTGTCGCCGATGGAGCGGACGTCGGCCACCATCGCATTCGGCGTCGGCTTCTGGATCGTCTCGATCTGGGCGATGGCGCTGCCGCGGGTGATGACGCGGGGCGTCGTTATGATCGTGACGGCCGGCGTGCTGCTCGTGGCGCTCGCGCTCCTGCGGCTCGACCGTTACCGCGGCGCCGCACCGCTCCTCTGGCCGCTCGCGCCGTGGGGCATGTTCGTGGCGTGGCGCGGCTGGATCGTGCCGCCGCTCAGTCACGACGCGCTCGCGTATCACCTGCCGAAGGCGGTGCTGTACGCGCGGGCTCGCGGATTCGCCTACTTCGACTTCCTCGATTTCCGGATCCGCAAGCTGCCGGCGACGTACGAGCTGCTGCTCGCCGAGAATCTCGTGCTCGAAGGGACGGACCGGATCAGCGAATGGTTCTCGCTCCTCTTCTGGGTTGCGCTGGCGGTGGGGGCGGGGGCGCTGGTGGAGCGGTGGTGGAAGGCGGACGTCTTCGCCACCGCTACGACCATGCTGCTCGTCGCCGGCGCGCCGGTCGCGCTGCTGCACTCCGGCGCACACAAGAACGACCTGCTCGTGGCGGCCTTCGTGGTGTTGACGTTCGTCTGGTGCGGGCGGTTCATCTCGACGGGAGACGTGCGCGCGCTGTTCCCGCTGATCCTGGCCACGGGGGTCGCCGTCGGGACGAAGCCGCAGGCGGGGATGATCGCCCTGCTGCTCGTCCCGGCCGCGGTCGTGCGGCTCGTGCGCGACCGGAAGCTGCGCTTCTCCGCGCTGGCGTTGCTCGCCCTCTTCGGCATCGCCGTGTTTCTCCTGACGGGCGGCTGGGTGTACCTCGACAGCATGCGCCACGCCGACCTCGACGCGGTGGGGGAGAAGGTCGTCAAGTACGGCGACTGGGCGAACCTCTGGCAAGGGCCGTACGTGCTGGTCGCGGCGCCCTTCTCCTCAAGCCCGGTCGCGCTGTCGGTGCCGTGGGAATCGGAGCCCTGGTTCTGGCGGCGGTACGAGATCTTCTTCTCGCACCTCGGCGGGCCGTTCTCGCTCGCGGCGCTCCTGCTGCCGTTCGCGGTCATGGCTTTCCGCAAGCTCGAAGGGCCGCGCGTCGAGCGGCTCGTGATCCTCGGCGTGTCACTGCTCGCCGTGGCGATCATGCTGCCCGTGACGTTCGTGCCGCACGGGCTCTACGCGATCTCGCTGCCCCGTTACGTGCTGTTCCTCGCGCCGGTGGTCTTTGCCTGGACCATCGCGCCCGTCGTCATCGCGGCGCGTGAGCGTCGCCCGCGGGCCGGCCTCACGCTGGCTTCGCTGGCGATGGTGGCGCTGCTGTTCAACGCGATCGACAACGCCTGGAACGACGCCTTCGTGCCCGTGGAGTACGTGCAGTGGGCGCGGCAGCACGAGGGGACGCGCGTCGTCGGTTTCGATCCGATGCGTGCGGCGGAGGTGTTCGACCGGAGCGCGGGGAAGACGGACGCGGTGGCCGTCGACGCCGGCTTCGGCGCCTGGCTTCATCCGCTCTTCGGCTCCGAGCTGCAGCGGCCCGTCACCTTCATGACGAACGGCCAGATCCCGGCCCACGTGCGCTGGGTGGTCGTCGACCGGGCGTGGGGGGCGATCTGGGGACATCCGGAGCTGAAGGACCTGTCGCAGGCGCGGAAGTATCTCGACGCCGGCGTCCCGTATCCGGGGGACACGCGCACCGTCGACGCCCTGCGCCACGACCCGCGGTGGGAAGTGGTGTTCTACAATCCGCGGCAGAACCAGGCCGTGTTCAAACGCCGCTGAGCCGGTGCCGATCGAGCCCGCTGAGAAGCAGGTGCCGAGAGAGCCGATAGGACTGATGGGACGCATGGGACAGATGGGACCGATGGGCGAGCAGGTCTTCGTCGTGGTCCCGGCGTACAACGAAGGGGCGGCCGTGTACGGTGTGATCGCCGAGCTCGTGGCCCACTATCCGAACGTGGTCGTCGTCGACGACGGCTCCGGCGACGCGACGGCGGAGGAAGCGAAGCGCGCTGGTGCAAAGGTAGTCCGCCACGCCCTCAACCGCGGCCAGGGAGCGGCGCTGCAAACCGGGATCGAGTACGCCCTCCGCCGCAACGCCGAGGTCATCGTCACCTTCGACGCCGACGGCCAGCACCGGGTGGAGGACATCGCCGCGCTGGTCCACGCCTTAGAGCAGACGAACGCCGACGTGGCCATCGGCTCCCGCTTTCTCCACGACATCGCCGCGAAGGAACACGGACAACGGACAACGGACAACGGACAACGCTCCACCATCCCCCCGCTACGCCGTTTCACGCTCCGCCTGGCCGTCCGCTTCATGCGCCTCACCTCGGGCGTCGCCCTCACCGACGCGCACAACGGCCTGCGCGCCTTCCGGCGTGACGCGGCGCGGAAGATCCGCATTACGCTGGACGGCATGGCTCACGCCAGCGAGCTGGTGGACCAGATCAGCGAGCACGGCTTGCGGGTGACGGAGGTGCCGGTGGTGATCCGCTACTCCGAGTATTCGATGAACAAAGGGCAGTCCAGCGCGGCGGCGTTCCGCATCGCCTTCGATTACCTGATCCAGAGGTGGTTCCGATGACGACGTTTCAGCTCGTGATACTGCCGCTGCTCCTGATCCTGGCCGTCATGACGGGGGTGGCGGTGGCGCGCCACCGGCTGACGCCGCGGGTCGGCGTCGCCTGGATCGTGCTCTGGCTGGCCGCGGCCGTGGCCATCGCGTTGCCGGAGTCGCTCGTGCGGGTGGCGCGCTTCGCCGGCATCGGCCGGCCGGCCGATCTGGTGATGTACGTAGCCATCCTGGCGGCGCTCGTCGGCTTTTTCCTCATCTACCTCAGATTCAGGCGGCTCGAGGAGCAGATCACGAAACTCGTACGTGAGCTCGCTTTGCGCGATTCGCAAAACGATTAGAATTCGCCGCGCATGACGCCTCCCCTCAAAATTCATCTCTACTCAGACGGTGCCGACGTGCGAGACATGCAGGCCGCGGTTGCGGCGGGTCTCGTCAAAGGCTTCACCACCAATCCGACTCTGATGCGCAAGTGCGGCATCACGGATTACGAGGCCTTCGCCCGCGAGGCCCTCACCGCCGTCTCCGGCATGCCGATCTCCTTCGAGGTCTTCGCCGACGAGTTCGACGAGATGGAACGGCAGGCGAAGCTCATCGCCACCTGGGGCGATGCGGTGTACGTGAAGATCCCGATCACGAACACCAAAGGGGAATCGGCCGTCCCGCTCATCCGCCGCCTCTCCGCGGCCGGCGTGAAGCTGAACATCACCGCCATCCTCACGCTGGACCAGGTCCGCGCCGTCGTCGACGCGCTCGACCCGCAGACCCCGGCCATCGTCTCCGTCTTCGCCGGACGCATCGCCGACACCGGCCGCGATCCGATGCCGATCATGCGGCAGTCGCTGGAGATCATGCGCACGCGGCCGAAGGCGGAGCTGCTGTGGGCCAGCCCGCGCGAGCTGCTGAACATCATCCAGGCCGACGAGTGCGGCTGCCACATCATCACGGCTACGCCCGAGATCCTGAAGAAGCTGTCCATGGTCGGCAAGCCGCTCGACGAGCTGTCGCTCGAGACGGTGAAGATGTTCTACAACGACGCCACGGCGGCGGGCTTCAAGCTGTGATCGTCACCCGCACCCCGTTCCGGGTGACGCTCGGCGGCGGCGGAACCGATCTGCCCTCGTATTACCAACAGCACGGCGGCTTCATCTTCGCGATGGGGCTCGACAAGTACATGTACGTGATCGTCAATCGTCCGACCGTCGGGCGGAAGGTGATCCTTCATTACTCGCAGAGCGAGGTCGTTGACCACGTGAGCGAGCTGCGGCACGAATTGGCGCGCGAAGCGCTGCGGCTGCACGGCATCGAGGACTCGTTCGAGGTCTCGTCGATCGCCGACCTGCCGGCCGGGACGGGGCTCGGCTCCTCGAGCTGCTATCTGGTCGGGCTGCTCAACGCGCTGCACCACGACCGGCGCGATTACGTTCCGCTGCAGTCGCTCGCCGAAGAGGCCTGCCACATCGAGCTCGACATCCTCGGGTCGCCGATCGGCAAGCAGGATCAGTACATGGCCACGTACGGCGGCCTGACGGTGCTGGAGATCGGCAAGGATGGGAAGGTCGGGGTGCGCAGCCTGCGCCCGAGCACGTCCGACGTCGCCCAACTCGTCGCCCATACGCACATCTATTACACCGGCTCGCAGCGCGACGCCCGCGAGGTGCTGGCCGACCAGAACGTGGCCATGCAGAAGAAGGAAGGCGTGGATCACGCCCGCGTCGCCGACAGCCTGCACCGCATCAAAGACCTCGGCTACCGCATTCTCGAAGCGGTCGAGACGTCCAACTTCGACCGCTGGGGAGAGCTCCTGGACGAGCACTGGCAGAGCAAGAAGAAGATGTCGGCGAAGATCTCGCTGGCGCGCGTCGACCAGATCTACGACGAGGTCAAAGAGCGGTACGGCGTCCTGGGCGGCAAGATCATCGGCGCCGGTGGCGGAGGCTTCCTGATGCTCTACTGCCCGGCACGCCACGCCGACGTCGAGCGCTTCATGCACGAGCGGGGCATGCCGCGCATGCACTACACCGTCGAGCCCGAGGGGACGAAGGTCGTGGCCCAGATGGGACACGGCTTCCTCTCGCCGACCACGTCCCTGGGCGTCGCGAAGGAGCTGGGCGAATGAAGACGAGTTGGCGGTTGGCAGTTGGCAGTAAGCAGGAGCGTGCGGCATGGTGATGACCGATTCCACTGCCAACCGCCAACCGCCAACCGCCAACTACACCATCGGCATCCTCGGCGGCGGCATCTCCGGCATTGCCCTCTCGTCGTTCCTCGACACCGACGACGTGGAGATCGTCGAGAAGCGCAAGCGCATCGGCGGCCTGTCCGGCAGCATCAACGAGCAGGGCTTCATCTTCGACGCGGCCGGCCCGCACATCATGTTCAGCAAGAACAAGGAAGTGCTGCAGCTCATGGTCGACACGCTCGGCGAGAACGTGCACCAGCGGCGGCGTGAGAACAAGATCTGGTTCCGCGGGCGGCTCGTGAAGTACCCGTTCGAGAACGACCTCGCGGCGCTGCCGAAGGAAGACACGTTCGAGTGCCTGCGCGACTACATCATCAACCCGCACTCGAACGACGAGCCGTCGAACCTCGCCGAGTGGTCGTACAAGACGTTCGGCACCAGCATCAGCGACAAATACTTCATCCCGTACAACCGGAAGATCTGGAACTACGACCCGCACAAGATCGGGCTGGAGTTCGTGTCCCGCATCCCGAAGCCGCCGGTGGAGGACGTGATCAAGTCCGCCATCGGCATCTCCACCGAGGGCTACCTGCACCAGCTTCACTTCTACTACCCGATCGAGGGTGGGTACGAATCGCTGGTGCACGCCTTCGCGAAGAACGTGCGCGGCCCGGTGCGCACCAACTGGACGGTGGCCTCGGTCTCGCGCGACGGCGACGGCTGGCGCGTGACGTCGACGGACGGCGAAGAGCGCCGCTACAAGACGCTCGTCAACACGATGCCGATCCACGAGCTGGTGAAGGTCTGGACCGACGCGCCGGACGAAGTGCACGCCGAGCTGGCGAAGCTCCGCTACAACTCGCTCATCAACGTGCTGATCGGCTTCAACGAGGACCGCGGCTATCCGTACACGGCGCTCTACCTGCCGGATCCGGAGATCGCTTTCCACCGGCTGTCGTTCCCGAAAGCGTTCAGCGAAAAGTGCGTGCCGGAGGGCAGTTCGTCCGTGATGGCCGAGATCACGGCCAACGAAGGGGATGGCATCTGGGACGCGTCCGACGAGCAGGTGCTGGAGAAGGTGATCGCGGATCTGGTGCACATCGGGTTCGCCGACCCGGCGACGATCGTCTACAAGAAGGTCGTGCGGTTCCAGTACGGCTACCCGGTGTACGACCTGGAGTACCGCCGGAACGTGACGGCCATGCGCGCTGCCGTCGAGGCCACGGGGATGCGGCTGCTGGGGCGGTTCGCGCAGTTTGATTACATCAACTCTGATGTGTGCGTGGAGCGGGCTTTGGCCATGAGCAAGGAGCTGCGGTGAGGGATCGGGCAGCAAGACCCGAAGTCAGAGCGCAGAACGCAGAACGCAGAACGCGGAAGCCGGGCGGCCCACGTTTCCTGATTCTCCGTTCTGCGTTCTGCGCTCTGCGTTCTGACTTCGGGTCTCGGGTTTCTCGCTTCAACGCCCGCTGATGACCCGCGCGCTCTTCCTCGACCGGGACGGCGTGCTCGATGAGCTGGTCTACTACCCCTCCCACGACGAGTGGGAATCCCCCCGCACCGCGACTGACGTAAAGATCCTCCCCGGCGTTCCCGACGCCCTCCGCCGCGCCAAAGCGGCCGGCTGGCTCCTCTTCATCGTCACCAACCAGCCCAGCTACGCCAAAAACAAAGTCTCGCTGGAATCGCTGCAGGAAGCTCACGAGGCCGTCCTGCGCGGCATCGAAGTCCCGGTCACGAAGAGCTACACCTGCTACCACCATCCCCAGGCGTCGCGGGCAGAGCTGCGCCTTGCCTGCGAGTGCCGCAAACCGGGCACGCTCTTCGTGCGGCAGGCGGCCGAGGAGTTCGGGGTGGACCTGGCGGAGTCGTGGTTCATCGGCGATCAGGATTCCGATCTCCGCTGCGGACGCGCCGCCGGCTTGCACGTCGCGCTCGTCGAATCGCGGGGATCGGAGCACAAACGGGGCGCGATCGAGCCGGACGCACGGTTCGCCTCGCTCGCGGAGTTCGTCGCACGTGTGATAGAGAAGAGCACGCCGTGAAACTCACCGTATCGATGATTACGCTCAATGAAGAAGGAGCGGTCGGAAAAGTCATTCAGGACATCCGCCGCGTCGTTCCGGATGCCGAGGTCCTGCTCGTCGACTCGAGCAAGGACAGGACGCCGGAGATCGCCGAGTCGCTCGGCGCGCGCGTGGTGCGCCAGTTCCCGCCGCAGGGTTACGGCCCGGCCATGGACCGCGCGCTCCGCGAAGCGCACGGCGACATCGTCATCACCCTCGACTGCGACGACACCTATCCGGTCGAGGACATCCCGAAGCTCGTGCGGCTCATCGACGAAGGCTACGACCTCGTGAACACCACGCGCGTCTGGCGCCGGCCGAAGGCCATGCCGTTCGCGAACTTCCTGGCGAACCGCGCCTTCGCCCTCGCCGCGCGCATCCTCCACGGCATCAAAACGACCGACCTGCACAGCGGCATGCGCGCCTACCGCAAGTCGATGATCGACGCGGTGCAGTGGAACCCGCGCGGCCCGGCATTGCCGGTCGAGATGCTGCTCGTGCCCTACCGCCGCGGCTTCAAGGTCGTCGACGTCAACATCGACTACCGCGAGCGCATCGGCACCACGACGCTGCATCGCTGGCAGAGCACGGTCTGGACATTCAAGCGCATCTGGCGCGCCCGCGGCGTGAAGCGCGCATGAAGGTGGCGATCCTCTGCGGCGGCCTCGGCACGCGCATCAGCGCGCTCGCGCAGGGGCTGCCGAAGGCGATGATCGAGATCGACGGCCGGCCGTACCTCGAGCTCGTGGTCGATTCCTTCCGCGTGGCCGGCCTGCGGGATCTCGTGCTGCTGACCGGCTTCCGCGCGGACGTCATCGAAGGGCACTTCGGCGATGGCGCCCGCTTCGGCGTCGACATCCGCTACAGCCGCGAGGAGAGCCCGCTCGGCACCGGCGGGGCGCTATTGCAGGCGCGCCCGCTCCTGGGCGACCGCTTCGTGCTGACGTACGGCGACGTCTTCCGCCGCTACGACTACGCCCACTTCGTCACCGCGCATCCGCGCCACGCGCTGGCCGTCTATCCGCGGCGCACCGACGGCAACGCCGAGGTGCAGGAAGGGCGCGTGACGCGCTTCGACAAGAAGGCGCCGGAGCTGCCGTACGTCGATGCCGGCTTCTCGGTCTTCGGCATCGAGGCGCTCGACCTGCTGCCGTCCGGCGGACGCAGCTCGTTCGAGGAGCTCGTCTTTCCGGAGCTGGCCGGCCGCGGCGAGCTTGAAGCCGAGATCGTCGATTACGATTTCTATGACATCGGCACGCCCGATGAGCTGGCGCGCACGCGCGCCGCGCTGGAGAACAAGTGAAGATCCTCGTCACCGGCGCCGCCGGATTCATCGCCTCGAACCTCATCCCCCGCCTCCTCGGCCGCGGCGATGAGGTCCTCGGAATCGACAACTTCTTCCTCGGCAAGCGGGAGTACGTCGTCGATCACCCCCGCTTCCGTTTCGTCGAGCTGGACCTGCTGGACGGCGAGAAGCTGGTCGAGCTGCTCGGCGAGGAGAAGCCGGACCGCGTCTGGCACCTGGCGGCGAACAGCGACATCAGCTTCGGGACGAAGTACACCGACTTCGACCTCAAGGGCGGCACGCTCGTGACGTACAACCTGCTCGAGGCCATGCGCCGCAACGGGGTGAAAGAGATCGTCTTCTCGTCCAGCGGCGCCGTCTACGGCGAGCCGACCGTGATGCCGACGCCGGAGGATTACGGTCCGATCCTCCCGATCTCGCTCTACGCCGCCAGCAAGGTCGCATGCGAGACGCTCATCACGGCGTTCGTCCACAACTACGACATGCGCGCCTGGATCTTCCGTTTCGGCAACATCGTCGGCCCGAACCCGACCCACGGCGTGATCTACGACTTCGTGCACAAACTGCAAAAGGACGCCTCGCGCCTGGAAGTGCTGGGCGACGGGACGCAGGCAAAACCGTACGTTCACGTGGAGGACTGCCTGAACGGTATGGAGTTCGGCGTCGCCAATGCCTCGGCGGACGTGAACTACTACAACCTGGCGGTGGACGACCAGACCTCGGTCCGCGAGATCACCGACTGGACGATCGAAGCGATGGGCATCTCCCGCGACGCCATCCAGGTGCAGTACGGCGACAGCCCCCGCGGCTGGCGTGGCGACGTGGCCCAGGTGAAGATGGACACCCGCAAGATGACCGCCCTGGGATGGAAGCCGTCGATGACCTCCCGCGAAGCGGTGCGCAGGTCGATCCGCGAGATCGTCGCGCAGCTCAATCCGTAGCGCTGCCGCCGGGACCGTGAACGCTGCTGCCGCCAGCGTGAACGCTGCCACCGCCAGCGTGAACGCTGCCACCACCAACGTGAACGCTGCTGCCGCCAACGTGAACGCTGCCACCGCCAGCGTGAACGCTGCCACCGGCAACGTGAACGTTACCCGCGCCAGCGTGAACGCTTAAAGTGGAAGCAGGAAGAGCCTCACGTTTAAGCGAAAGCGCTTAAAGTGGAGGTAAAAAAACCTCATCTTTAAGCATGAACGCCTAATGTGGAAGCGTCAAAACCTCACATGTAAGCGTGAAAACCTCACGTGTAAGCGTGAAAAGTATCGCTTCGCGCCGGGCTACTTCACGCTCTCCCACTTGGTCTGCGTCATCTTGAGCGCCGGGTGGCTGACCAGGAGGTGCCACACCACGGCGGCGAGCCCCTCGGTATGAGGCGTGATCCGCTCCTGCGACACGACCGGGATCAGCACGCAGGCATCCGCGACCTGGGCGGTGTAGCCGCCGTCCTTGCCGATGATGCCGAACACCTTCGCACCCGCGGAGCGGGCCTGATCGATGGCCCGGACGAGGTTCACGGAGACGTTCTTCTCGACGTTTCCGCCGCCGACGCTGAAGACGAGCAGGGCGTCGCGGTCGCTGACGCGCGACCCTTTGAGCCATTCGGAGAAGCAGCTCTCCCACCCTTCATCGTTGATGCGGGCGGTGAGCTCGGAGACGTTGTCGGTAGGACAGTACGCCTCGAAGCCGCAGATTTTGCGGAAGTCGTTGACGGCGTGGCTGGCGTGCCCGGCCGAGCCGCCGACGCCGAGGATGAAGAGACGGCCACCGCCGTCGCGGGCCGCCGCCAGACCCTCGGCCGTGCGGTCCACCGAGGCCGGGTCGATGCGGCGAATCACTTCGAGCGTTTCTTCGAGGAAGGATTGGGCGAATGACATGGACTCAAGTATAGGGCTCGGAGCCCGGGGCTCGGGGCTCAGTGGGGGGCGGGCGCGAGGTCCAGGGGAGTGCATCGCGTTTTACCGGAGCCGTCCCCGGAACCGCGGGCCTGACCCCCACCGGGCCCTGAGCCCCGGGCCCTGAGCCCGATGGCGTTAACGTTAGATGTGGGACAGACACTCTTGTCTGTCCCGTGCACCCGAACGGCTGCTTGTCTGGAGGAATGCACCTCGGGGGTGCGCCGGACAGACAGGAGTGTCTGTCCCACATGAGGCAAACCTCTAATTCAACGGGGGCTCGAGCCCCGGGCCCCGACCTGTTTCCTCTATCATCGCCCGGTGCGCAACAAAGTCGCGATCGCCCTCTCCCTCGCAGTCACGGCGGCGATGGTGCGGCTGTTGCCGTTGGGGTGGCTGCATCCGCTGAACTGGGACGAGATCGAGTTTTACCGGGCCACCGAGTGGATCGGGCGGGGACTGGTCCCGTATCGCGACTTCTGGGAGCACCACACGCCGCTGCCCTGGTTCCTCTTCGCGCCGTTCACCTGGCTGACGAAGAGTCCGGGCGTCGATGCCGTGATCCTGCTGCGCTGGGCGCAGATACCGGTCTGGATCGCCACGTTCTGGCTGGCGTCGCGCTGGATGCGCCGGGCAGGCGTGGACCGCTTCGCCCGCTGGACCGCGATGGGCCTGGCCCTGACGGCGTCCTTCCTCATGATCTCGGCCGTCGAGTACCGCGTCGACACCACGGCCGCCATGCTCTACATCGCCGGCCTAGTCCTGGCCCAAAGTGCCAACGGCTCCGCCGAGCCAAGCACGGACAACGGACAACGGACAACGGACAACCCGCTTCTCCCCATCCTCGCGGGTGTCATGTTCTGCCTGGCCGGCCTCGCGAACCTCCGCCTCGGGCCGCTGCTCGCCCTGACCGTGCTGCTGCTGCGCGTCGTGAACGTGCCGGAGCGCCGCTGGGGCGGAAACAGCCGGGCCAACTGGATCTTCGTCGGCGTCATCGGGACGCTCATGGCCGCGGGCGTCTATCTCCTCACCACGGGCTCGCTCCTCCCGTTCTGGCAGCACGTTTTTTTCGAGAACTACCTCGGCGACAAGTACGCCACGGGGCCGCAATGGGCGTTCGTCCACCGGCTCCTCGTGCCGTTCGGCATCCGCATTCTCGGGTCCGACCGGCTGTTCGAGGCGGCGGCCATCGACGTCGGCGGCGTGGCCATCCTCATCCTCGGCATCACCGGTCTGGTCCGCGCGCTGCGGCAGTGGCGGCGTCCGGACGATTTCTTCGTGGTTGCGTTCCTGGCCGTCGCCAACCTGCTGTTCATCGCGGCGATGAAGTTCGTCTACAACTATCACTTCCAGATCGTCGTCGTGCTGATGCTGCCGTTCGTGGCCGCGACGATCGAACGGATCGGCCGGCCGAAACTGCTGCTGGCGCTGCTGACTCTGGCCTGGGGCGTCAACCTGTTCGCGTCGGTCTTCCGCGGCAAGGAGCAGGACCGGGCCTACCAGGACCTGATCATGCGGGAGGTGCACGCGCGCACGGCGCCGGGGGCGAAGATCTTCGACGGCATCGGCTGGGCGTTGCGGCGCGAGCCGGCGTACCGCTTCTGGTTCCTGCCGGACCTGGCGCGGCAGCTCGTGCGTCATGGGCACGCCGCGCCCTACTCCATGCGCGACTTCCTCCGCCAGCCGCCCGCGGCCGTGATCCCCGATCACAACGCGCTCGTCTTCATGGCCGAGCACCGCGAGCTCGCCCGCGTCGTGACGCGGCACTACATCCCGGTCTGGCGCAACCTCTGGATGCCGGCCCCGAACGGGGTGCTGACGCCAGCGAGCGGGACGTTCGCCTGGGTGGTCCCGGCTGACGGGGAGTACCGGCTGTACGCGTCGGCGGCGCTGGCGCGCCACCCATGGTTCAGCCGGCCGCTGTTCTTCGGCGCCTACGACGGACCGAACGCGCAGCAGTTGCAGCTCACGCTGCCGCCCGCCGCCGGAAACGCGCAGCTCGCCTGGCGCGCCAACAACGCCCCACTCGACTTCAGCAGCGGCAGCGTCCGGCTGAAGAAAGGGGACTCGCTGGTTGTTACCTCCAATGTGACGGAGCCGGTGGGGGTGATCGTGCTTTCGACGCAGGACCGGGAGCTGTTCCGGCAGCCGGCGCCGGGGGTGACGCTGGAGGCGGCGAGCTCGCGGGTCACGCACGTTCCCTTCAGCGGCCAGTAGCAACAGGGAACGATGGGACCAATAGGACAGATGGGACCTATGGGACCTATGAAAGGCTGATTGGTGCGGTAGCTCCCCTTGGTCCCATCTGTCCCCTTGGTCCCATTTCTAATGATTGATCTGGAGCAGGTCTTCCACAAACTCTCGCGCACGGCTTTCCGCCAGAAGTTCCGGCTTTCCGGCCGGGAGCTGGCCTACCTGCAGACCTGGGGCTTGCCGCACGTGATGAAACAGGCGGATGAGCTCATCCGGCAGCGCCTCGCGCCGGCCGAGCCGAAGAACGACGGCCGCCAGACGCCCTGGCGCAACCATCCAGTTTTCGTGGCCCAGCACGCCACCGCCACCTGCTGCCGCGGCTGCCTCGAGAAGACGTACGGCATCACGAAAGGCCACGCCCTGACGGACGAGGAGCGCGGCACCGTCCTGGCCGCCATCGAGCGCTGGCTGGCGCAGTTCGTCAGCTAGAATCGCGCGCATGCCGACGCACATCGAGAAACCGGCCATCGTCAAGGCGGCGGGGAACAAGCCGAAGATCATCGAAGAGTATGTGGGACGGGTGAACTCGCACACCGAAGACCTCAGCGTGGCGCGGATGAAGTCGCCGGGCGGCTGGGTCGAGCCGGGGCAGGCGCCGGAGTTCGACGAATACACGGTCGTCCTGCGCGGCACCCTGCGGGTGACGTCGAAGGACGGCAGCTTCATCGACGTTGCCGAAGGGCAGGCCGTCATCGCCCATCGGGGGGAGTGGGTCCAGTACTCGACCCCGGCTGCCGAAGGGGCGGAGTACGTCGCCATCTGCCTGCCGGCCTTTTCGCCGGCGCTCGTGCATCGCGATGAATAGATGATGCAGGTCCTCATCCTCAACGAGCACGACGTCACCGAGCTCCTGACGATGCGCGAGTGCATCGCGGTGATGGAGGAGGCGCTGCGCGCGCTCGGCCGCGGCGAGGTGCATAACCCGCTGCGGCAGGCGATCCGCGCTGCCGGTGCGCCGGGCCTCCTCGGCCTGATGCCGGCCTGGAGGGCAGGCGAGCGGCCGGTCTACGCGCTCAAGGAAGTCTGCGTCTTCCCCGACAATCCGAAGCGCGGCCTCGACAGCCACCTCGGCACGGTCATCCTTCATAGTGGGGAGACGGGGGAGCCGCTGGCGATCATGAACGCGGCGGCGATCACGGCCATCCGGACCGCGGCGGTCTCGGCCATCGCGACGAAGCTGCTGGCGCGGGAGGATGCCTCGGTCCTGGCGATCGTCGGATCAGGTGTCCAGTCCCGGACTCACGCCGAGGCCATCCCGCTGGTGCGTGAGATCAAGGAAGTCAGGGTGGCCAGCCGCCGGACGGAGCTGAGCGTGGAGCAGGCGGTGCGTGGGGCGGACATCATCGTCACGGCGACGTCGTCGCGGGAGCCGGTGCTGCGCCGCGAATGGATCAGCCCGGGAGCGCACGTCAACGCCGTCGGCTCGAGCATCGCGGCGGCGAGGGAGCTGGACAGCGAGACGGTCGCGGCGGCTTCGCTGTTCGTCGACCGGCGGGAATCGACGGTGAACGAGTCGGGCGACTACCTGTTCGCGGTGAAGGACTACCCCGGGATCGAGATCAAGGCCGAGCTGGGGGAGCTGCTGCTGGGTACGGCCACCGGACGCAGCAACGCCGAGGAGCTCACGCTCTTCAAATCCCTGGGCCTGGCGGTGGAAGACCTGGCCGCGGCGGCGTTTCTGTACGACAAGGCCAAGGAGCTCGGCCGTGGCGTGACGGTAGAGCTGTAGCCGCAGGCGAAGACCTCAAGTGACCACCGACCACTGCCGCCGGCCACTAACGGAGCCCCGATGAAATACCGGCAGGGGTCACTTCGTTGAGTCGGTCCCGGGCTTGACAAAGCTCAAAACGGCAGCGTAGAGTGCGCGTTCCCTCCAGGGAGTCCCATTTTTCGCTGTACGTGTCTTCAAGAAGGAAATAGTCGGGAATGCCAACGATCAATCAGCTTGTGAGCGCAGGCCGCGCGAAAGTGCAGTACAAAACGAAGTCGCCGGCGCTGCAGTCGAGCCCGCAGAAGCGCGGTGTTTGCACGCGCGTCTACACCTCGACCCCGAAGAAGCCGAACTCGGCTCTTCGCAAAGTCGCTCGTGTCCGTCTCACCAACGGCGTCGAGGTCACGACCTATATCCCGGGTGTCGGGCACAACCTGCAGGAGCACTCGATCGTGCTCATTCGCGGTGGCCGTGTGAAGGACCTCCCGGGCGTCCGCTACCACGTCATTCGTGGCACTCTCGATGCCACGGGCGTCGCCAAGCGCAACCAGAGCCGCTCGAAGTACGGCGCGAAGCGACCGAAGAAAGCCTAAGGATTCAAGATGCCGAGAAGACGCGAAGTTCCGAAACGAGAGATCCTGCCGGATCCGGTTTACAACAGCCAGCTCGTCACCAAGTTCATCAACTCGCTGATGTCCGACGGTAAGAAGTCGGTCGCCGAGCGGGTGTTTTACAGCGCCCTCAAGAAGGTCGAAGATCGTGCCAAAGACGATCCGCTCAAGGTCTTCAAGAAGGCCATCGACAACGTGAAGCCGGCTCTCGAAGTCAAGAGCCGCCGCGTTGGTGGCTCGAACTACCAGGTTCCGGTCGAGGTCCGTCCGACCCGCCGTACCGCCCTTGCGATCCGCTGGATGATCTCGTACGCCACCTCGCGCGGCGAGAAGACCATGCAGGACAAGCTGGCCGGTGAGATCCTCGACGCCTCCAACAACCGCGGCAATGCCATAAAGAAGCGTGAAGACACGCACAAGATGGCCGAGGCCAACAAGGCGTTCGCTCACTACCGCTGGTAGAACCGCAGCACCTGCCGGTGGTATCGGCAGCAGAATTGTTGTAGAATTCACGGCCCTGTCATGGGGTTGTAAGGTGACCCGGGCTTCAAACCCCGGGACACGAGAAGCACCCGGGACCCGATCCCGGACCGCAAGCAACTTTCCGTAGCTCCGTCTCGACCCGGATAACACAGAAGAGGTTCTGAGGTTCCGGACCGAGCAACGGGAAATACAAACGAATTCGGTCGCGCCTCCTTCGCGGGAGGCGCTCGTCTGACCTCCGGTCGGCCTCCGGCTGCCGGTTGTCGGCTGTTCGCCTGGAATCAAAGAAGGAAGTCATGGCACGTCAGGTACCTCTGGAGAAAACGCGCAACATCGGGATCATGGCTCACATCGACGCGGGTAAAACCACGACGACCGAGCGCATCCTGTTCTACACGGGCATCACCCACAAGATCGGTGAGGTGCACGAAGGCACTGCGACCATGGACTGGATGGTCCAGGAGCAGGAGCGCGGCATCACCATCACCTCGGCTGCTACGACCGCCAAGTGGGGCGACACCCGCATCAACATCATCGATACCCCGGGCCACGTCGACTTCACGGTCGAAGTCGAGCGCTCGCTTCGCGTCCTCGACGGCGCTGTCGGCGTCTTCTGCGCCGTCGGTGGCGTCGAGCCGCAGTCCGAGACCGTCTGGCGCCAGGCCGACAAGTACGGCGTTCCCCGCATCGCGTTCATCAACAAGATGGACCGCATCGGCGCCAACTTCGAAGCGGTCGTGAACCAGATCCGCCAGAAGCTCGGCAAGAACGCCGTTCCTCTCCAGCTCCCCATCGGAGCCGAAGACAAGTTCAAGGGCGTCATCGACCTCGTGCTGATGAAGGCCCTCGTCTTCAAGGATGAGACCCTCGGCGCGAAGTACGACATCGAAGAGATCCCCGCGGAGCTCCGCGAGGAAGCCGAGCACTACCGCGAGAAGATGGTCGAGTCCATCGCCGAATCGCACGACGAGCTGCTCGAGAAGTACCTCGCCGGCGAGACGATCGAGGTCAGCGAGCTCAAGGCCGCTCTTCGCGACGCGACTATCCATCAGAAGATCACGCCGGTCATCTGCGGCACGGCCTTCAAGAACAAGGGCGTGCAGCCGCTGCTCGACGCCGTCGTCGACTACCTCCCGAGCCCGCTGGACATCCCGCCGGTCAAGGGCGTGAGCCCGGACGACGACTCCTTCATGGAGCGTCCGGCTTCCGACGACGCGCCGTTCGCGGCTCTCGTGTTCAAGATCATGACCGACCCGTTCGTCGGCCAGCTCGCGTTCTTCCGCGTCTACTCGGGCCGTGTCGAGTCCGGCACTGCCGTGCTGAACTCGACCAAGGGCAACACCGAGCGCGTCGGCCGCCTGCTGCAGATGCACGCCAACAAGCGCGAAGAGATCAAAGAAGTGCGCGCGGGTGACATCGGCGCGGCCGTCGGCCTCAAGAGCGTCACGACCGGCGACACGATCTGCACCAAGGACGATCCGATCGTCCTCGAGACGATGATCTTCCCGGAGCCGGTCATCGCGGTTGCGATCGAGCCGAAGACCAAGACCGACCAGGAAAAGATGGGCGTCGCTCTCGCGAAGCTCATGCAGGAAGATCCGACGTTCAAGGTCCACACGGATCCGGAAACGAACCAGACGATCATCCGCGGGATGGGCGAGCTGCACCTCGAGATCATCGTCGATCGCATGGTGCGCGAGTTCAACGTCGCGGCGAACGTCGGCAAGCCTCAGGTCGCGTACCGCGAGGCGATCACGCGCAAGTCCGAAGCGGAAGGCAAGTTCGTCCGCCAGTCGGGTGGTAAGGGGCAGTACGGTCACGTCAAGATGCGCTTCGAGCCGATGCCGGAAGGCGGGTTCGAGTTCGTCAACGAGATCGTCGGCGGTTCCGTCCCGCGCGAGTTCATCAAGCCGACCGAGCAGGGCATCAAGGAAGCGATGGAGCGCGGTATCGTCGCCGGTTACCCGATGACGGGCGTGCGCGCCATCCTGTACGACGGTTCGTATCACGACGTCGACTCCTCCGAAATGGCGTTCAAGATCGCCGGTTCGATGGCGTATCAGGAAGGTGCGAAGCGCGCCCATCCGATTCTTCTCGAGCCGATCATGGACGTCGAAGTGGTGACGCCGGAAGATTACGCCGGCGACGTCATGGGCGACCTGTCGCGCCGCCGCGGCAAGATCCAGCAGATGGACGAGCGTGGCGGGGCGAAAGTCATCCGCGCCCACGTGCCTCTGTCGGAGATGTTCGGTTACGCGACGAACGTGCGGTCGATGTCGCAGGGCCGCGCGAGCTACACGATGCAGTTCCTGGCTTATGAACCGGCGCCGAAGAACATCGCCGAGGAAATCATCGCCAAGAGCAGCGGGACACAGCGAGTCATCTGATCTACGAGCTCCGGCCCGCGCCCTTCGGGGGGCGGGCCGGAACTGACAGCAACTTAGAGCTAAAGGGGAGGTTTTCCAAATGGCTAAAGAGAAATTCGATCGCAGCAAGCCGCACGTCAACATCGGGACGATTGGTCACGTCGACCATGGCAAAACGACGCTGACGGCCGCCATCACCCGCATCCTCGCTTCGAAGGGCACCGCTTCGTTCGTGGCCTTCGACCAGATCGACAAGGCTCCGGAAGAGCGCGAGCGCGGCATCACGATCGCGACCGCGCACGTCGAGTACTCGACCGAGAAGCGCCACTACGCGCACGTCGACTGCCCGGGCCACGCCGACTACGTCAAGAACATGATCACCGGCGCCGCGCAGATGGACGGTGCGATCCTCGTGGTCGCCGCCACCGACGGCCCGATGCCGCAGACGCGCGAGCACATCCTGCTCGCCCGCCAGGTCGGCGTGCCGGCGATGGTCGTCGCCCTGAACAAGGTCGACGCCGCCGATCCGGACCTCCTCGAGCTCGTCGAGCTCGAAGTCCGCGAGCTCCTCAGCTCGTACGACTTCCCGGGCGACGACATTCCTATCGTTCGCGTGTCGGCGCTCAAGGCTCTCGAGTCGGGCGACCACAACAGCGAGTGGGGCTCGAAGATCATCGAGCTGATGGACGCTGTCGACAGCTACATCCCGATGCCGGAACGCGCCATCGACAAGGACTTCCTGATGCCGGTCGAGGACATCTTCTCGATCTCGGGCCGCGGCACCGTCGTCACGGGCCGTATCGAGCGCGGCATCATCAAGGTCGGTGAGGAAATCGAGATCGTCGGCATCCGTCCGACCATCAAGAAGGTCGTCACGGGCGTTGAAATGTTCCGCAAGCTCCTCGATCAGGGTCAGGCGGGCGACAACGTCGGCCTCCTGCTCCGCGGTGTGGAGCGCAAGGACGTCGAGCGCGGTCAGGTTTGCGCCAAGCCGGGCTCGATCAAGCCGCACACGAAGTTCAAGGCCGAGGTCTACATCCTGACGAAGGAAGAGGGTGGCCGTCACACCCCGTTCTTCAACGGCTATCGCCCGCAGTTCTACTTCCGTACGACCGACGTCACGGGCACCGCGACGCTGGCCGAGGGAGCGGAGATGGTCATGCCGGGCGACAACACCTCGCTGACGATCAATCTCATCGCGCCGATCGCGATGGAGAAGGGTCTTCGCTTCGCGATTCGTGAGGGCGGCCGCACGGTCGGCGCCGGCACGGTCACGGACATTCTCGAGTAGCGCTTTGTATGGGGATCGGTGGAAAGCCGATCCCCATTGATCTTTAAGGGTACTGAGCCATGATGAATGAAAAGATCCGCATCCGTTTGAAGGCGTACGACTACCGGGTGCTCGACCAGTCGACCTCGGAGATCGTGGACACGGCCAAGCGCACGGGCGCCAAGGTAGCGGGACCGATCCCTCTGCCGACCCAGATTTCGCGCTACACCGTTCTTCGCTCGCCGCACGTGGACAAGAAGTCGCGCGAGCAGTTCGAGATGCGGACGCACAAGCGGCTGCTCGACATCCTCGAGCCGACGACGCAGACGGTCGACGCGCTGATGAAGCTCGAGCTTCCGGCCGGCGTGGACGTCGAGATCAAGGCGTTCGGCAAGTAAGCAGTTGGCAGTTGGCAGTTGGCGGCAGGCAGTGGAACGGGCCTCATTCACTGCCTACCGCCAACCGCCAACCGCCGACGAAGCGCACATGAACCGTTGCCGAGGCGGCGGTTCCAAGGTGGAAAGACAAGACAATGGCAATCGAAGGAATCATTGGCAAGAAGGTCGGAATGACCCAGGTGTTCGCCGAGGACGGGGCTCTCGTTCCGGTGACGGTCATTCAGGCCGGGCCCTGCATGGTCGTGCAGAAGAAAACGACCGAGAAAGACGGCTACGACGCCGTGCAGATCGGCCTGGTGGAGAAGATCTCGAATCGCCGCGTGACGCAGGCGATGCGTGGACACTTCGAAAAGGCCGGCGTGCAGCCGGTGCGGACGCTCGCGGAAGTGCCGTACTCCGGCGACGCGAACGTCGGCGACCGCGTGCAGGTCGACATCTTCAACGCGGGTGACGCGATCGACGTGATCGGCACCTCGAAGGGCAAAGGCTTTCAGGGCGTCGTCCGCCGGCACAATTTCGCTGGCGGCCGCGAATCGCACGGCTCGATGTTCCACCGCGCTCCCGGCTCGATCGGCGCTTCGGCGTTCCCGTCGCGCGTCATGAAGGGCATGCGCATGGCCGGCCGTATGGGTGGCGATCAGGTCACGGTCAAGAACCTTCGCGTGGCGAAGGTGGACGCCGAGAACAACCTGCTCTACGTCCGTGGTGCCGTCCCTGGTGGTCGCAACGGCCTGGTGTTCGTCCGTTTCTCGAAGAATGGGAAGCGAGGGTAATCATGCCGACCATCGACATCAAAGACTGGAACAACAAGACGGTCGGCTCGATCGAGCTGCCGGAAGACATCTTCAGCTATCCCTACAAGGAGCACCTGATTCACGAGGCAGTGCGTAACTACCTCGCGTCGCTCCGCCAGGGAACGCACAAGACCAAGACGCGCTCGGAAGTGAGCGGCTCCGGTAAGAAGCCGTTCCGCCAGAAGGGCACGGGCCGCGCCCGCCAGGGCGGCAGCCGTCCGCCGATCCACCGCCACGGCGGTACGGTCTTCGGTCCGCAGCCGCGCGACTACTCGTACAAGATGAACGCGAAGGAGAAGAAGGCGGCGCTCAAGTCGGCTCTCTCCCGCCGCGTGAAGGAAGGTCACTTCTTCGTCATCAGCGACATGGCTGTCGAAGAGGGGAAGACCAAAGCCTTCGCGCAGAAGGTTGCGGGTATCGGTGTGGACGGCAAGGCCCTCCTCATCGACTCGATGGAGAACACCAATGCGGTGCTCGCCTCGCGCAACAACCCGAAGCTGCAGTTCGTCGATGCCCTGCACGTGAACGTGTACGACGTCGTCAACAGCCGCTACGTCGTGTTCAGCCAGACTGCTCTGCAGCGGCTGACGGAGGCACTGGGCAATGAACGCTAATCAGATCATCCGCCGGCCGCTCGTCACCGAGAAGAGCACGATCCTGCGCGAGTCGGGCGCGAACGTCATCTCGTTCGAGGTCGACCCGAAGGCGAACAAGATCCAGGTCAAGTCCGCCGTCGAAGAGCTTTTCAAAGTGAAGGTCGAGGAAGTCCGCCTTTTCAACGTCCGCGGCAAGATGAAGCGGATGGGACGCTGGGTCGGAAAGCGCCGCGACTGGCGCAAGGCCTACGTCCGCCTCAAGGAAGGCGAGCGCGCCCCCGACTTCGTCGAAGGCGTGTAAACCAGGCATAGCCGATAAAGAGAAAGAACTATGGCTACGAACAGATACAAGCCGACTTCGCCGGGCATCCGGTTTCAGACGCACGCTTCGTTCAGGGACATCACGAAGTCTACGCCTGAGAAGTCGCTGACCAAAGGCAAGCCGAAAACCGGCGGCCGTAACAGCAAGGGCCGCATCACGTCGCGCTTCATCGGCGGCGGCCACAAGCAGAAGTACCGCGAGATCGACTTCAAGCGTGACAAGCGCGGCATCCCCGCGAAGGTCGCGGCCGTCGAGTACGACCCGAACCGCACGGCGCACATCGCCCTGCTGCACTACGCCGACGGCGAGAAGCGCTACATCCTCGCTCCGAACGGCCTGGCAGTCGGGACCACGATCGTCGCCGGCGAAGAGGCCGACATCCTCGTGGGGAACGCGCTTCCTCTCTCGAAGATCCCCCTCGGCACGGTGATTCACAACATCGAGCTGAAGGAAGGGAAGGGCGGCCAGATGGTCCGTTCGGCCGGTGCCGGCGCGCAGCTCATGGCGCGCGAAGGCGACTGGGCGACGCTCCGTCTCCCCTCGGGCGAGATGCGCAAGGTGCATGTCCGCTGCTACGCGACTGTCGGCCAGGTCGGCAATCTCGAGCACGAGAACATCTCCTACGGCAAAGCGGGACGCACCCGTCACCTCGGGAAGAAGCCGCATAACCGCGGCGTCTCCATGAACCCGGTCGACCATCCGCTCGGCGGTGGCGAAGGCAAGACCTCGGGCGGCCGTCACCCCGTGTCGCCGTGGGGCCAGCCGACCAAGGGCTACAAGACGCGCCGGAACAAGCGCACCACGCAGTTCATCATCAAGCGGAGAACGAAGTAATGGCACGTTCACTCAAGAAGGGTCCGTTCGTGGATGACCACCTCCAGAAGAAGGTGGATTCGATGAACCGCGAGCGCGACAAGAAGGTCATCAAGACCTGGTCCCGCCGTTCGACCGTCACTCCTGACATGGTGGGCCACACTCTGGCCGTTCACAACGGGCGCAAGTTCATCCCGGTGTACGTCTCCGAGAACATGGTCGGCCACAAGCTGGGCGAGTTCTCGCTGACCCGCACGTTCAAGGGCCACAGCGGCAAGAAGGTCGAAAAGACGGGCAGGCCGGCCGGGAAGTGACGGTTCGCCGTCATCCCGCTGAGCGCGAAGGATCTAAATTATGGAAGCAACCGCAACACTCAAGTACCTGAAAGCTTCGCCGCAGAAGGTGCGTCTGGTCGTCGATCTGGTGCGTGGCAAGAAGGTGGAGGAAGCGCTGAACATCCTCCGCTTCACGCGCAAGACGGTGGCGAAGGACATCGAGAAGCTCCTCCGCTCCGCGGTGGCGAACGCCGAGGACAAGGGCGCCGGCACCGACCTCGACGAGCTCGTGGTCTCGAAGATCTACGTCAACGAAGGACCGCGTGAGAAGCGCATCCAGCCGGCGCCGATGGGACGTGCCTACCGCATTCAAAAGCGGCAGGCGCACATCACCATCCACGTCTCGGATGAAGTCAAAGCGGTCAACGAGCGGAGCGGCGGCAAGGGCCGCGCCCGCGCCACGAAATAACGGAGGCACTCTTGGGTCAGAAAGTCAACCCGTACGGATTTCGGCTGGGGTTCAACAAAACGTGGCATAGCCGCTGGTTTGCGGGGAAGGCCTACGCCGAGACGCTGCACCGCGATCTGAAGCTCCGCCAGGATCTGAAGAAGCGTCTCTCTCACGCCGGGGTCTCGGAGATCGACATCGAGCGCACGGCGAACAAGATGCGCATCAACATCTACACGTCGCGCCCGGGCATCATCATCGGACGCAAAGGCGCCGAGGTCGACAAGCTCCGCGACGAGCTGCAGAAGCTCGTCAACGGCGAGGTCTACATCAACATCCAGGAGATCCAGCGTCCGGAGCTCGACTCGCAGCTCGTCGCCGAGAACATCGCGACGCAGCTCGAGCGCCGCATCGCCTTCCGTCGCGCCATGAAGAAGGCGATGGAGTCGGCCTTTCGCTTCGGCGCGAAGGGGATCAAGGTTCGCGTCTCCGGCCGCCTGAACGGCGCCGAGATCGCGCGCACCGAGTGGTACCAGGATGGGCGCCTGCCGCTGCACACGCTGAAGGCCGACATCGACTACGGTCTGGCCGAGGCGAAGACGACGTACGGAATCATCGGCGTCAAGGTGTGGCTGTACAAAGGCGAGATGGCGAAGGCGCGCAGCCGCCGTCGCGTGCAGTAACCGGATTGAGGATTAAGAATTGAGGATTGGTGGAACGAGTTGATTGACGATTTGAGGCCTGCGGTGACGCGCCTCAATCCTCAATCCTCAATCCTCAATCCTCTGACGGAGTCAGAACAATGTTGATGCCGAAGAAGGTTAAATTCAGAAAGCAGCAGCGCGGCCGCCGTCGTGGCCAGGCCACGCGCGGTGCGAAGGTGTCGTTCGGCGATTTCGGCCTGCAGGCTCTCGAAGTCGGCTGGGTGACGGCGCGCCAGATCGAGGCCGCTCGTATCGCGATGACGCGTCACGTCAAGCGCGGTGGCAAGATCTGGATCCGCATCTTCCCCGACAAGCCGATCACCAAGAAGCCGCTCGAAACCCGTATGGGTAAGGGCAAGGGCGCTCCGGAAGAGTGGGTGTGCGTGGTCAAGCCGGCCCGCATCCTCTACGAGATGGAGGGTGTGACCCGCGAGATCGCCGAAGAGGCGTTCCGCCTGGCCGCCCACAAGCTTCCGATCAAGACGCGTTTCGTGACGCGCGAGCAGACGGAGGTCGGCGAATGAAGACGACAGAACTGCGCGACAAGTCGGTCGATGAGCTGAACCAGCGCGAGCGCGACCTGCGGGAGCAGCTCTACAAGCTGCGTTTCCAGCGCGCCACGGGGCGCCTCGAGAACCCGATGAAGATGCGCGAAGTGAAGCGCGAGATCGCCCGCATCAAGACGCTCGTCGTCGAGCGCTCCCGCGGTTGACAGGACGGAGAAGCAACATGGTCAAGAACGAAACCGCGGAAGCGACAAACAACAAGCGGACGAAGGTCGGAGTGGTGGTCTCGAACAAGATGACGAAGACCGTCGTCGTGGCCGTCGAGAACCGCGTCATCGACCCGATGTACCACAAGTACGTCAAGCGCACGAGCAAGTTCCTCGCGCACAGCGAAGCCGGCGACGTCAACGTCGGCGATCGCGTGGTCATCGAGGAGACGCGCCCGCTTTCGAAGCGGAAGCGCTGGAACGTGCGCGAAGTCCTCGAGAAGGCAAGCTAGTGGGGGACAGGCGATCTCGCCTGTCCGGCAGGCAGACCGCCTGTCCTCCACAAGGAGATAGTCAGTCATGATTCAGATGGGAACGATTCTGCAGGTCGCGGACAACACCGGCGCGAAGAAGATCGCCTGCATCAAGATGCTGGGTGGGTCGACGGCCGGTCAGTACGCGGCTCTGGGCGACGTCATCACGGCGTCGGTCAAAGAAGCATCGCCGGACGGCACCGTCAAAAAAGGCGCGGTGGTCAAGGCCGTCATCGTGCGCACCCGGAAAGAGTACCGCCGCCGCGACGGTTCGTACATCAAGTTCGACGACAACGCGGCCGTTCTCATCAACGAGGCGCGCGAGCCGGTCGGCACGCGTGTGTTCGGGCCGGTGGCGCGTGAGCTCCGTGAGCGCAAGTTCATGAAGATCATCTCGCTCGCGCCGGAAGTGATCTAAAGGAAGCAACATGGGACTGTACGGAACCAGCAAGCACACAGACACGCCGCGCTCCAAGCCGCACGTGAAGAAAGGCGACACCGTCGTCGTTCTCTCCGGCAAGGACCGCGGTAAGCAGGGCAAAGTCCTCCGGGTGAACGCCACCAAGGGGACGGCCATCGTCGAGCGCGTGAACTTCACCAAGAAGCACACGCGCCCGAATCCGCAGAAGAACCAGAAGGGCGGCATTCTCGAGCGCGAGTCGCCGGTGAACATCGCCAAGCTGCAGGTCATCTGCCCGAGCTGCGGCGAAGCCACCCGTCTCGGTTCGCACCGCGACGAAGAGGGCAACGCGTCCCGCTTCTGCCGCAAGTGCAAGGCGGATCTCAAGAGTTAGCGATCAGAGCACAGGGGCCCGGGGCCCGGGAGCCGAGCCCCACCGGGCCCCGATCCCTCGACCCGATCCCTGACACAAAGTGGCTTTACTAAGCGAGCCGAAGGACATCCAGAAAATGGCAGCAAGACTCAAAGAGCATTACGAACAGAACGTCCGCCGCAGAATCCAGGACGAGTTCCAGATCAAGAGCGTCATGGCCGTTCCGAAGGTCGAGAAGGTCGTGCTGAACATGGGCATGGGCGAGGCGATCCAGAACGCGAAGATCCTCGACGCGGCGGTGGACGAGCTTGCAACGATCACGGGCCAGAAGCCGGTGACGACGCGCGCGAAGAAGTCGATCGCGGCGTTCAAGCTGCGCGAGGGTGTTCCCATCGGCACGATGGTGACGCTGCGCGGAGAGAAGATGTACGAGTTCCTCGACCGTCTGATCAACATCGCGCTGCCGCGCGTCCGCGACTTCCGCGGCGTGCCTTCGCGCTCGTTCGACGGCCGCGGCAATTACACCCTCGGCATTCGCGACCACCTGATCTTTCCCGAGATCGATCCGGTCAAGGTCGACAAGTCCAAGGGCATGAACATCACGATCGTCACGAACGCGAAGAACGACGAGCAGGCTCGCTTCCTTCTGCGCGAGCTCGGGATGCCGTTCACGAAGTAACGCGACGGATCAGCAGAAGAGGAACGACACATGGCGAAAATCTCAATGATGGTGAAGGCTGAGCGGAAGCCGAAGTTTTCCGTGCGCAAGCGGAACCGTTGCAAGGTCTGCGGGCGCCCGCGCGGCTTCCTGCGCAAGTTTCAGCTCTGCCGCATCTGCTTCCGTCAGCTTTCGCTCGGCGGTTATATCCCGGGCGTGACGAAGGCGAGCTGGTAGCTCGTGGCCCGTCAGACACTACGGAGGAACAACGAATGTCGATGACAGACCCGATCGCGGATATGCTCAGCCGCATCCGCAATGGTATTCAGGCTCGCCACGAACGCGTCGAGCTCCCGGCCTCGAAACTGAAGGTCGAGATCGCACGCATTCTAAAAAGCGAAGGCTACATCAGCAACTACAAGCTGGTCGAAGACGACAGCAAACCCCAGGCGACGCTCCGCGTCTACCTCAAGTACTCGGAAGACGGCGAGCCGGTCATTCACGGCATCGAGCGCATCTCTCGCCCGGGCCGCCGGATCTACCGCGGCAAGGAAGAGATTCCTCGCGTCCTCGGTGGCCTCGGCCTCTCGATCGTCTCGACCTCGCGAGGAATCCTCTCGGGCGCCGAGGCCGTGAAGAGCGGCATCGGCGGCGAAGTCCTCTGCCAGGTCTGGTAAGGAGAAGCTCCAATGTCGCGTATCGGAAAAAAAGAAATCCCGCTGCCGAACGGCGTCGAGGTCCAGCAGAGTGGTGACGTCATCACCGTGAAGGGTCCGAAAGGCTCCCTGCAGACGGCGCACGTCCCGGGCATCACGATGAAGGTCGAAGACAACGTCGTGAAGTTCCAGCGCGTGTCCGACGAGGGGAAGGTTCGCGCCTTCCACGGCCTCATGCGCGCTCTCGTGGCGAACAACGTCAAGGGTGTGAGCGAAGGCTTCAAACGCGAGCTCGACATCATCGGCGTCGGTTACCGCGCCGAGGTCAAGGGCCGCGAAGTCGTCTTCGCGCTCGGCTACTCGCACCCGGTCCGTTTCCCCATCCCGGAAGGGATCGACATCGTCGTCGAGCCGAAGACCGGACACATCACCATCACCGGCATCGACAAGCAGAAAGTCGGTCAGGTGGCGGCCGAGATCCGCAGCCTCCGCGCTCCCGACCCCTACAAGGGCAAGGGCATCAAGTACAGCGACGAAGTCATCCGCCGCAAGGCTGGTAAGGCGGCAGGCAAGTAAGCACTCGGTTTTTGGTTGTCGGTTGTTGGTTTTTGGTTGCTCCGCCGGACACCAGAAACCAAAAACCGACAACCAAAAACAAAAGTAAGGCGGGTACAAAGCCTCGCCGGAAGGTAAGAACATGGATCAGGCCAAACACAGAGTCGAAGCAAGAAACCGGATCCGTTCGCGGATTCGCAGCAAGGTCCGGGGTACTGGTGAGCGTCCGCGTCTCGCCGTGTTCCGCAGCCTCAAGAACATCTACGTTCAGGTCATCGACGACGCGAGCGGTGTGACGATCACGTCGGCGTCGACCCGCGAGCAGGAAGCCGGCGCGAAGGGCTCGAACGCCGCGGCCGCCAAGGCCGTCGGCGCGCTCATCGCGAAGAAGGCGAAAGACAAGGGGATCACGCGGGTCGTCTTCGACCGCGGCGGCTACCTCTATCACGGGAACATCAAAGCTCTCGCGGATGCGGCGCGCGAGAACGGTTTGGAATTCTAGGAGGACAGATGCAGCGTCCAATGCAGCGTCCGGGACAGGGCTCACCGCGTGGCGACCGCCGCGAGCGTGATGACAGATCAGAAAGCGGGATGATCGACAAGGTCGTCCACATCAACCGCGTGACGAAGGTCGTCAAGGGCGGCAAGAACTTCAGCTTCAGCGCGCTCGTCGTCGTCGGCGACGGCAAGGGCCGTGTCGGTTACGGCTCGGGCAAGGCCAAGGAAGTTCCGGCCGCCATCAAGAAGGGCATCGAGATCGCCAAGAAGAACATGATCTCGGTGGCGATGCTGGGGACGACCATCCCCCACGCCACGCTCGGGCACTATGGCGCCGGCAAGGTGTTGCTCAAGCCGGCGTCCGAGGGTACGGGTGTCATCGCCGGTGGTCCGGTCCGCGCCATTCTCGAGTCGGCCGGTATCCAGAACATTCTGACGAAGTCGCTCGGCACCGCGAATCCGCACAACGTCGTCAAGGCGACCTTCGAGGCGCTCAAGTCGCTCCGCACCGAGGCCCAGTACCGGGCTCTCCGCGGCAGCGATGCCGAGCCGGCCGAGGCGGAGGCTTAAACCATGGCGGATACCAAGAAACTCAAGGTCCGTCAGATCCGCAGCGGCATCGGTTGCCCGATCGAGATGCGTGAGACTCTCAAGGCCCTCGGCCTCGGGAAGATGAACCGCGTCGCCGAACGGGTCGACACCAAAGAAGTCCGCGGCATGATCGCCAAGATCCCGCATCTGGTCGAAGTCGTCGTCGAGAAGTAGTCGTCGAGTAACCTCACGAGGCAAGGCATATGGAACTCAGTAATCTGAAACCGAAGAAGGGCGCGCGTCACGCCAAGAAGCGGCTCGGCCGCGGTCCCGGCTCGGGACACGGCAAGACCGCCGGACGCGGTGAGAAGGGGCAGAAGTCGCGCTCGGGCTACACGAGCAAGCGTGGCTTCGAAGGCGGCCAGATGCCGCTGCACCGCCGCATCCCGAAGCGCGGCTTCACGAATATCTTCAAGAAAGACTACGCGGTGGTGAACCTCGCCGATCTGGAGCGCTTCGACAACGGCGCCACGGTCGATGAGGCAGCACTCCGCTCGGCGGGTCTCGTCAAAGGGCAGAATGACGGGATCAAGATCCTCGGCGACGGCGAGCTCACCAGGAGCCTGACCGTGCACGCCACGAAGTTCTCGAAGACCGCGAAAGAGGCCATCGAGAAGGCAGGCGGTTCCTGCCAGGAGATCCAGTAACTTGAACCTGCTCGAGACTCTCCGCAACATCTGGGCGATCGAGGACCTGCGCAAGCGTGTGCTGTTCACGTTTGCGCTTCTGGCCGTCTATCGCCTCGGCTCGCACATCCCGACCCCGGGCGTCGACCCGAAAGCGCTCAGCGAGTTCTTCGCGGCCGTGAATTCCGGAGTGTTCGGGTTTCTCGACCTTTTCTCCGGCGGCGCGCTGAGCCGTCTGTCCGTCTTCGCCCTCGGGATCATGCCGTACATTTCGGCATCGATCATCCTGCAGCTCCTGACGGTCGTCTGGCCTTACCTCGAGAAGCTCTCGAAGGAAGGCGAGATGGGGCGCCGCAAGATCAACCAGTACACCCGTTACGGGACGATCGTCCTCGCGGTCGTGCAGTCGCTCGGCGTGGCCTTCTGGCTCAAGGGGCAGGCCGCCCCGGGCGGCGCGCCGCTCGTGCCGCCGCACGTCCAGGACATGCTCTGGGGCCTCGGCTTCCCGATCATGACCATCCTCACGCTCACCACCGGCACGGCCTTCGTCATGTGGCTCGGTGAGCAGATCTCCGAGCGAGGCATCGGCAACGGCATCTCGCTCATCATCTTCGCCGGCATCGTCGTCGGCCTTCCGAACGCCGTGATCTCGACGTTCGGGGAGATCCGGAGCGGGCAGCGCAGCATCTTCGCGATGCTGTTCCTCCTGGTGTTCATGGTCGCGGTCGTGGCGTTCGTCGTCTTCATGGAGCGCGCGCAGCGCCGCATCCCGGTGCAGTACGCAAAGCGCGTCGTCGGCCGCAAGGTCTACGGCGGCGCCAACACGTACCTGCCGCTCCGCGTGAACACGGCCGGCGTCATCCCGGTCATCTTCGCCTCGTCGATCCTCGTCATCCCGCAGACGATCACGAACCTCATCAAGGCTCCGTGGGCGCAGTCGATCAGCAACCAGATCTCGATGGGGCAGCCGCTCTATTACCTGCTGCAGATCGCCGGCATCGTCTTCTTCGCGTACTTCTACACGTCGATCGTCTTCAACCCGGTCGACACCGCCGACAACATGCGCAAGTACGGCGGCTTCATCCCGGGCATCCGTCCGGGCAAGCGGACGTCGGACTACATCGACCGCGTGCTGACGCGCATCACGTTCGTCGGCTCGGTCTACCTGGCCGCCGTCTGCATCCTGCCGGAGTTCCTCATCCGCGGTTTCCGGGTTGCGCAGATCCCGTTCATCGGCGGGTCGCTCGACGCGGTCCTGCCGCTCTGGATCACGGAAGGCATGGGGCTGAACTTCTACTTCGGCGGCACCTCGCTGCTGATCGTCGTGGGTGTGGCGATGGACACGATCAACCAGATCGAGTCGCAGCTCGTCATGCGCCATTACGACGGCTTCATGAAGAAGGGCCGCATCCGCGGCCGCCGGTAGGCAGGTACTGATTTGAAGATCATCTTCATCGGGCCGCCGGGAAGCGGCAAGGGAACGCAGGCGAAACGCCTCGCGACGCAGCACTCGATTCCGCACATCTCCACGGGTGACATGCTTCGCGAAGCGGTCGCCGGCGGGACCGACCTCGGCCTGGAGGCCGCCCCGATCATGGCATCGGGCGGCCTCGTACCGGACGATCTGATGATCGGCATCATCCGGGAGCGTCTGGCCAAGTCCGACGCCGGCCGCGGCTTCATCCTGGACGGCTTCCCACGGACGCTCGTGCAGGCCGAAAAGCTCGATGGGATCGTCGGGAATGGGGAGGAGCCCCTCAGGGTTCTCCAACTGCTCGTCCCTGACGAAGCAATCGTGCGCCGCATCTCTCTGCGCCGTACGTGCGCAGGCTGCGGGGCGATTTACCATGTCGAGAACAATCCCCCGGCAACCGAGGCGGTCTGCGACCGCTGCGGTGCCGAGGTCGTCGCGCGCCAGGACGACAACGAGGGAGCGGTGCGCAAGCGGCTCGAAGCGTTCCACAGGCAGACGCTTCCGGTCGCGACTTATTACAAGTCGAAGGGTATTTTGCGTGAGGTCGACGGGATTGGTCCCGTCGATGAGGTCTTTGAACGTATCAGCCAGGCTCTGGCATAGCTGGAGCCATTGAGATCAACGTGCTCGACAGAATGAAGGGACCGACGCTCAAAACTGCTGAAGAGGTCGCGGTCATGGACCGGACGAATCGCATTGTCGTGGAGATCCTCGAGATCATGCGCGACATGACGAAGCCCGGGGTCACGACGGCGCAGCTCAACGCAGTGGCCGAGGAGGAGCTGGCAAAGCGCGGCGCGAAATCGCCGTTCAAAGGCTACGCTCCGATGGGACTCCCGCCTTACCCGGCGGTCGTCTGCTCTTCGGTCAACGACGTCATCGTGCACGGCATCCCGAACCGCGCGAAGCTGCAGGAGGGCGACATCATCGGCCTCGACTTCGGCGCGATCTTCGAGGGGTTCGTCGGCGACGCCGCGATCACCATCCCGGTAGGGAAGGTGACGCCGCGGGCGCAGGAGCTGATGGACACAACGCGGGAGTGCCTCGAGCTGGCCATTGAAGAGATGCGTCCGGGGCGTCACCTCGGCGACATCGGCGCGGCGGTCCAGGAACATGCGGAGTCACGCGGTTTCCACGTGATCCGCACTTTCGTCGGCCATGGTATCGGTCGGCGGATGCACGAGGAGCCTCAGGTCTATAACTACGGCAAACGTGGCCGCGGTCTGGAGCTGAAGGAAGGGATGGTCCTGGCCATCGAGCCGATGCTCTGCGAGATCGGGCCGAAGCTGCGGGCGCGCCTCGAGCGCGTCGGCACGAACGCCATGGTGCAGGACGTCAAGACCGACGCCGACGGCTGGACGGCTCGGACGCTCGACGGAGCGCTGGCGGCCCACTTCGAGAATTCGGTGGCCGTGACGTCCAACGGGCCGCGCGTGCTGGGGAAGTAAACGGAACAGGAGAAACATGTCGAAGGAAGAAGCGATTGAAGTGACCGGAACCGTCCTCGAGACATTGCCGAATGCGATGTTTCAGGTCGAGCTGGAGAACAAGCACAAAGTACTGGCGCACATCTCCGGCAAGATGAGAAAGCACTTCATCCGCATTCTTCCGGGAGACAAGGTTCTGGTCGAGCTCTCGCCGTACGATCTGACGCGCGGGCGCATCACGTATCGATATAAGTGAGTTGAGACAATGAAAGTCCGTTCATCAGTCAAGAGAATCTGCACCAAGTGCAAAGTCGTGCGTCGTCAGGGTGTGATCCGCATCATCTGCGAGAACCCCAAGCACAAGCAGCGTCAGGGATAGGCACAGGAGCTACAGGAAAATGGCACGTATTGCGGGAATCGATCTCCCTCTGAACAAGCGGGTCGAAGTGGGCCTGACGTACATCTACGGCATCGGCCGCACGCGGTCGACCACCATCCTCGCCACGGCGGGCGTCAACAAGGACATCCGCGTCAAGGATCTGTCCGAGGATGACGTCCGGAAGATCCGTCAGGTCATCACGGACGAAGGCAAGGTCGAAGGCGATCTCCGTAAGGACATCGGTCTCGACATCAAGCGTCTGATGGAGATCAACTGCTACCGTGGCCAGCGCCACCGCCGCGGCCTCCCGGTCCGCGGCCAGCGCACCCACACCAATGCGCGTACGCGCAAAGGTCCGCGCAAGGGCGCGGTGGCCGGCAAGAAGAAGGCGACCAAGAAGTAATTCACGCGTTGTCCGTTGTCCGTTTTCCGTTGTCCGTATGGGCAGCGGACGGGCAACGGAAAACGGACAACGGAAAACGTTTTAGGGGATTCGAATGGCCACTGCCAGAGGACCGAAAGCAGGCGCCCGTCGCGCCGGCACCAAGAGGAAGGAGCGGAAGAACATTCCGCACGCCGTCGCGTCGATCGCGGCGACGTTCAACAACACCATCGTCGCGATCTCCGATCCGATGGGCAACACGCTGAGCTGGTCGAGCGCCGGCCGTATCGGCTTCAAGGGCTCGCGCAAGGGCACTCCGTTCGCGGCGCAGGTCGCGGCACAGAATGCCGCGCAGCTCGCCCAGGAGCATGGTGTCCGCTCCATCGACGTCAAGGTCAAGGGACCGGGCGCTGGCCGTGAATCGGCCATCCGTGCCCTGGCCGCCAGTGGCCTCGACATCAAGTCGATCAAGGACGTCACCCCGATCCCGCACAACGGCTGCCGCCCTCCGAAGCGCCGCCGCGTCTGAGCGGTTGTTGGTTTTTGGTTGTCGGTTGCTGGTAACGGCAACCGGAGGAAACACCGAGAACCAACAACCAAAACCAACAACGGGTTTTTGCCGGTGCGTGTCGCACCGGTGCAGTTTTTTGGGTACGGCGCGCAGCTGCCGCCGTACGCGCAACGCTCCATGGTGGGGCGGGTGCGAAACAACAGGAGGCACAGTGGCTCGTTACACCGACCCCGTCTGCCGGCTTTGCCGTCGCGAGGGAATGAAGCTGTTTCTGAAGGGCGATCGTTGCTTCAAAGACAAGTGCTCGATCGAGCGTCGCAATTACGCTCCGGGCCAGCACGGACGCCGCCGTTCCAAGGTTCTTGGCTACGGTCTGCAGCTTCGTGAAAAACAGAAGGTCAAGCGCATTTACGGGATCCTGGAAAAGCAGTTCCGCCTGTACTTCCAGCGCGCCGAGCGCAAGACCGGCATCACCGGTGAGAATCTTCTCCGCCAGCTCGAGCTCCGGCTCGACAACGCGGTCTACTCCCTCGGGTTCGCCTCGTCGCGCCCCCAGTCGCGGCAGCTCGTCCGCCACGGGCACATCGAGGTGAACGGCAAGAAGATCAACATCCCCTCCTACCAGCTCCGTAAGGGCGATGTGGTCCAGGTTCGCGAGAAGAGCCGCAAGAACGACCAGATCCGTCAGTCCGTCGAAACGGCTGCCGGCCGCGGTGTTCCAACCTGGCTCGAGCTCAATGCCGAGCAGTTCCGCGGCACCGTCACGGACGTTCCGAAGCGCGAAGACATCCGTCTCCCGATTCAGGAACAGCTCATCGTCGAACTCTACTCGAAGTAAAAACCGGCTTGTGTGTGGGACAGACACTCCCGTCTGTCCCTCTACAGACATTGAGTGTCTGTGGCACACAGGCCTCGCGAGGAGGCCGCTCATATGTTGTGGTCAGATTTCCAGAAACCGAAAAAGCTCGATTACGATCCTGAGACTCTCACTCCGAACTACGGCCGCTTCATCGCTCAGCCGTTCGAGCGCGGGTTCGGAACGACGATCGGCAATGCACTGCGGCGCGTGCTTCTCTCCTCCATCGAGGGAGCCGCGATCGCTGCCGTCCGTGTCGAAGGCGTACTGCACGAGTTCTCCTCGCTGCAGGGCGTCGTCGAGGACATGACCGACGTCGTTCTCAACCTCAAGCAGGTGCCGTTCAAGCTGCATGGTGAGGGACCGAAAACGCTGTACCTCGAGAAGAAGGGGCCGGGTGTCGTCACGGCCGCCGATTTCGAGCAGGACCCGGACGTCGAGATCCTCGATCCGACGGCCCACATCGCGACGCTTTCGAAGGAAGGCTCGCTCAAGCTCGAGGCCCGTCTCAAGCGCGGCCGCGGCTACGTCGTCGCCGACCGTAACGCCGATGGCGACCTGCCGCTGGGCTACATCCCCATCGATTCGATCCATTCGCCCGTCCGCCGGGTGAACTACCACGTGGAAGGCGCTCGCGTCGGCCAGATGACCGATTACGACAAGCTCGTGCTCGAGGTCTGGACCAACGGCGCGGTCTCGCCGCAGGAAGCAGTCAGCCTCGCGGCCGAGCTGCTCGGCGACCACCTCCGCATCTTCAGCGCGTTCGAAACGCGCGCCGAAGAGCGCGAAGAGATCGCCGCGCCGGAAGTCGATCCCCGTCTGGCCGAGATGCTCGCCAAGCCGATCGAAGAGCTCGATCTCTCCGTCCGCTCGGCGAACTGCCTCAAGAACGCCAACATCCGTACTCTCGGCGACCTCGTTCAGCGCACTGAGCGCGAGATGCTGTCGACGAAGAACTTCGGCCGCAAGTCGCTCGACGAGATCAAAGACGTTCTCGCCAGCCTCGGCCTGTCGTTCGGCATGACGCGTGTGCCGGCTGGCTCGCGCGCCAGCGAGATGCGCGACTAAGAATCAGGAAAGAGGTTACCCGCAATGAGACACGGAATGGTCAACCGCAAGCTCGGCCGCACTTCGTCGCACCGCCTTGCGCTGTTCCGCAACCAGCTCGCTTCCATCGTCGACAAGGAGCGCATCATCACCACGCTCCCGAAGGCCAAGGAACTGCGCCCGCTGATCGAGAAGCTCATCACGCTGTCGAAAGAGGACAGTGTGCACAACCGCCGGCAGGCGTTCCGTACGATCGCCGACGACGGTCTGATCAAGAAGCTGTTCGATACTCTCGGACCGCGTTTCTCGACCCGCCCGGGCGGCTACACCCGCATCGTCAAGCTCGGACCTCGCCGCGGCGACTCCGCCGAGATGGCGATCCTCGAGCTGGTGGAACGCTCGCCGGAAGCCAACGAGCCCGCCAAGGACGCCACCGCCAGCCAGAAGAAGGCCCCGAAGAAGGACGCCGCTCCCAAGGGCGACGCCGACGAAACCCCGAAGCGCGCACGCAAGGCCGCACCGAAAGCGGATGACGCTTCCGGTGACGAGCCCAAGCGGAGCCGCAAGAAAAAAGAAGAGTAGTCAACCAATCGAAAAGCCCGCCGCAAGGCGGGCTTTTTTCTTGGGGTTAGTCCGAGGGAAAATCCTCAGGCAATGGTGGACTGGCCGCACGCACCGATTCATCGCCTCGCGCAAGCCGGTACTTACTTTGTCACCGGCGCGACGTACCTGAAGCAGCGGCTCCTGCTCGCTCCCGACGCAAGGGAGTACTTTCAGGAACTGCTCTTCGCGTTCGCGGTCGAAGAGGAGTGCCGGCTGCAGGCTTGGGCGATTCTCGCGAATCATTACCACCTGGTGATTTCCGCGCCGGAAGGCGCCCGGCTGAAACGGATGCTGTCCCGTCTACACAGCAAGTCAGCTCTGGGGCTGAATCGGAAAGATGGGGTGACTGGTCGCAAGGTCTGGTACCAGTTCCGAGACACTGAACTGACGTTCGAACGCTCGTGGCTGACGCGCCTGCGCTACGTGCATGAGAACGCGGTGCACCATGGGCTCGTTCGCGATGCGCTCGAGTACCGCTGGTGTTCGGCGGCGTGGTTCCGGCGGACGGCGGAGACGGCGTTTGTGAAGACGGTGGCGACGATGAAGATCGACGCCGTCAGCGTCTACGATGAGTTTTAAGGCGGAGGCTCGACGCCTCCGCTATGCGAAAGCGGCAGCTGATGAGGCGCCGCTGCCGCACTCCAAACTGTGCGATAGGGTCTGGAGTGCGGCGGCGACGTTTCATCAGCCGCCGAGCCTCCGCCCTGTGGCGACGATGAAGATCGACGCTGTCAGCGTCTACGATGAGTTTTAAGGCGGAGGCTCGACGCCTCCTCTATGGGAAAGCGGCAGCTGATGAGGCGTCGCTGCCGCACTCCAAACT
>DASWMP010000398.1:0-22985 GCA_036399695.1 Thermoanaerobaculia bacterium | reverse complement strand
CAAGCGCATTCTCTCGCTCGACCTCTCCTTGATCGTGGCCGGCACCAAGTACCGCGGTCAGTTCGAGGAACGGCTCAAGGGCATCATCAAGGAGCTGAAGGAAAACCAGGACATCATCATCTTCATCGATGAGATCCACTCCCTCATCGGTGCCGGTTCCGCCGAAGGCTCCCTCGACGCGGCCAACATCCTCAAGCCAGCCCTCTCGCGCGGCGAGATCTCCTGCGTCGGCGCGACCACCATCCGCGAATACCGCCGCTATATCGAGAAGGACCGCTCGCTGCTCCGCCGCTTCCAGGCCATCATCGTCAATCCGCCCAACGAGGAAGAGACGTTCCAGATCCTCGAAGGGGTCAAGGAGCGCTACGAGAACTTCCATAAGGTGAAGTACTCGGATCAGGCCATCCGCTCGGCGGTCTACCAGTCGAACCGCTACATCACCGACCGCTTCTTCCCGGACAAGGCCATCGACATCATCGACGAGGCCGGCGCCAAGGTGAAGCTGCGCCGCGTCGCCGACACGCAGAACCTCCGCCGCCTCGAGGCCGAGATCCGCTCGATCGTCAAGGAGATGAAGAAGGCGATCTCGGACAAGGACTTCGAGAAGGCGGTCTTCCTCCGCGAGCGGGAGATCGAGCTCAAGGAAGAGATCGAGCGCTTCAAGTCCGAGCGGGAGTCCGTGGGCGACGAGTTCATGGAAGTCACCAAGCGCGACATCGAAGAGATCATCAGCTCCTGGACCGACATCCCGGTGACGTCGATCGAAGCCGACGAAGCGGCCAAGCTGATGAACATGGAAGAGATCCTGATGCGGCGCATCGTCGGTCAGGACAAAGCCATCAAAGCGATCTCCCGTGCGATCCGCCGTTCACGCCTCGGCGTGGCCTCGCCGAATCGCCCGATGGGCTCCTTCATCTTTCTCGGCTCCTCCGGCGTCGGTAAAACCGAAGTGGCCCGCCGTCTGGCCGAGTTCCTCTTCGGTTCACAGAAGAACCTCATCCGCTTCGACATGTCCGAGTACATGGAGAAGCACGCCGTCTCCAAGTTGATCGGTTCGCCCCCGGGCTACGTCGGTCACGAAGAAGGCGGCCAGCTCACCGAGCGCGTGCGCCGCAACCCGTACTCCGTCGTCCTGCTCGACGAGATCGAGAAGGCGCACCCGGACATCTCGAACCTGCTGCTGCAGATCCTCGAGGACGGCATCCTCACGGACTCGCTCGGGAACCAGGTCGACTTCCGCAACACGCTCATCATCATGACGAGCAATCTCGGCACCCGCCACCTTGCCACGCGCGGCCACCTCGGCTTCCGCGAGCAGGGGGGCGAAGCCGATCAGAAGTCCGCCGAGCAGCTCATTCACACGGAGCTCAAGCGGGAGTTCTCCCCCGAGTTCATCAACCGCATCGACGACATCATCATCTTCAACCCGCTCACGCAGGAAGAGCTCCGCAAGATCTGCCGCCTCCTCGTCGACGACGTCAACCTGGCGCTCGTCAACAAGAACGTGCACATCTCGCTCGACGACTCGGTCGTCGACTGGCTCCTCTCCCGCGCCGGCGAAGAAGCCAACTCCGGCGCCCGCCCCCTCCGCCGCGCCATCCAGCGCCACATCGAGGACGAGCTGTCGGAGTTCATGATCCGCCAGAAGGAAACCGTCCCCGAGCACATCGAGTTCACCATGAACGGCGACGAAGTGCTCCTGGTGCCGCGCGCGGTCGAGCTGACGCCGTAAAACGCATTAGTGATCTTTTCGACAAAAGGCCGGCGAAAGCCGGCCTTTTTGTTTTCTCGCGGGGCGGCCCTCGCCCGCCCACGAGGGTATCGGCGCACTCTGTGCGCCTGTACGAGGCTTTCGCGACCTGTCTGCACGCCGGAGGCGTGACGTAAATTAGCCGGTGTGCAAGCGCCGCAGGCGCGCTGCCGCCGGTGTCGATTGCAAAGATTTGCACCCCGCGAGGGGTGCCGGAGATCGGTACGCGACCCCTGCCGGGGCCGAGGTGGAGGGCGGACTCGCATCCGGTGGCGGCGTGCCTTCGGCACTTGCCACCGGCTACCTTACGGCACGCCTCCGGCGTGCAGCCCTCGACACGCCTGTTCGGGTGATTCAGCGCCGACGCCGCGCGCGCCTCATGGATGAACCGGTTCGCCGCGATGGCGGGTGACAGCACCTTGATGGCCACGGCCCGCCCGAGCACCGTATCGGTCGCGCGCCAGACTTCCCCCATGCCGCCGGAGCCGAGCTTTTCGCCGATCTCGTAGCGCCCCGCGCGCATGCCGCTGGTGAGCATGCATGGATTCTAGTCCCCATTGGATGGTTCGGCAGCCAGCTGCGCGTCGTGAAAGCGGCGCTTTGATCGATGCTTCCCGGATGTCAAATCAAAAGCGGCGCTTTGATCGACGCTTTCCCGCCTTTCAAAGTTGAAAGCGGCTTTGATCGATGCTTTCGCGCCTTTCGAAGTTGAAAGCGGCGCTTTGATGGATGCTTTCCCGCCTTTCGAGTTGAAAGCGGCGCTTTGATGGATGCTTTCGCGCCTTTGAAGTTGAAAGCGTCGCTTTGATCGATGCTTCCCGCCTTTCAAGTTGAAAGCCGCGCTTTGATGGATCCTTTCGCGGCTTTCAATCTTGAATCCGACGCTTCTCCGCCCGCTCGCGAGATCAGTTCGTGTCCATTACCGCCGATGCCCGAGCTCGATCCACCCCGCCCGAGGCCGCCCGTCGCCGTCGTGGAAACGCACCCGGACCTTCTCGCGGGTCAGCTCCACCACCGCGAAACCCAGCCGTTCCCGGCCGATCTCGGACGGGAAGATCGTGCGCTGCCGGAGGCGGATCGGGGGGATGGGGTCGGAGCCGGCGCCGCTGACGAGGTACAGAACCTTGCCGCGGATCAGTTCCAGGTGGTGGTCGTGGCCGCAGAGGTACAGCTCCGCGCCGACCGACTTCATCACGTCCGCCATCGGACGCATCAGGCGCACCTCGTCGCGCGGAAAGTAGCCGTGGAAACCGGAGGAGATGATCGGGTGATGACCGGCCACGATGCGCCAGGGCGTCGTCGCCCCGGTTAACGCCGTCCGGAGGAACGTTTCCGCATCCTGGTTCCGGGCGCGGACGAACGGTGTCGTATCGAGCATGGCGAACGTGGCCAGCCCGGAGCGGACCACGTACTGCCGCGCCGGGAACTGCCATCCGGGGATCCGGCCGGTGGCGCGGATCTGGGCCATCGGATCGGCCTTGCCGCAGTCGACGTCGTGGTTGCCGAGGACCGGGAGCACGGGCGGACCGATCTTCGTCAGCGGGAGCGCCAGCCTCCAGCGGGGGTCCGTTTCGGACGTGACGCCGCAGGGATAGAAGTTGTCCCCCGTCAGGATGATGGCGTCGACCGGCGCCGCGCGGTGGATTTTCGCGATCCCGGCCGCCACCTTCCCGGCGCCGGTGCCGGTATCGCCGACCACCACGATCCTCAGGCGGTCGGGGCTGGCGGACCGGAGCGTGACCTCCGCGGGCGTTCCCGGAGGCGGCGCGGCGCTCCCGATCGTGGCGACGAGCGCTAGAATCGCCGCCATCATGCCGCTCGTACGCATTACCCTCCGCCACGGAAAGTCCGCCGAATACCTCCGCGAGCTCGCCAACGCCGTCCATGAAGCGCTCGTGGCCGAGGCCAACGTCCCCGCCGACGACCGCTTCCAGGTCATCGACGAAGTCGAGGCCGACCGTCTCATTGCACACCCTACATACGCGGGGGTGGAGCGCTCCGTCGACGTGATCTTCATCGAGATCACCCTCAACCACGGCCGGACCGTCGAGATCAAGCGAAACCTCTACGCGGACATCGTCCGGCGGCTCGGGGAGTCGCTCGACGTCCGCCCGGACGACGTCCTGATCTCCCTCACCGAGGTCACCAAAGAGAACTGGTCGTTCGGAAAAGGTTTAGCGACATACGCCTAGCCCGGGCGCCGGGCCCGGAGCGCTGAACTCTGACCCGTGTAGAATGCGCCGCGTTTCCCCTGTGTTCATCCCCGGGCGTGACCTCCGTCACGGGTCATCCGTCTCAGGTCCAGAACGCCAGCAGGCTCACTCACGCTATGACGCAATTTCTCGCTATCGTTGTGCTCTCGCTTGCCGTCATGGCAGGCGTGGCTCAAGCACAGACCCCATCCACTCCGCAGCAGCCGCCACGTCCCCGTCCCGGTACCATCATCGACACCCCGTCGACTGGCCGGATCACAGACGCCCCGACGCAGCAGCCGCAGACCACCCCCGTCGGACGCGATCCAAACGCACCGCTGACAGGCTTGCCCATCGAGCGCTTCGAGGCCCAGGGCAACACCTCCGTCGCCAGCGATACGATCCGCGTCTATCTCGGCATCGTCCCCGGCGAGCCGTACAACCCGGAGTTCATCCAGCGCAACTTCCTCAATCTCTGGCAGACCGGTCTGTTCGACGACATCCGCATCGAGACCGAGCAGGGAGACGCCGGTGTGGTCGTCCGGGCCGTCGTTCGCGAGCGGCCGCGTATCGGCTCGGTCGAGTACCGCGGCAACAAAGAGCTCCAGACGGCGAAGATCACCGAGGCCCTCGAGCGCGAAAAGATCGATCTGCACATTGGCAACACGGTCGAGCAGTCGCTCATCCGCCGCGCCAGTGAGACGATCCGCCGCACTTACACCGAAGGTGGCTTCGAAGGCGTCACCGTCACCACGACGCTCGAGGACATGACCGAGGCGAACGAGAAGCGCGTTGTCTTCGTCGTCAACGAAGGCATCAAAGCCAAAGTCGCCGACATCGAGTTCACCGGCAACGAGCGCTTCTCCGACCGCCGCCTCCGGACCATCATGAAGGAGGTCAAGGAAACTGGCCTCATCAGTTGGATCCGGAAGAAGAACCTCTACATCCCGTCGAAGCTGGACGAGGATCTCGAGCGCGTCAAGAACCACTACCAGGACCACGGCTACCAGGACATCTCGTTCGGCGAGCCGCAGATCGAGACGGTCGGCCGCAACACGAAGAAGCCGCGCGTCAAGCTGATCATCCCGGTCAAGGAAGGTGTGGTCCACACCTTCGGCGAAGCGACGGTCACGGGCAACACGGTCTTCACGAGCGACCAGATCCTCGGCGAGTTCCCCCTCAAGAAGGGGGCGACGATGTCGCGCAAGCCGATCACCACCCGCGCCGAAGCGTTCGGTGAGGCCTACCAGCGCCGTGGCTACATCTACGCTTACGTCGATCCGGAATTCGTCAAGCGTGACGGCAACGTCGTCGACGTGACGTACCGCGTCTTCGAAGGGGAGCAGTTCCGCCTCGGCCGTCTCGAGTTCCAGGGCAACACCACCACCAAAGACAAGGTCCTCCGCCGCGAGATCTTCCTCGAAGAGGGGATGATCATGGACATGGAGACCTTCAAGCAGAGCCTCTACAAGCTCGGCCAGCTCGGCTACTTCAAGATCAACGACAACCCTGACTTCAAGGTGAATCAGGAGTCGAAGACGGTCGACATCACGGTCAAGGGCATCGAGGAAGGGAAGAACGACGTCCAGTTCGGCGGCGGTTACTCCGAGGGCGGCGGCTTCTTCGTGCAGGCGCAGTTCGCTACGCGCAACTTCCTCGGCGAAGGCGAGAACTTCGGTCTCAGCTACCAGCGTGGCCGCCGGACGAACTTCTTCAGCCTCTCGTACTCCGACCCCTGGTTCCTCGACACGCCGAACAGCCTCGGCGTCTCGGTCTTCAACCGCGCGACCGTCTATCCGGAGTCGTTCGGCTTTGAAGATCGTGGCCGCGGCGGGTCCATCGCTTACGGCTATCGCCTCGGCCGCTTCGACGGCTTCTCGGTCGTCTACGGCATCGAGCGCACCCGCACGCACTACGAGTTCACCGATGCGCCGGACGGCCAGGGCAACGTGCCGGTGGCCAGCATCGCCGACTACACGTTCACCATGTCGTCCATCGCGCCGACGTATCGCTACGACTCGCGCGACAACCCGTTCGACACCACGCGCGGCGCGCGTTTCACGGCAGGCATCGGCTACGCCGGCGGCGCGCTCGGCGGCACGATCGACATGGTCAAGCCGACCATCGCGGCGACGAAGTTCTTCCGCGTCTCGCGCCGCTCGTCGTTCAGCATCAACGTCGAGGCGGGGTATATCCAGCCGTTCAACGACGGCGATTGCGTGCACACCTTCGTCGAGCGCCAGGAGACGGGCCAGGATCTCTGCATCCCGACCGGCGAGCGCTTTCTCGTCGGCGGCGAGTTCTCGGTGCGTGGCTTCGAGTACGGCACGCTCGGACCGCGTGAGACGCTCACGGCCGGCGGCCGTTCGTCACCGGTCGGCGGTTACAGCCATCAGGTGTACAACCTCGAGTACATCATGAAGGTGAACGAGCCGCTGCGCCTCGTGCTGTTCGGCGACGCCGGCTACGCGTACGGTTACAAGGAGTCGATCGACTTCTCGAAGCTGCGCTACAGCGTCGGCGCGGAGCTCCGGATCTTCCTCCCGGTGTTCCAGTTCCCGCTGCGGTTCATCTACGCGTTCAACCCGCAGAAGAAGACGGACGACGAGTTCCAGACGTTCCAGTTCACGATCGGGAATACGTTCTGAGAAGGCCCCGATTTAACGAGTCAGTCTGGGAATTCAGGCAACACCACAGTGAGTAAGCTGCTCCGGCAAGCCGGGGCGAATCAGATCAAGGAGAATCCCGCATGAAGAAGTTCCTCGTTACGATGGCAGTTGCCGCGCTCGCGGCCCCGATGTTCGCGCAGAACGTACCGGCGCGCGTTGCCGTGATCGACGTGCAGCGCGTCCTCCAGCAGTCCACCGCCGGCAAGTCCGCCGTCGAGAAGCTCAAGAAGATGCAGGACGAGCGCCTCGAGAAGGCCAAGGCCATGGACGAAGAAGTCCGCAAGCTCGAAGCCGACGCCAACGCCAAGCGGATCTCCCTCTCCGAGGACAAGCTGCAGGACATGGCCAAGTCGATCGCCGACAAGAAGATCAACATGCAGCGCTTCGCGCAGGACGCCGACCGCGAAATGGGCGAAGCCCGCGACCGCGAGTTGCAGGCCCTCGAGAGCCGCATCAAGCCGATCATCGACACGATCGGTAAGGAGATGGGCCTGGCGATGATCTTCAACAAGTTCGAGTCCGGCCTGGTCTACGCCTCGGACGCGATCGACATCACCGACTCCGTCATCAAGCGCTTCAACGAGACCGCCGCCGCCCCGGCCGCCGCGAAGAAGTAAGCAACTTACTTCTGAGCTGTGCGAAAGCCTCCCGCAAGGGAGGCTTTTTTGGTTTTGTGGCAGGGACCCGATGGGGCTTCTGGGACAGATGGCACCGATGGGACCTATGGAGAAACCCATTGGTCCCGTAAGTCCCATTGGACCCATAAGTCCCATCGGTGCCAATCGGGCCTCTGTCCAAACCGGTGATATAGAATCGCGCGCCGAATGCCCGCCGTCCCAATTTCATCCATCGTCGAGTTCGTCAGTGGCCGTTACGACGGTCCTGCCGATCTCACGATCACCGGCGTTGCGCCGCTCGCCGACGCAACCGCGGGGCAGCTCAGTTTTCTCTCGAATCCCAAGTACGCACCGCAGGTGGAGACCACGCAGGCGGGCGCGGTCCTGGTGGCCAGCGATCTGCCGGGTGATTCGCCCCGCTGGATCCGTGTGGCCAATCCCTACTTTGCGATGGCCAGCACCGTGGCGCGCTTCTTCGCGGCGCGGCCGACGCCGCGGGGCATTTCTCCCCACGCGGACATCGCTGCAACCGCGCGCATTGCCGCGACCGCGGCCATCGGCGCCTTCACGATCATCGGCGACGACGTCACGATTGGCGACGGGGCTGTCATCTACCCGAACGTCACGATCGAGCCCGGCTCGGTCATCGGCGACGGCACGATCGTCTACCCGCAGGTCTCGATCTACTACGGGACTAAGATCGGCCGCCGCTGCATCATTCACAGCGGGGTCGTGATCGGCGCGGATGGTTACGGCTTCGCCACCGAAGGCGGCAAGCATCACAAGATCCCGCAGGTCGGCAGCGTGCGCATCGAGGACGAGGTCGAGATCGGCGCCGGCACGACCGTCGATCGCGGCGCGCTCGGCGAGACGGTGATCGGCGAGGGGACGAAGATCGACAACCTCGTGCAGATCGGCCACAACGTCCGCATCGGCAAGCACTGCCTGCTGGTGTCGCAGGTCGGCATCGCCGGCTCGACGACGCTCGGCGACTACGTCGTCGTGGCCGGGCAGTCGGGCTTCGCCGGCCATCTGAACATCGGCAGCCGCGTGCAGGTCGCGGCCAAGAGCGCCGTGCTCGAAGACGTGCCGGACGATACGAAGGTCATGGGCATCCCGGCCGTGCCATTCCGCGAATTCGCACGGCGCGAAGCGCACCTGCGCAGACTCTCGAAGAAGAGGTAATCACATGCTGGGCATCAACGAGATCATGAAGCTCCTGCCGCATCGCTACCCGATGCTGCTGGTCGACCGCATCCTCGAATACGAGGACGGCAAGCGGATCGTCGGCCTGAAGAACGTCACGGCTAACGAGCAGTTCTTTCAGGGGCATTTCCCCGGCGCGCCGGTCATGCCGGGCGTCCTGATCGTCGAGGCGATGGCGCAGTGCGGGGCCGTGCTCTTCCTCCGCACGATGGAAGACCGGGACCGCAAGCTGTTCCTGTTCGGCGGCGTCGACAAGGCGCGCTTCCGCCGCCCGGTCGTGCCGGGCGATCAGCTCAGGCTGGAGATCGACGTGCTGCAGGCGCGCGCGTCGTCCGTGAAGCTGAAAGGCATCGCCAAGGTCGGCGATCAGGTCGTCGCCGAAGCGGAGCTGCTGAGCGTCATGGTGGCGAGGCCGGAATGAGCGCCACGATCGACCAGACCGCCGTCGTCAGCCGCGACGCGAAGCTCGCCGCCGGCGTCACGGTCGGCGCCTACGCCATCATCGGTCCGGACGTGACGATCGGCGCCGACAGCGTGATCGGCCCGCACGTGCGCGTCGAGGGGCCGACGGTCATCGGCGAGCGCAACGTCTTCTACGGCCACGCCTCGATCGGCGGCCCGCCTCAGGACCTGAAGTTCAAAGGCGAACGGACGGAGCTCCACATCGGCGACGACAACACGTTCCGCGAGTTCGTCACGGTGAACCGCGGGACGCTGGGCGGCGGCGGCCGGACGACGATCGCGTCGCACAACTTCCTGATGGCGTACGCGCACATCGCCCACGACTGCCACGTCGGCTCGCACACGATCTTCGCCAACAACGCCACGCTGGCGGGGCACGTGGACATCGGCGATCACGTCACGGTCGGCGCCTTCAGCGCCGTGCACCAGTTCACACGCGCCGGCGACTACGCCTTCATCGGCGGCGGCTCGATCCTCACGCAGGACGTGCTGCCGTACATCAAGACGGTCGGCAACCGCCCGGCCAAGACGTACGGCGTCAACACGATCGGACTGGAGCGCAAAGGCTTCTCGCGCGAGTCGATCGAGGCGCTGCAGCGCGCTTATCGCCTGCTGGTCCGCTCGAAGCTGAAGCTGGCCGACGCGCTCGAGCGCATCGAGACGGAGCTCGGCGCCACTGCCGAAGTCCGCTATCTGGTCGAGTTCGTGCGCGGCTCCAAGCGGGGGATCGTCCGATGACGCCCGACGCGCTGCGTGTAGGCGTCGTCGGCACCGGTTACCTCGGGCGTCTGCACGCGCGCATCCTCACGGAGATGCCCGAAGCGAACGTGGTCGGCTTCGTCGAGCCGAACGACGACATCGCCGCCGAGGTGTCGTCGACGCTCGGCCTGAAGCGGTTCGAGAGCGTGGCCGAGCTGGCGACGCAGATCGACTGCGCCGTCGTGGCCACCCCGACGACGAGCCACTACGCCGTCGCCGCGCAACTGCTCGATGCCGGTGTGGATCTGCTGATCGAGAAGCCCGTCACCGCCACGCTGGAGGAAGCGGAGCGCCTCATCGAGCACGCCGCCAGGCACCGGACCATCGTGCAGGTCGGCCACGTGGAGCGGTACAACCCGGCCATCGTCGCCATCGCCGAGCAGGTGCGCAATGTGCGCTACTTCGAGGCCGAGCGCCTGGGCGTCTTCGTCCCCCGCTCCCTCGACGTCGACGTGCTGCTCGACCTGATGATCCACGACATCAACCTCGTGCTCTCGCTGACCAAGCAGGAGGTGGTGGAGATCCGCGCCGCCGGTGTGCCCGTGCTGACCGGGAAGGTGGACATCACGAACGTCCGCCTCGAGCTGGCGAACGGCGCCGTGGCCAACCTCACGGCCAGCCGCGTCTCGCAGGAGCGCGTCCGCAAGCAGCGCTTCTTCGGCAGCGACTTCTACATCTCCGTCGACACGAAGGAACAGGAAGTGAAGGGCTACCGGCTCATCGAAGAAGGCGGCCAGCGCGTGCTCCGCCCCCTCGAAGTGCCGGTCGAAAAGAAGGAACCGCTCCGCGCCGAGCTCGAAGCGTTCCTCCACTGCGTCAACACCCGCGAACGCCCCATCGTCTCCGCCGAAGACGGCCGCGACGCCGTGAAGCTGGCCATCCGCGTCGGCGAAGCCATCGAGGAAGCGCTGGGGAGATTCAGAAGCGTGTAGAAGAGAAGCGGTTGTTGGTTTTTGGTTGTTGGTTTTTGGTTCCCAACCAACAACCGAAAACCGACAACGGGCCGGGAGGCAGGCAAATGGACATCCAGATCGGCATCATCGGCGGCTCCGGCCTCTACCAGATGGACGGCCTTCACGTCATCCACGAGCGTTTTATCGAGACGCCGTTCGGCGATCCGTCCGATCCGTATCTCATCGGCGAGATCGACGGTGTGAAGGTGGCGTTTCTGTCGCGCCACGGACGCGGGCACCGCAAGCTGCCGAGCGAGCTGAATTACCGGGCGAACATCTACGGCTTCAAGCTCCTCGGCGTGCACACGATCCTCTCGGCCAGCGCCGTCGGCTCGATGAAGGAGACGTATCACCCGACGGACCTCGTCTTCCCCCACCAGTTCATCGACCGCACGCGTCACCGCCCCGATACGTTCTTCGGCAACGGGATCGTCGGCCACGTCGCCTTCGCCGATCCGATCTGCGCCGCCGTGTCGTTCATGATGGGCGACGCCGCACGCGACGCCGGCGCCACCGTGCACATGGGCGGCGTCTACCTCTGCATGGAAGGCCCGCAGTTCTCGACGCGCGCCGAATCGAATCTCTACCGCACCTGGGGCGTCGACGTCATCGGCATGACGAACCTCCAGGAGGCCAAACTCGCCCGCGAAGCGGAGATCTGCTACGCCACGATGGCCCTCGTCACCGACTACGACTGCTGGCACGAAGAGCACGCCGACGTCGACATCGAACAGATCCTCGGCTACCTACGCGCCAACGCCGAAATGGCCCAGAAAACCATCCGCGCCACCGTGCCCCAGGTCTCCCGCCGGACCCGCGACTGCGCCTGCGCCACTGCCCTCCAATACGCCATCCTCACCGACCCCTCGCTCATCCCCCCGAAAGTAAAGGAAGAGCTGGCGCCCATCATCGGCAAGTACGTTAAATAGAAGGCGGGCGAGCCTGGCGCTCGCCCCACGAAAGGTTTGAACCATGTCCATCCTCGTCGTCGGTAGCGTTGCGTTCGATAGTTTGCAGACCCCGTTTGGGAAGGCCGAGAAGTGCATCGGCGGGTCGGCGACTTACTTTTCTGTCGCGGCTTCGTTCTTTGCGGAGGTCGATCTCGTGGCCATCGTCGGGGAGGACTTTACCGATGAGGACATGAGTGTCTTCAAGGGGCGCAGGATCAATATCGACGGCCTGGAGCGGGTGGCGGGGGAGAAGACGTTCTTCTGGGCGGGCGAGTATGGCTACGACCTGAACGTCGCCAAGACGAAGGACACGCAGCTCAATGTGTTCGCCGGGTTCAAGCCGCAGCTCAACGAGCGGCAGCGGAATGCGGACGTGCTGTTCCTCGCGAACATCGATCCGGATCTGCAGCTCGACGTGCTGAAGCAGACGTCGCGGCCGCGGCTCGTGGCCCTCGACACGATGAATTACTGGATCTCGTCGAAGAAGGACTCGCTGGCGAAGGTGTTCGGGAGCGTCGACCTGATCGTCATCAACGAGGCGGAAGTGCGCCAGTTCACCGGCGAGGCGAACCTCGTCAAGGGTTGCCGCGAGATCCTCGCCCTCGGCGCGAAGACGCTCGTCGTCAAGCGCGGCGAGTACGGCGTGCTGATGATCACGAACGACGCGATCTTCGCCGCGCCGGCGTATCCGCTGGAGAACGTGTTCGACCCCACCGGCGCGGGTGATACGTTCGCCGGCGGCTTCCTCGGCTACCTGGCGTCACGGGCGGAAGTGAACGACCGCGAGCTGCGCCGCGCGATCGTCTTCGGCAGCGTGCTGGCGTCGTTCACGGTGGAGAAGTTCTCGCTCGACCGGCTGCGCGAGATCTCGCTGGGCGAGATCTACGAGCGCTATCAGGATTTCCGCGCGCTCACGCACTTTGATGACCATGAGGCGGTGGTGGCGCTGTAAGAATCTGATCTCGGAGTGCGGTGGCGAAGGGAGGGTGTCTCAAAACGGAGCGCACACACTCTGATGGCCTAGAAACCGGCGCCTGCGGGCGCAGACAGACAAGAGTGTCTGTCCCACATTGAAGCCAGCGTGCCCGCGGGTGCCCGATATTCGGCGGAATCTGAATGTGGGACAGACACTCCTGTCTGTCCGCGCCCGCAGGCGCCGGTTCATCGGCGGCAGAACCAAAGGAGAGATCGAGGCGCACCGTTTTGAGACACCCTCCGAAGGCCACCGCTCTTGTACACGTGTCGCAGAGCGGTGGCCTTCGCCACCGCACTCCGAGATCGATAGAGGTCACATCCCGCCGACGAGCGTGCGCACCACCTTGGCGTTCCAGAGCTCCGACGCCGGCATCGTGGTGAGGTTGCCTTCCACGATGGTGAAGTCGGCCAGCTTGCCGGGCTCGATGGTGCCGCGGGACTGTTCCTCGAAGGCGGCGTAAGCCGCGTCTGAGGTGAAGCCGCGGATCGCTTCCGCTAACGTCAGGCGCTCTTCCGGGTGCCAGCCTCCGGCGGGCCAGCCTTTCTGGTCCTGTCGCGTGACGGCGGCGTAGAGGCCAAAGAAGGGATTCACGTCCTCGACCGGAAAGTCGGAGCCGAGGGCGAGGCGGACGCCGGCGTCGAGGAGTTTGCGCCAGGCGTAGGCACCGGCGATGCGTTGCGGGCCGACGCGCTGTTCGGCCCAGTACATGTCGCTCGTCGCGTGCGTCGGCTGCATCGAGGCGATGATGCCGTTGCGGGCCAGGCGGGGGATGTCGTCGAGCGAGATCACCTGCAGGTGCTCGATGCGGAAACGCTTGTCGGGGGTGACGCCGGCGCGTTCGTAGGCGTCGATGGTGTTGCGGTTGCCGCGGTCGCCGATCGCGTGCGTGTTGACCTGGAAGCCGGCGGCGAGGGCGCGACGGGCGATGCGTTCGATCTCCTCCGGCTTCGTGATCATGAGGCCGGAGTTGGCGGGATCGTCTGCGTAAGGGGCGAGGAGCGCCGCGCCGCGGCTGCCGAGCGCGCCGTCGGCGTAGAGCTTGACCGAGCGGACCGTGAGGCGGCCGCCGTAGGCGACGAGCGGCCCTTTCGCGAACCAGCGCTCGAGCTGCGCGGCGTTGCTGCCGTCGAGCATGATGTAGACGCGGATGGGGAACTGGTTCTGGTCGATGAGCTCCTGCACCGCGCGGATCGTGTCGTCGTCGGCGCCGGCGTCGTGCAGCTCTGTGAGCCCGAGAGAAGCGATCCTGTTGGCCGCGGCACGGACGCGGGTGCGCGTCTGTTCGTAGGTGACGGGAGGAATGGCCCGCTCGACGAGCGTCATGGCCGCGTCGATGAAGACGCCGGTCGGATTGCCGTTCGCGTCCCGCACGATCTTCCCGCCCTCGGGGTCCTGCGTGGACGCGGTGATGCCGGCGGCGCGCATGGCGGCGGTGTTGGCCAGACCGGCATGGCCGTCGATGCGCGTGAGCCAGACGGGCTGCTGCGCGATGGCGGCATCGAGCGCGGCGGCCGTCGGGAACTCCTTCACCGTCCAGTCGTTCTGGTCCCAGCCACGGCCGAGGACCCATTCGTTGCCCGAGGCGCGTGTGGCGCGCTGACGGACGCGGGCGATGACCTCGTCGTACGACGTCGTCTCGACGAGGGAGACCGTATCGAGGGCCAGGCCGAGACCGTAGAGGTGGCCGTGGGCGTCGGTGAGGCCCGGCAGGATCGTGGCGGTGGAGTGATCGGCCACGCGGGCGCGTGAATACTTCGTCCGCAGCTCGCTGGCGGGACCGACTTCGCGGATGACGCCGCCGTCGACGAAGATGGCGTAATCGCTGCGCGGGGTCTGGTCGGGGCCGGCGTAAACGGTGCCGCCGACGTACAACGTACCGGTAGCGGTCGTCAGCGGAACCGTATCGGCGGATCGTCTCGACTGGGAGCAGGCGGCCAGAACGAGCAAGAGTATTGCAGTGGTACGCATAGCGACGCATCGTACCGGAATAGCGATTCTTGGGGAGAGCGTTGCGGGGATGCCTCGATGACCAGACGAATTGTGATCGGCGTCACGTTGCTGCTTTCAGCAGCCGCGGTGGCGAAAGCAGGGACGGCCCGTCCGTTCTCGGCTGCCGACGTACCAAACGCGAAGCTCCGCAAGGCCGGGAGGGTCGTCATCTCGAATGAGGGGCGCACCATCACGGCGTGGCACTTCTTCGGGAACATCCGGGAAGCGCTGGTGAAGATCCGCACCGCCAGCCGCCGCCTCACGACGAATCCGTACGGCCCGGTCGTGTTCGACCCGAATGCGAACGTGACGGCGCCGCGCGATCTCGCGCCGATCATTGCCGACGCCGCCCGCACTCATGGCGTCGACCCCCGTCTCGTCGCCGCGGTCATGCGCCGCGAGTCGGCCTGGAACGCGAAGGCAATGTCCCCCGTCGGCGCCTGCGGCCTCATGCAGCTCATGCCCGCCACCGCCAAGTTCCTCGGCGTCGGCGACATCTTCGACGTCCGCCAGAACATCTTCGGCGGCACCCGCTATCTGCGCACGCTGCTCGATACCTTCGACGGCGATCTCGAGCTCGCCCTGGCCGCGTACAACGCCGGCCCCGGAGCGGTGGCCAAGTACAACGGCGTGCCGCCATATCGCGAGACGCAGGCGTATGTGGCCGCGGTGAAGTCGACGTACGAGAAGTCGCTGGCCGTCCGCTGACGCGTTGTCCGTTGTCCGTGCTCCGCTACGCGTTGAGTGCCGCGGAGCGCAGCACGGACAACGAGCAACGGACAACCGACAACGCGCGCTACCCCTCTCCCCACTTGAGCTTCGTGCGGAGCACGTCGAAGTAATTCTTGTCGGGCGACTGGATCAGCAGCACCCGCGCTTCGCTGCGGCGGACGCAGACCCGGTCCCGGTCGCCGATCTCGAAGCCTTCCTGACCGTCGAGGGTGAGATAGACGTCGCTGGCGTCGGGGGTGACGACGCCGATCTCGATGTCCAGCTCGTCGGGGAGCACGAGCGGACGGTTCGTGAGCATGTGGGGGCAGATCGGGGTGATGACGACGGCGCCCATCGTCGGGTAGATGATCGGGCCGCCGGCGGAGAGGTTGTAGGCGGTCGAGCCGGTCGGCGTCGCCACGATCAACCCGTCGCCGCGGAAGGACGACACGAACAGGCCGGCCACGCTGACGCGCATGTCGATGATGCGGGCGATGGCGCTCTTGTTGATCGCCACGTCGTTCAGCACCCGGAAGATCTTGTGCTCCATTTTGTGCGGGCTGCTGACCGAGACGTCGAAGGCCACGCGCGGCTCCACGTTGTAGTCGCCGGCCAGAACGTGATTGAGGATGCTCGGGAACTCCTCGACGCGGATCTCCGTGAGGAAGCCGAGCGTGCCCATGTTCACGCCGAGGATCGGGACGTGCTCGGGGGCGTGGCGGGCGACGGAGAGGAGTGTGCCGTCGCCGCCGAAGGTGATGAGCAGCTCGCATTCATGGCCGAGCTGCGACTTCGGGAAGGCGTGGCCGTCGTCGTTGGTGTCGCGCGACGTGGCCTCGTCCATCACCACTGTGAGCCCGCGCGCCCGCAGATCGGTTGCCACCTGCTCGGCGAATTCGAGCGCGTGCGGCGACGTGGTCTTCGCGGAGATACCGATCGTTCTCATGCTGGTCGTGACGGTGCGAGCGATTCGTGTGCCATGCTCAGCCGACGGCGCGCCGCACGTCCTCCGGCTCGATGACGATCCGCTCCCCGGCCCGCTCCGGTCCGACGAAGAGGATCGGGTGCAGGACCTTCTCGAGGATGGCCCGGAGGGCGCGTGCGCCGAGCTTCTGCCGTTGCGCGGCGGCGGCGATCTCGTAGAGCGCGGCCTCGCTGAAATCGAGCTGGATCTGGTCGAGCGCGCAGAGGCGCTGGTATTCCGGAATCATCGCCTCGCGCGGCTGGGTGAGGATCGAGACGAGATCGTCCGACGTCAGCGGATCGAGCTCCACACGGACCGGCAGGCGCCCCAGGAGCTCGGGGAGGAAGCCGTATTTGACGAGCGTGTCGGTCGAGATCTCCTGCTTCCGGCTCTCCGCGCGGTCGCCGAAGCCGACCGGCTTCGCGTCACTGCCGTCGTCGAGATCGTTGAACGAGCCGGCGCAGATGAACAGGATGTTGGCGATGTCGATCTCGGTGTAATCGTGCTTGTTCCAGTGCGCCGTGACGTTGAGGGGGACGAAGATCTTCTCCCCTTCGAGGATCTTGAGCAGCGACTGCTGGACACCTTCGCCGCCGATGTCCCGCTGGCCGGCACCTGTGCGTGCCCCGCCGGCGCGGCGGGCGATCTTGTCGATCTCGTCGATGAAGACGATGCCGTTCTCCGCGGCGTCGACGTTCTGGTTCGTCGCCAGCAGCAGCCGCCCGATCGCTACCTCGACGTCTTCCCCGTAGTACCCCGCCTCGGTGAACGAGGTGGCGTCGTTATAGGCGAACGGGACGTCGAGGATCTTGGCCAGCGTCCGGGCCAGGTAAGTCTTGCCGCAGCCGGACGGTCCGATCATCAGGATGTTCGATTTCCGGATCGAGACTTCGCCGCCGAACTTGAGGTACTCGATCCGTTTGAGGTGGTTGTAGGCGGCGATGGCGAGGACTTCCTTCGCGTGCCGCTGGCCTACGACGTATTGATCGAGCTGGTCGAAAATCCGCCTTGGACTGACGTGGAGGAAGCGATAGATCTCGCGCTTTTCCTTCATCGGTAGGCTGGTTGACGAGTATAACTCCCGTCATGCTCCTCGTTTCCATTCTCCTCGCCCTCACGATCGCCGAAGTCCCGTCGCCGGCACCCGCGGGGGCGGCCGAGCCCCATCTGTACGCGCGCGATGGCCGGCTCATCATGAGCTGGCTGGAGCCCGGAGTACTGAAGTTCGCCACGATGTCCGGCGGGAAGTGGAGCGAGGCCCGCACGGTCGTGGCCCGCCCCGATCTGCTCGTCAACTGGGCCGATTTCCCATCGGTGATCAGCGACTCGAAGGGGACGCTCTTCGCGCAATGGCTGGTGAAGGACGCCGCGGCCCCGCATGCGTACGACGCTTACGTGGCGTCGTCACGCGACGGCGGCAGGACGTGGCGCAAGGCGAAGAAGCTGGAGAACGCGACGACGCCGGGCGAGCGGGGCTTCGTGTCGCTCGTGGCCCGGAGCGGCGGCGGCGTGGAAGCCGTCTGGCTCAGCGACGGAACGCTCAATGCCGCCAACGTCGATGCCGCGATGAACCTGACCGGCACCACGCGTATCGACACCCGCACCTGCGAATGCTGCGGTACCGGCGCGGCGATGACCTCGGCCGGCGCGGTGGCCGTCTATCGCGACCGGTCGCAGGAAGAGGTGCGCGACATCTCCGTCGTGCGTCACGTCGACGGCAAGTGGACCGCCCCGGCTCCGCTGCACGCCGACGGCTGGAAGATTCAGGGCTGCCCGGTCAACGGCCCGCAGATCGACGCCAGCGGCCGCCGCGTCGCGGTGGCCTGGTTCACCGAGAAGGCCGTGCAGGTGGCGTTCTCGACCGACTCCGGTGCGACGTTCGTGAGGCCGATCCGCATCGATGGCGGCAAAGCCACCGGCCGCGTGGATGTGCTGCTGGTGCCGGACGGCGCTCTGGTGACGTGGATTGATGACGGCAACATCGTGGTGCGCCACGTCCGCCCGGATGGGGTCATGAGTGAGATCACCCGCGTGGCCACGGCCAGCGCGGCACGGGCCGTGGGATTTCCGCGCGCGGCGCTGGTGGGGGACGCGGCGTTCATTGCCTGGACCGAGCCGGGCGAGGGCAAGCGGGTGCGGCTGGCGCGGGTGGGGTGGTAGCCACAGGGAGAACGATGGGACCAATGGGACCTAATAGGACCTATAGGACCAATGCTCCGCTGCACGGCACCTTTCTGAGAAGACCACCGTACAGCGCAGCCATAGGTTCCATAGGTCCCATCTGTCCCATAGGTCCCATCGTCTGCCTGTTGACTCAGCTCACATCCTGGCCCCCCGCAACCGCAGCGCATTCGCGATCACCGAGACCGAGCTGAAGCTCATGGCCGCCGCCGCGATCATGGGGCTGAGCAGCACCCCGAACAGCGGATACAGCACGCCGGCCGCGACCGGCACGCCGAGCGCGTTGTAGATAAACGCAAAGAACAGGTTCTGCCGGATGTTCGACATGGTGGCGTTGCTGAGCCGCCGCGCGCGGAGGATGCCGCGCAGGTCGCCTTTCACCAGTGTCACGTCCGCGCTCTCCATCGCTACGTCGGTGCCGGTGCCCATGGCGATGCCGACTTCCGCCTGCGCCAGCGCCGGGGCGTCGTTGATGCCGTCGCCGGCCATCGCCACGATGCGGCCCTGCTGCTGCAGGCGCTTCACCGTCTCCGCTTTCTGGTCCGGCAGCACCTCGGCGATGACTTCGTCGATGCCGAGCTTCTTCGCCAGCGCGTTGGCCGTCGTAGCGCTGTCGCCCGTGAGCATGACGATGCGCAGCCCGGCGGCATGCAGCTCGCGGATGGCGTCGGGCGTCGTCTCCTTCACCGGATCGGCGACGCCGAGGAGCCCCGCGGGCTTGCCGTCGACCACGACGAACATCACGGTCTGCCCGTCACCGCGCAGCTTTTCCGCCCGTTGCAGCAGGTCGCCCGCATCGACCTTCAGCTCGTCGAGCAGCGCGCGATTGCCGAGGGCTACGCGATGGCCGTCGACGACTCCGCGCACGCCCTTGCCGGTGATGGACGAGAACTCCGTCGCCGCCCGCACCGTCAGGCCGCGTGCTTCCGCGCCGGCGATGATGGCCGCCGCCAGCGGATGCTCGCTGGCCCGTTCGACGCTCGCGGCGAGGCGCAGCAACTCGCGCTCATCGTCAGCGACGACGGTCGCCAGCTTCGGCTTCCCGAGCGTCAGCGTGCCGGTTTTGTCGACGACGAGCGTGTCGACTTTGCGCAGCACTTCGATGGCTTCGGCGTTGCGGAACAGCACGCCCATCGAGGCGCCTTTCCCCGCGGCGACCATGACGGACATCGGCGTGGCCAGTCCGAGCGCGCAGGGGCAGGCGATGATGAGGACGGCCACGGCGTTGACGATGGCGAAGACGAGCCGCGGCTGCGGGCCCATGAACGCCCAGACGGCGAACGTCAGGAGCGCCGCCACGATCACGGTCGGGACGAACCAGGCGGAGACGCGGTCCGCCAGCTTCTGGATCGGCGCACGGCTGCGCTGCGCCTGCGCCACCATGTTCACGATGCGGGAGAGGAGCGTGTCGGCGCCGACCCGCTCGGCGCGCATGAGCACCGAGCCGGTCGTATTCACCGTCCCGCCGATGAGAAGATCGCCGGACGCTTTCTCGACCGGCAGCGGCTCGCCCGTGACCATCGATTCGTCGACGTTGCTCGTGCCTTCGACGACGGCGCCGTCGACCGGGATCTTCTCGCCCGGACGGACGCGCAGCAGGTCGCCCGGCTGGACCTGTTCGAGCGGGACGTCGGCTTCGTGGCCGCCGGTCGTGACGCGGCGCGCGGTCTTCGGCGCGAGGCCGAGCAGCGCGCGGATCGCCGCGCCGGTGCGGCTGCGGGCACGCAGCTCCATCACCTGCCCGAGGAGGACCAGCGTCACGATGGCGGCGGCGGCTTCGTAGTAGACCCCGACGTGGCCGCTCGCATCGCGGAACGACGCCGGGAACAGGCCGGGGACGAGCGTGGCCACGAGGCTGTAGAGGAACGCCACCGCGACGCCCAGGCCGATGAGCGTGAACATGTTCAGGTGGCGGTTGACCACCGACGCCCAGGCCCGCTCGAAGAACGGCCAGCCGCCCCAGAGCACGACCGGCGTCGCCAGCGCCAGCTCGATCCAGGGCGCCCATAGCGTCACGGTGTGGCCGAAGAGGTCGTGCGTGCCGGGCAGGTGCCGCAGCATGGCGAACAGGACGAGCGGCACCGTCAGGGCGACGCTGACGCGGAAGCGCCGCGTCATGTCGTCCAGCTCGGGATTCGCTTCTTCTTCGAGCGTCACGGTCTCGGGCTCGAGGGCCATGCCGCACTTTGGGCAGGCGCCGGGCTTCGGCTGGCGCACTTCCGGGTGCATGGGGCAGACGTACATCGTCCCGGCCGGAGCGGCAGCGGCCGGCTCGCGCTGCTTCCCGCCGGTGTACGCGGTGGGATTGGCGTCGAACTTCATCTTGCAGTGCGGGTTGCAGAAGTAATACGTCCGGCCGCCGTACTCGGAAGAGCCGGCCGCGCGCGCCGGATCGATGGTCATGCCGCAGACCGGATCGAGCTCGCCGGCCGCCTGTTCGTGGGTGTGTCCGTGGTGGTGGTTCATGGGGATAGTTCGCCTAGCCTATCGCTGCGGATATGCAGCCAGGTAGCTCCTTTCACACCAAAGCAGACGCACGACGCCGCGGCGTCTTACACCTCCGGCCGCGATAATGTCCGCCAGCATGCCGAAGAAGACGAGCGCGGGCATTCTTCTCTACCGGCGGCGTGCCGGCCTCGAGGTCTTCCTGGTCCATCCCGGTGGTCCCTTCTGGGCGAAGAAGGACCTCGGCGCGTGGACCGTACCGAAGGGTGAGGTCGAGGAAGGGGAAGACCCGCGCGACACCGCCATCCGCGAGTTCACCGAGGAGACGGGCTTCACGCTCGACGGCGAGCTGCGTCCGCTGAAGCCGGTGCGTCAGGCGGGCGGCAAGACGGTGCACGCCTGGAGCGTCGAAGGGGACTGCGATCCCGCCGCGCTGCGCAGTAACCTCTTCTCGATGGAGTGGCCGCCGCGGTCCGGCAAGCGCCAGGAGTTCCCCGAGGCCGACCGCGCCGCCTGGTTCGCGCTGGATGAAGCGCGCCGGCGCATCATCGCCGGCCAGGTGCCGCTGCTCGACGAGCTCGCGGCCCTCGTCGACTGATTCCGCCCAACCTCCCCACTGCGCACTCCGACGGCCAACTTTTTTGACATCGCGCGCAACGCGGCGATGCGGCCAAGCCACATCACGTCAATGAATTAGCTCCTTCCGCCGCCTCGGCCGCCGCTTTGCGATTTATGGCCGGCGATAGGAGGTGGTGCCGAAGAGAGCCTGACGCGATACGGAAGAGAGAGTCGGAACAAGTCAGTGGAGAAACAACAAGAACAGCCCCGGGAACACGAATCAAAAAACTAAAAACGAAAAGGAGAAGACCCCTCATGCGGAAAACCCCCAAGCTCCTGGTCTACGCGATCCTCCTCGTCATCCTCGCAACCTCCGCCCTCGCCGATAGCGCACCCTCGCCGTCCTCCAAGGGAGTCGTGAACATCAACACCGCCGACGCGTCGCAGCTCTCCCTGCTGCCGCGCGTCGGTGAAAAGGCCGCCCAGCGCGTCCTCGACTACCGCAAGGCCAACGGCAATTTCAAGAAGACGACGGACCTGATGCAGGTCAAAGGCTTCGGCCAGAAGACGTTCGATCTCGTCGCCCCCTACATCGCCATCGAAGGCAAGACCACGCTCACCGAAAAGATTCGCACTCCGCGCAAGGCGCGCGCGCAGAAGCCCACCTCCCAGGCGTCGAACTAAGCGGCGCCTCCCGCCTCACTTCCCACCGGGGCCGCCGCCCGCGCCGCGGCGGCCCCAGCTTTCGACGGCGTTGTCCGTTGCTCGTTGTCCGTTGTCGGTACGGCGGATCCGATAGGTCCCATCGGTCCTATCGGTCCCATACGTCCCATCGGTTCCCCCACGGACAACGGACAACGAGCAACGGACAACGCCCCTCTCAAATCAAGGAGAACGTGTGTCCCACCACCAACAACGCCTATCCGAGCACGGCGTGTCTCTGCTCGAGCTGCTCACGGCCTTGTTCATCGTCGGGCTGATCGTCATGACTTCATTTCCGGCCTGGATGTCGATGCGGCGGCGCTCGGCGGTGCGGCTGGCGGCGAGCGAGTTGCGCGGGATTTTTCAGCAGACGCGCTCCCGTGCCCTGGCCCGCGCCAATCACTGCGGCGTGAAGTTCGTGCAGATCGGTGCCGAGTGGCACTTTGCGCTCTACGACGACGGCGATCGCGACGGCGTCCGCAACGACGACATCATCAGCGGCAAGGATCCGCGCGTCGCCGCACCACGTATCGTGATGCGCGAAGCAGCCCGCGCCGCACGCATCGAGCTCCCGAACGAAACGATCGTCGATCCGGACGGCGACAAGCTCCCGCCCTCGAAATCCCCGGTGCAGTTCAACAAATCGACGATCTGCTCGTTCTCCCCAATCGGCGAGTCCACCCCAGGCTCGATCTATCTCAACGACGGCAACGGCACGACGTACGTGGTCCGCGTCTACGGCGCCACCGGCCGCATCCGCGTCCTCCGCTACGACCCCCTCCGCCGCAAATGGGAGTCACGGTGACGGGGCGACGGGGACGACGGGAGGCCTCCGGCGGGCGGGCACGGCCCGCAGCGCTGGTTGGCATAGCCTCGGCGGCCGTTACCGCTCCGAACGTGT
>DASWMP010000397.1:0-6395 GCA_036399695.1 Thermoanaerobaculia bacterium | reverse complement strand
GTCGACCCTACTTACAAACGTGTTCAGCGCGACGCGGTGCGCCGAGCCTGAGGCAACAAGCGCTTGCGGCCCGTGGCCGCCCGCCGGAGGCGCTCCCGGTCGTAGCCCTGTCGCCACGCAGCTAAGGCTCGAGCAGGAAGGCTCGGGGGGTGCCTTTGTGGGTACCGTGGCCGACGATCTGGCCGGCGTCGTTGATGTCATAGGCGACGCCGAGGAGCCAGTCGGGGTCGGAGATCAGATCGTTGAGATCGTGGATCCCGGTGCTGTCCCAGAGGACGGCGCGATGGTTGCCGCCGCCGGGGGAATCGTAGGCTTGGCCGACGATCTGGAGATCCTTGTTGATGCCATAGGCGCGTGAACCGTACCAGCCGGGGAGCGTGCCCAGATCCGTCATCATCCAGGCGGTCCAGAGGAAGGCGCGGGTATCGAAGCCGCCGCCGGGAAACTCGGATTCACCGACGACGAAAGTCTGCGTGAAGTAGGGATCGGGCCAGGCGCGGACGATGAAGGCTCGGCCGAAGCTGTTCGCGCCGCCGAGCGTGCCGAGGTTGAGGGCCTTCTTACCGTCCCAGAGAATCGCGCGGCGGATGCGGGAGAGATTCGCGGACGTGCCGACGGCGCGGGGGATATCGGAAATGGCGTCGCACCAGTCGAGACGTCCGCCGAAGCCGCTCATGAGGACGCGGGTGGTGCTGGCGCCGGGCCATTTCACGGCGTCGACGAGCGGCGGCGTGCCGGGCGTCACCCACTGGCCGACGACGTCGTTGGCGTTGTTGATCCCGAACGCGCGGCTCTCGTGCGTGCTCGTCGTGCCGAGGTCCAGAAGGCTGCAGCCCGGGCACCAGGCGAAGGCGTGCGAGGGGGAGATGCTCGTGCCCATGCGACCGACGACGACGTCGAAGTCGTTCAGGTCGGCGGCGTGCGTGATGCTGCCGGGGATGACAGGCGTGGGGATCTCGAGATAGACGCCGCTCGAAGGTTTCCACCACATCGCACGCTGCACGCCGGCGGCGTTGAACGCGTAGCCGGCGACGTTGCCGCGGTTGTTGATCGCCAGCGCAACGCTCGCGCCGCCGCCCGGAAGCGTGCCGAGATCCCTCACCGTGTAGCCGGTCAGCAGGAAGAATGCGGCGAACATCAGCGGGAACTTTGTTTTCACGGTGCCGGGTAGAATACGCCCCGTGTCGAAATTGGAGAACCGCGGCCACTATCCCGTCCTCGTCATCGGAACCGGGATCGCCGGGCTGACCGCGGCGTTCGCGCTCGCCAGCGCCGGCATCAAAGTGCTGCTCGTCACCAAGGCCAAAGACCCGAAAGACTGCAACACCTTCTGGGCGCAGGGCGGGATCATTTACCAGGGCGAAGGGGACTCGCCGGCGAAGCTGGTGGACGACATCATGCGGGCCGGGGCAGGGGTCTCGAACCAGGAGGCCGTGACCTTCCTGGCTGAAGAGGGGCCACGCGTCGTCAAGGAGCTGCTGCTCGACGAGATGCATGTGCCTTTCTCCACGACGGACGAGGGTGAGCTCGACCTGACGAACGAAGGTGCGCATTCGGTCTCGCGCATCATTCACGCGGGGGACGCGACCGGACGGGCCATCGAGATCTCGCTGCTGAACCGGGTCAAGGACGAGCCGAACATCACGCTCGTCACCGACGTCACGGCGATCGATCTTTTGACGACGCATCACCATCCGACGGACATCCAGATCCGCTACCGGCTGACGAACGAGTGCATCGGCGCGTACCTGCTGGACAACACGACCAACGACGTCTACACGGTCTTTGCCGATTTCACGGTGCTGGCGACGGGGGGCGTGGGGCAGATCTACCTGCACTCGACGAATACGCGCAGCGCGATCGGCGACGGCGTGGTGATGGCGTCGCGGGCCGGCGCGCGGATCATGAACGCGGAGTACGTGCAGTTCCACCCGACGGCGCTGGCGGACAAGAAGGCGAATCACTTCCTGATCTCGGAAGCGCTGCGCGGTGAAGGGGCCCGGCTGCGCAATCAGAAGGGCGAGTACTTCATGGAAAAGTACGCGCCGGAGCTGAAGGACCTGGCGCCCCGCGACATCGTGGCGCGCGCGATCGTGGAAGAGATGACGGTGAACAAGGAGGAGTTCGTCTATCTGGATCTGGCGAACTTCTATAACGGTCATCAGCCGATCGCGGAGCGCTTCCCGAACATCCGCAAGGCGTGCTCGGAAATCGGCGTGGACATCGAGAAGGATCCGATCCCGGTGGTGCCGGCGGCGCACTATTTCTGCGGCGGCGTGCTGGTGAACACGAGCGGCGAGACGACGCTGTCGCGCCTGTACGCGATTGGCGAGACGTCCTGCTCGGGCCTGCACGGTGCGAATCGTCTGGCGTCGACGTCGCTGCTGGAAGGGCTGACGTGGGGCTATTACGCGGCACAATCGATCCGCACGAAGCTGGAGAGCGGCAACTCGAAGGCCTCGGCATCGGTGCACCGTGCGTTTTCGTCGCTCCCGGCAGGGACAGGAACGGTCCCCGACGTGATGTTCTCGACAGTTCCGGACTGGTTGATGCCGGGCCGCGAGAATCTCGAGGACCCTGCGCTGATCCTCCAGGACTGGACGACGATCCAGCACTCGATGTGGAACTACGTCGGGATCGTCCGCACGTACGAGCGGCTGAAGCGCGGCGTAGCGGACATGCGCAATCTGGGCTCGCGCCTGACGAAGTACTACCACGAGGCGCTGATCAGCAAGTCGATCGTCGAGCTGTTCCACGGCCAGCAGATGGCGACGCTGGTCGCCGAAGCCGCCATCCGCAATCCCGCCTCGCGTGGGGCGCACTACAGGCGCGACTAGCGTCGCGCGTTTTTGGTTTTTGGTTGCCGGTTGTTGGTAGGAGAATCCACGCGTGACCGACGGAACCAACAACCAAAAACCAACAACCAACAACCGTCTCCGCCTCCACATCGGCTGCGGGCCGATTCGCATGGACGGGTGGATCAACATCGACGTGGCGCCTTACGAGGGTGTCGATCGGGTGTTGGACGTGACGGAGGGGCTGCCGTTCGAGGACGCGTCCTTCGTCTATGCGGAGCACTTCATCGAGCACCTGCCCTACCCTGCCGCGCTCGCGTTCATGCGGGAGTGCCGGCGGGCGCTTGGGGACGACGGGGTGTTGCGGCTCTCGACGCCGAATCTCGACTGGGTCTGGGCGTCGCATTACAAGAAGGTGCTGACGAAGGAGGAGGAGGTGCTGGCCTGCTTCGCCATCAACCGGGCCTTTCATGGGTGGGGGCACCAGTTCCTCTGGAACGAGGGGACGTTGCGCGCTTCGCTGCTGGATGCGGGGTTCGCCTCCGTGGTGCGCCGGGAGTATGGGGTGAGCGAGCATCCCGAGCTGCATGGCATCGAGCGGCACGAATGGCAGGCCGACTTTGAGGGGCTGTCGCACATTCTCATCGTGGAGGCGTCGGGCCGCGGCGGGGAGCCGCCGACGTTTCTGGAGGAGCCGCGCGAGATGTTTTTGCGGGACGTGGCGGCCAAGTAGAAGAGGCACGTTGCTCGTTGTCCGTTGCTCGTTTTCCGTTGTCCGTTTTCCGTGCTCCGCTTTGCGAAGCTGTCCGCCGAGCAACGCACGGACAACGGACAACGGACAACGAGCAACGGACAACGGGACCCGGACAACGCGCCTCTAAAACAAATCCCGCTGATTCCTGGCCATGTTCAGCGGGTACCCGAGGTGCTCGTAGGCGGTGCGGCTGGCGACGCGGCCGCGGGGGGTGCGTTGGAGGAAGCCGATCTGGATGAGGTAGGGCTCGTAGAGGTCTTCGATGGTCCCGCGGTCCTCGGCGATCGATGAGGCCAGTGCGCTGACGCCGACAGGGCCGCCGCCGAAGCGTTCGATGATCGTCGTCAGGAGCTTGCGGTCGATCTCGTCGAGGCCGTAGTCGTCCACTTCCAGCATGTGCAGCGCTTCGCGGGCGATGGCCACGTTCACCTTTCCCTCATGGCGCACCTCCGCGAAGTCGCGGACGCGGCGGAGGAGGCGGTTGGCGATACGCGGCGTACCGCGGCTGCGGCGGGCGATCTCGATGGCCCCTTCTTTGTCGATGGGGATATCGAGGATCTCGCTGGAGCGGCGGACGATGATCGTCAGGGCGTCGACGTCGTAGAAATCGAGCCGGTGGACGATGCCGAAGCGGGCGCGGAGCGGCGCGGTGAGCAGGCCGGCGCGCGTCGTCGCTCCGATGAGCGTGAAGCGGGGGAGCTCGAACTTCATCGTCCGCGCGGCCGGACCCTGCCCGATGACGACGTCGATGTGGAAGTCTTCCATCGCCGAGTAGAGGATTTCCTCGACGGGCGCGGACATGCGGTGGATCTCGTCGATGAAGAGCGTCTCGCCGGCTTCCAGGTTCGTGACGATGCCGACCAGGTCTCCCGGCTTCTCGAGCGCCGGACCGGACGTGACGCGCAGGCTGGCGTTCATCTCGTTGGCGATGATGCTGGCCAGCGTCGTCTTGCCGAGACCGGGGGGGCCGAAGAGCAGGACGTGATCGAGCACTTCGCCACGTTTGCGAGCGGCGGCGATGGAGATCTCGAGGTTCGCCTTGACCTTGTTCTGGCCGATGTATTCGCGCAGCCATTTGGGCCGCAGCGATAGGTCGGCCTGGAGATCTTCGGGCTCGGGCTCGGGATTGAGGATGCGGTCTTCCACGCGGGTGCAGTTTATCCGTTATGACGCGGCGCGCACCGTCGCTTTGAGCGGCAGGGCGACGGTGATGGACGAGCCGGCCCCTTCGCGCGACTGCACGTCGATGCGGCCGCCGTGCTCCTGGACGATGCGGTACGAGATGGCCATGCCGAGGCCCGTGCCGGAGGGGAAGTTGGTGCGGAAGGGCTGGAAGAGCCGGCGCAGGTCGGCGTCCGACATGCCGCGGCCGTTGTCGGCGAAAACGATGTGGTAGGCGTCGTCCACGATGACCGTACGTACCGTCAGCTCGCCCCCCTGGGGCATGGCCTGCACGGCGTTGCGGGCGAGATTCCAGAAGACCTGGCGGATCTGGTCGGCGTCGCCGATGAGCTGGAACGACGGCGGGTCGATCTCGCGGCGGATCTGGTGATCGGGACGCAGCTCCGGCGAGTTCGCGAGCAGGTCGAGCGTTTCGCCGAGACTGGCGGCGACGTCGAACTCGAGCGCCCGCTTCTCCTGCGGGCGGACGAAACGGAGGAACTCGGCGATCGACTTGTTGAGCCGCTCCGATTCCTTCAGGACGATGTTCATCAGCCGCTGTTCCTGCGGCGTGAGAGCGCTCGATTTCTTGAGCATCTGCACCGAGCCGGCGATGGCGGCCAGCGGGTTGCGGATCTCGTGGGCGATGCCGGCGGAGAGCTCGCCCACCGCGGCCATGCGGTCCTTCAGCCGCAGCTCCGCTTCCAGCTTCTTCATCTCCGTGAGGTCCTGGAAGATGAGCGTGTAGCCGGCGGAGGTCCCTTCGAGCGTGTGCAGCGGGCTGATGGCGAAGCCGATACTCAGCTCGTCGCCATCCGTGCCGATGGTCGTCTCCAGGCGCACGACTTTCCCTTCGGCGAGCTGGGGACGGACCTGGTTCCACTCCTCGATCGTGAAGAACTCCAGCTCCGTCACGTGGCGGCCGAGGATCGCGTGCGTCGGCACTTTGAGGATCTGGCTGCCGGCGGGGTTCACGAACGTGGCGGTGCCGTACGGCGAGACGGTGATGAGGCCGGAGGGGATGGAGTCGACGACGTTCTGGTTGAGCGCCTTGAGCTCGGCGAGGTTCTGGCGGTTGGCGTCCAGCTCTTTGGCCGTCTTCTGCAGCTTCTCGGAGAGGTAGGACGTGAGGAGCGCCGTGGCGTAGAAGCCGGCGAAGTTCGTCGCCATGTTGAAGTAGAGACGCGACGAGGTCCAGCTCGTGGGGAGGAAGAGCGACTGCTCGGGCAGCGGGAGGATGTTGTAGTACATCAGGTCCGCGAGAGCGCCGTAGAGGATGACGGCGCCGGACGCGGCGAGCAGCCCGCCGCGGCGATAGAGCAGCATCGACGCGGTAATGATGGAGACGAGATAGAGGAACGAGAACGGCGAATCGAGTCCGCCGGTGAAGTAGACGAGCAGCGTCTCGACGAGCAGATCGCCGCCGGTCTGCAGCATCAGGTTGATCTGCCGCGACGGCACGAGGTGGCCGAGCGCGATGTAGAAGAGCGTGAGGACGTACGTGACGGCCGCGGTGATGTAGAGGTAATCGATCGGCAGGACGTCGCTGACGGTGTACTGAATGATCAGCGACGCGAACAGCAGCGTGGTCACGACCACGACGCGGACCGCGATCAGAAGGCGGGTGTCGGAGGACATGGGTTGGCGAGTGCCGGGAGAATGATAAGGCCGCGAAGCCATCTCGG
>DASWMP010000396.1:0-11346 GCA_036399695.1 Thermoanaerobaculia bacterium | reverse complement strand
ACGCTCTCTTTTCCTCGTTCTGCGTTCTGCGCTCAGCGTTCTGCATTCATGTGATCGCTATGAACCTCCTCATCCAGAACGCCCGGGTCGTCGATCCTTCGCAGGAGCTCGACGCGCAGCTCGACATCCTCATCGAGGATGGTGTCGTCACGAAGGTCGACAGGAAACTGAAGGCGGCGAACGTCGAGGTCTTCGACGCGACAGGCCTCGTCGCCACGCCCGGCTTCATCGACCTGCACACCCATCTCCGCGAGCCCGGACAGGAGCACAAGGAGACGATCGCCACCGGGACGCGCGCGGCCGTCGCGGGCGGCTACACGGCCGTCTGTGCGATGGCCAACACGGTGCCGCCGAACGACGAGCGTGCCGTCACCGAGATGGTGCTGGCCGAAGCGGCGCGCAACGGCTCCTGCCGGGTGTACCCGATCGGCGCGGTGAGCAAGGGGCTGAAAGGGGAGGAGATGGCCGAGCTGGCCGACCTCCACGCGGCCGGCTGCGTCGGCATCAGCGACGACGGCAAGCCGGTCTATAACGCGCAGCTCATGCGCCGCGCGCTCGAGTACGCGTCGATGCTCGGCATGCCGGTCATCGCGCACGAGGAAGACGCCAACCTCAATGAAGGCGGCGTCATGCACGAGGGCTATTTCTCCACCCTCCTCGGCATGCGCGGCATCCCGGCGGCGTCGGAAGAGACGCTCGTCGCCCGCGACGTCATCCTGGCCCGCCTCACCAAAGCGCACCTGCACATCGCCCACCTCTCCACCGCCGGCGCCGTCGATGCGGTCCGCCGTGCGCGTGAAGAAGGGGTGGACGTGACCTGCGAAGTCACGCCGCATCACATCGCCCTGGGCGATGAGGCGGTGCAGTCGTTCAGCACGTACCTGAAGATGAACCCGCCGCTCCGGAGCAACGAGCATCGCGAAGCGATCCTGGCCGGCCTCGCCGACGGCACCATCGACGCCATCGCCACCGATCACGCGCCGCATCACTACGACGAGAAGAACGTCGAGTTCGACGTGGCGCCCTTCGGCGTCACCGGTCTCGAGACCGCCTTCGCCGTCTGCCACGACGCGCTCGTGCGGCAGCAGGTCATCGACTTCCCCCGTCTCGTCGAGCTGCTCTCCACCGGTCCGGCGCGCATCTTCCGCCTCCCCGGCGGCACGCTCGCCGCCGGCAACCTCGGCGACGTCACGCTGGTCGATCTCGAGGCCCGCGTCGAGATCTCGAAAGAGTTCGTCTCCAAAGCCGCGAACTCGCCGTTCATCGGCCAGATGCTGCAGGGGCGCGTCGTCGCCACCATCGTCGGCGGCAGCGTCAGGTACGATGTCCGCCCGAAAGCCGCCGCCGCCGTTGCCAGCAAGCCGGCGAAACGCCGCAAATGACCGAAGCCAAAGCCAAGCGGGTCGTCATCGTCGACGACTCCACCGCCTACTGCGACCTCTGGTCGAACTTCATCCTGCAACGCTACTCGGAGCTGGCGGCGGTCGAGACCTACAGCCACCCGTACGACGCGCTGCCGAAGATCGACGACTCCATCGACCTGCTCATCGTCGACCTCGAGATGCCCGGAATGGACGGTAAGAAGTTCGTCGACTACGCCCGCCAGAAGGGCCTGCCGCCGCGCCGGATCGTCGTGACGTCCTCCCACTCGGCCGACGAGCTCCACCAGCGCTTCCGCATCGGCGAAACCATCGCCGTGATCAACAAAACCGAGGCCAAGCAGCAGGAAGCGTTTCTGATGATCCTCGACAGCGTCATGCGTGGGAAGAAACCCTGAACGCAGAACGCAGAACGCAGAACGACGAATTGAGAGCTTCTGCATTCTGCATTCTGCGTTCTGCGTTCTGACTTCAAAGTCTTTCACTTCTGCCCCTCCACCCAAACGTGATCCAGCACACACGCTCCTCTCGCTATAATCCCTCCCGCCCATGAGTACCGTCCCCACGCCTGTCGCCGCGGAGCATCCCCCTTTCTCGCTGAATGACCTGCTGGTCTACATGGCCAAGCAGTCGGCGTCGGACCTTCACCTCAAGCCGATGCGTCCGCCGTTGATCCGGGTGCAGGGGAAGCTGATTCCGATCAAGGCCGAGGCGCTGCGTCCGTCGGATCTGGAGAAGCTGCTGCTGCCGCTGCTGAATCGGGTGCAGCGGGAGAAGTTCGACGCGTTGCAGTCGGTCGACTTCGGTTACGGGGTGCCGGGCGTGGCGCGCTTCCGCTGCAACATGTACATGCAGCGGGGGACGGTCGGGGCGGTGTTCCGCCGCATCCCGATCAACGTCATGGCCATCGACCAGCTCGAGCTGCCGCAGGCGATCCGCGAGCTGACGCAGATCCCGGACGGCCTGGTCCTCGTCACCGGCCCGACCGGGTCGGGCAAATCGACGACGCTCGCGGCGATGCTGGCCGAGATTGCGGAGCACGAGCCGCTGCACGTCGTGACGATCGAGGACCCGATCGAGTTCCTCTTCCAGGACAAGACCGCGGCGATCTCGCAGCGCGAGGTCGGCACCGACACGCCGAGCTTCAAGGAAGCGCTGCGCAACGCCATGCGCCAGGACCCCGACATCATCATGGTCGGGGAGATGCGCGACGTGGAGACGATCCAGACCGTGCTCACCGCCGCGGAGACGGGCCACCTCGTCTTCTCGACGCTGCACACGAACAACGCGGCGCAGACGATCGACCGCATCGTCGACGCCTTCCCGCCGGACCAGCACAAGCAGATCCGCGCGCAGCTTTCACTCGTGCTGCGCGGCATCGTCTCGCTCAAGCTCGTCAAGACGCTGGACGGCAAGATGACGGCCGCCGTGGAAGTCCTGAAGAACTCCCCCCGCATCGCCAAGCTGGTCGAGGAGGGGAACACGAAGGACATCCTCGAGGAGATGGAGGGCTCGGTCGGCCTCTATCGCATGCAGTCGATGAATCAGTCGCTGATCTCGCTGCTCGTGCATCAGAAGATTTCGTATCAGGACGCGATGGGACTCGCCAGCGACCCCGACGACCTGTCGCTGAAGCTCCGCAAGCTCTTCCCGCAGATCGAAGAGCGCGTCCGCCAGGGAGGAGACATGGCCCCGAGTTACTCCGATTTTTCGCAGATCACCGAGCTGATGGACATCAAGCGGCTCTATGAAGAGCAGGAAGTGCAGTGGCGCTCCCGTCTGGGAGACAAGGACGAACAGCTCGAAGGCCTCCGCCACGACGTGGACTTCCTCCGCCAGCAGCTCAACCAGTTCCAGAGCGGCCAGAACCAGAAAGACGAAGAAATCGCCCGCATGCGCGCCGAAAACGAACGCCTCCGCGCCGATGCCCAGGCCAAGATCAACCAGCTCCAGGAACGCATCAAGGAGTTGAATCAGAAGCTGATGGCGGCAGCGCCCGTGAAGCGGTGAGCGCGCTTTGCGCGCGTTGTCCGTTGCTCGTTGTCAGGAGGCGGTTTTTGGTTTTTGGTTTTCGGTTTTTGGTGCTCCGCAACCTGGGACCGAACGGGATCTTTCCCCAGCGAGCCGATCACCACGAGTAGCACCGACCACTGACCACCGCCCAACGGTCCCCCACCAAAAACCAAAAACCAACAACCAAAAACCAAAAACATCTTCCGACAACGAGCAACGGACAACGCCATGCCCACGCCCACGCGCCAACTCGACACCTTCCCCAACCCCAACCCCCAGCGCGACTACGAGATCTCGTTCGAGGCGCCGGAGTTCACCTGTCTTTGTCCGATGACGGGGCAGCCGGACTTTGCGACGATCCGGATTCGCTATGTGCCGGACGCCAGGTGCGTCGAGCTGAAGTCGCTGAAGCTGTATCTCTGGTCCTACCGCGACGAGGGGGCGTTTCATGAGGCGGTGACGAACCGCATTGCGGACGATCTGCTCAGCGCGCTCGATCCCCGCTTCCTCGAAGTCGAAGGTGACTTCTACATCCGCGGCGGCATCCGGACGCGGGTGAAAGTCGAGCATCGCAAGGGAAAGTGACGAGAGAAACGATGGGACCTATGGGACAGATGGGACCGATGGGAACCCCGCACTTTCATAACTCCCATAGGTCCCATCTCTCTCATCTGTCCCATCGCTCCCTCACGGTTTCACCCGACACCGTGATCTCGCCTTAGCCGCCAGCGCCGATTCACGAAATCGACGAACCCGGCGCTGCCGGTCTCGATCCATTCCGTGAGGATCTCCACGCTTGTCTCGTCCAGCGCTTCCACGATGGCCAGGCTGGCCGCTTCGGCGATCCGGGCGATCGGCTTGTCCAGCTCCGCGACCAGCCGCGCCGACCGGGCCAACGTCCCGGCGAGGTCGAGGTCCTGCTCCATCGCGATCATGCGCGACGCCGTCAGCGTCAGGAGCACCGCGCCGTTCCAGTTCGACTTTTCCTCCCAACGGGGCGGCAGGATGAAGTCGGCCATGCCGTGCTCCTCGGCGAGGGCGGCGAGATGGCGCTCCGTGGCGGTGTGCAGCGGCTCGACGTCCGAGTGGAAGAGCATGGCGTAGGTGTCGTCGTCCCGCTCGGCGGCGAGTGCCTGCTTCGCCGTCGGATCGAGCTCGATCGGCAGCGGCGCGAGGAACGCCGCACCGACGGCCAGCTCCGCCAGTTTCGCCAGGACCTCGAGGTCCGTGGTCACGGGATAGATCACCGGCACCGCGACGCCCCAGCGCAGCTCGCGGCGGCGCGCTTCGTCGAACAGCTCGCCGAGCCGCGTCAGCTCCAGCGGCCAGGCCGCGATCACGATCGTGGCCGTCGACGCCGCACGTTCCGGCAGTGCTCCGCGGGTGGAGACGAGATGGATCGCTCCGCGCTTCCACTCCTCGCACAGCTCCAGCGCGCTCTCGCCGCGCCGGAAGATCTCCTCGGCCATTTCCGTGGCCTCGATGAACACCGGCTCCTGCGGATTGCGCCGTTCCAGCTCGCCGCGCACGTTATCGGCGACGCCGACCTCCAGCTTTTCGCTGCCGGTGGCGCGGAGGTCGAGGTAGTCGATGGCGATCGGGGTGGCGCGGCGCGGTGAGTAAGGGGCCACCGTGGTCGCCGCCCAGAACGGCGGCTCGGGCGCGGGGGAGCGTCGCACACGCAACGGCGTCCCCTTGCGGTAGACGATCATCGCCGCACGTAGGGGGCGACGAGGCTGCGGATGTACTTGGCCACCATGTCGAATTCCAGGTTGACGGCGCTGCCGATGTTCGCCGTACCGAGATTCGTGCGGCGCAGCGTCTCGGGGATGAGCGCGGCGCCGAAGCTCGTCGCATCTGGATCGACGATCGTCAGCGACACACCGTCGATGGCGATCGAGCCCTTGCTCACGACCAGCTCCGAGAACTCCTCCGGATAGCTCCAGCGATAGACCGCGAAGTCTCCTTCCGACTGGATGGAGATGAGCGTACCGACCGTGTCGACGTGCCCCTGCACGATGTGCCCGCCGAGACGGTCACCCACCGCGAGCGCGCGCTCGACGTTGACGCGCATCCCGGTGCCGAGCGTCCGCAGCGTCGTCTTCGCCAGCGTCTCATCCGACAGGTCCGCCGTCAGTGCACCGTCCGCCTCGGGCAGCACCGTCAGGCAGACCCCATTGACGGCCAGCGACTCCCCCCGCACGAACGGCTCCGCATCCGTAGTCCGGATGTGCAGCCGCGCCCCCGAAGCGAGCTTCTCGTACTGCTCGATCGTGCCGTGATGATTGATGATGCCGGTGAACATTGGTTGTTGGTTGTTGGTTTTTGGTTGTTGGTTTGGGCTTTTTGGTTGGGCTTTGGTTCTCTGGTTTGACCAACAACCAAAAACCAACAACCAACGTCTCTGCTACACGGGATAGGCCGTGATCATCAGATCGTTGCCTACGAATTCGGCGCGATCAAAGCGGAAGCGGTAGGCGTCTGTCAACCGGCTCACGGCTTCGCCGCTGAAAATCGAAGGGGCTTCGGCGCCGCCGACGATCATGGGGGCGATGAAGACGACCATCTTCTGCCAGAGGCCGCGGCGGATGAAGTCCGAGTGGACGACGGCGCCTCCTTCGACGAGCACGGATTGAATGCCTCGGGCGTGCAGCTCGCCGAGAACGCGCTCCAGGTCGACGCGGCCATCGGTGGGCACGATCTCCAGGCCCATGGATGGCTCGTAGCGGCCTGGCTTGCTGGTGAAGAGGATCGTGCGGTCGCCGCCGAGGATCTGCGCGTGCGGCTCGGTCTCACCGTCGCCGTCGAGGACCACACGGGTCCAGGGAGTGATGCCGCCGGCGAGGCCGAGACGGCGGGTGAGGCGAGGGTTGTCGGCGCGTACGGTACCGCTGCCGACGAGGATCGCGTCCACTTCTTCGCGCAGCGAGAGACTGCGCTCACGCGCCGCTTCTGACGTGATCCATTGCGATTCACGGGCGACGGTGGCCAGCTTGCCGTCGAGCGTCATGCCTGCTTTCAGGACGACGAACGGCAGCTTCTGCGTCGCGGCCCAGATGAACTTCTCATTGAGCCTGCGGGCTTCGGCGTCGAGGATGCCGGTCGTGACCTCGATGCCGGCCTCGCGCAGCCGTTCGATGCCGCGTCCATTCACCAGCTCGTTCGGATCCGTCATGGCGATGACCACGCGCGCCACACCCGCTTCCACGACCGCCTCCGCGCAGGGGCCGGTGCGCCCATGGTGCGCGCAGGGCTCGAGCGTCACGTAGAGCGTGGCGCCGCGGGGGTCCGGGCAGTTGCGCAACGCTTCGATCTCCGCGTGCGGCTCGCCCGCGCGCCGGTGCCAGCCTTCGGCCAGGACCGCGCCGTCGCGCACGATCACGCAGCCGACCATCGGGTTAGGGCTCGTGGAGAAGCGCCCACGCTCCGCGAGCTCGAGAGCGTGGCGCATGTAGTGTTCGTCGGTCACGCGCGGATTGTAGTGGCGGTCGATGGCCGGTGCGGGTCGTTGTCATCGGTTTTCGGTCGTTGGTTGTTGTTTCTGGTGCTCCGCTTCACGCTGAGCCCCGCGCCGCGGAGCACCAACAACCAAAAACCAACAACCAAAAACACACAAACAAAAAGGGCCCGGGTTTCCCCGAGCCCTGAGTCCCGACTCCTGATCCCTGGCCTAAGGCACCTGCAGGATGCGGTAGCCGGCACCACCGCCGCCGGTGCCGCGGGCGGGGCTGGTGACGTACATGCGGATGCGCTGACCGGTCTTGAAGCGGTCGATCGACTGGCGGAACTGCTCGACCGACGCAACGCGCTGGCCCTGCACTTCGCTGATCACGTCGCCTTCTGAGATGTTGGCTTCACCGGCGGCCGAGACGTTCTTCACGCTCGTCACGACGACGCCCTGAAGGTTGTCCGGGATGCTGAACTGCTGGCGCCAGGTCGGCGTGATGTCGCTGACCGACATGCCGAGCTTGTTGCGCGTCGGCTCGATCGCGGTCTCTTCTTCCTCCGTCTCGTCGCTATCGAGCGGGCGTTCGGCCGTCTTGGCCGTGACGACGCGGCGCTCGCCGTTGCGGATGAGCGTGATCTTCACGTTCGAACCGACCGGGAGGTAGGAGATCTGGTCGATGAGCTCGCGATTGTTGCGGATCGGCTTGCCATCCACTTCGACGATGACGTCGCCGTGCTGGATGCCGGCCTTGTCGGCGGGCTTGCCCGGCTCGACGATCTGGACCAGCGCGCCGCGAGCTTCCGGAAGGCTGAACGCTTCCTTCGTCTCCTCGTTCACGTCGCTGATCTGCATGCCGAGGTAGCCGCGCGTGACCTTGCCTTGCTTGAGCTGCGGGATGAGGCGCTTGGCGGTATTGATCGGCGTGGCGAAGCCGAGGCCCTGCGCGCCGCCGCGAATGGCGGTGTTGATGCCGATGACCTCACCGGCGATGTTGAGGAGCGGGCCGCCGGAGTTGCCGAAGTTGATGGCGGCGTCGGTCTGGATGAAGTTCTCGAACGACGACGTCTCGCGGGACAGGCCGAGCGAGCGGCCCTTGGCGGAGATGACGCCGACCGTGAGGGTGTTCTCGAACTGGAACGGATTGCCGATGGCAATGGCCCAGTCGCCCTTGCGGATGCGGTCCGAGTCGCCGAGCGGAACGAACGGAAGCTGGTTGCCGAGATCGATCTTGAGCAGGGCGAGGTCGGTGGCGGGATCGCGGCCGACGATCTTGGCCGTCGTGCGGCGGGCGCCGTTGCCGTTCTCGTCCTCGCCGTAGACGACTTCGACCTTTGCGGCGCCTTCGACGACGTGGTTGTTCGTCAGGATGTAGCCGTCGTTGGAAATGATGAAGCCGGAGCCACCGCTCTGCTCGCGGCGCTCGTCATCTTCTTCCTGGCCGCGGCGGCGCGGATCGGGGAAGAAGAACTCGAACGGATCGGTACCGCCGTTGCGGCGGCGCATGTCGCTGCCGCGGACGATCTCGGTCGATTCGATCGAGACGACGGCGGGTGCGACGCGCGACGCGACGTCGGCGAACGAGGGAATGGTGACGGCCGTGACGGCGCCGGCGGGGGCCTGCATTGCCGATTGCGCGCTCGATTTCCGCATCAGTCCGAGATCGGCGCTGACGAGGACACCGAAGGCAACCGACGCGATCACGATCGCAATCGTGGAAAGAATGCGTTTTGTCGACTGACTCATAGGTTTGATTGACTCCTCCTGGTGAACGAAGAGAACGACGCGGGCTAGAGGGTGCGTCGTGCAGCGTAAGTGCCACACGTTCACCACACATTCCCGCGTCTTCAGACGCCGCAGCCGCACGTTTGTTTCGTTTTCAGACCGTTACGAAACAAAAACGGCCCCGCGACGCGCGGGGCCTGTCCGAAAAGGGGGTCCAGGAGAGTGGATTGGTAGGAGAGTGCTGAAAAACGGGATCCGGAGTCGTCAGACAGTGCGGCGTCTGCCGACGATCAGGCGGTAGACGAGCAGCAGGACCATCGCGCCGATGATCGAGCCGATCCAGCCAGCCGTCGAATCGTTTCTGCCGAGCAGCGTCGTGGCCAGGAAGCCTCCGACGAACGAGCCGGCGATACCGAGAAGAATGGTGACGATCCAGCCACCCGGATCACGCCCCGGCATCAGGAACTTCGCGATCGCGCCGACGACCAGACCAAAAAGCAACCATCCGATGATGTTCATTTATCCTCCAGCGTTGGCCGGCGCTAAAGGCCGGCACGTTACTGTTGAGCAACGCTAGTGCCACCTAGGGTGGGGGTCGGGGATCGGGGCCCTGGGCCCAGTGGGTGTCCGACCCGAGGTTTGGGGAGTATCCCGCGTGTCACTCCCCGGAACCTCGTGCCTGACACCCACTGAGCCCCGAGCCCCGAGCCCCGAGCCCCGGGCGGAGCCCTTTTTGCTACCCTTCGCCCGCTATGCCTAAGAAGATTGGAATCCTCACTGGTGGCGGCGACTGTCCCGGGCTCAATGCCGTGATTCGCGCCGCCGTCCGTACTTTGTCCCGTGATTACGACCTCGAAGTCGTCGGAATTCAGTCCGGCTTCGAAGGGCTGTTGACCGACCACATCATTCCGCTGACTCCCGAGTCGATCCGCGGCATCCTGCCGAAAGGGGGGACGCTTCTCCGGACGACCAACCGCGGCAACCCGTTCGAGTATCCCGTCGGCGGTCCCGGCAGCGCCTGCGTCGACCGTTCCGCCGAAGTCGTGGAGAACATCCACAGGCTCGGCATCGACGGCATCATCGCCATCGGCGGCGACGGCACGCTCAAGATCGCCCAGCGCCTCTGCGACATGGGCATCCCAATGGTGGCCGTGCCGAAGACGATCGACAACGACCTCGAGGCCACTGACTACACCTTCGGCTTCCACACCGCCGTGGCCGTCGCTACCGATGCCGTCGACCGCCTGCACACGACGGCCGAGAGTCACGACCGCGTCATGATCCTGGAGGTCATGGGACGCAATGCCGGCTGGATCGCGCTCTACTCCGGCCTCGCCGGCGGCGCCGACATCATCCTGATTCCCGAGATCGAATACGACCCGCAGTCGATCGTCCGGTCGATCCGCGAGCGGCAGCAGGAAGGCTCGAAGTTCGACATCATCGTCGTCGCCGAAGGGGCCAAGCGCGTGGGCGGCGAAGAGAGCTACCTCGACAAGGCCTCACGCCGGCTCGGCGGCATCGCCTATCAGGTGGCGGCCGACATCCAGCAGCACATCGATCTGGAGATCCGCGTGACGGTCCTCGGCCACATCCAGCGCGGCGGCTCGCCCATCGCGTTCGACCGGATCCTCGCCAGCCGCTACGGCAAGGCGGCGGCCGATCTCGTCGCCACCGGCGAGTACGGCCAGATGGTCGCCCTACGCGAAGAGAAGATCGTCGCCGTCCCGATCCGCGACGCGGTCTCCCGCCAGAAGAGCGTCGATCCGCAGGGGGAAGTGGTCAAGACCGCCCTCAGCCTCGGCATTTCCTTCGGTGACGGACGATAGACAGACAGAAGGAGCATTCATGACCCTGGTCGATTACCGCGTGGAAAAAGGCGTTGCGATCTTCGAGCTGAACGATCCGCCGGCCAACACCTACACCTACGAGATGAATCGCGAGCTCGACGACTGCATCCTCCGCGCGCGGATGGATGACGACGTGCACGTGATCGTGATCCGCGGCGCCGGCGAGAAGTTCTTCTCCGCCGGGGCGAACATCAAGATGCTCACGGAGGTCACGCCCCAGTTCAAGTACTACTTCTGCCTCCATGCGAACGAGACGATGAACCGTCTCGAGCAGACGCCGAAGCTCGTCATCGCGGCGATGAACGGCCACACCGTCGGCGGCGGCCTCGAGATCGCGATGGCCGCCGACATCCGCATCGCCCGGCAGGGCGCGGGCAAGTGGGGCCTCCCGGAAGTGGCGCTGGGCGTCCTGCCGGGCACCGGCGGCACGCAGCGGCTGTCGCGCCTCGTCGGCAAGACCAAGTCGATCGAGCTGATGATCGAAGGCGGCCTCCACGACTACGAGGAAGCCCTTCGCCTCGGCGTGATCAATTACCTCTGGCCCACCGAAGAGGACGGGAAGAAGTGGTGGGACCGGGTCATGGAGTACGCATGGAGCTTCTGCCCCCCGAACCGCGCCTCGAAAGCGGTAGGCCGTATCAAGCGCGCCGTGCAGACCGGCTGGGAACTGCCGATGGAGCAGGGCCTGGCGCTGGAGCGCGAGCTCCAGCAGCAACTCTTCCAGAGCGAGGACGCGAAGGAAGGGCTGGCCGCCTACGGCGAAAAGCGGAAGGCGGCGTTTACGGGGAAGTAAGCGCGCTTAGTACACCATTCGCTAAATTCGCGCACAGGAGTAATCTAGGAGGAAACGTTGGTGGGGAGGGCGGGTGTGAGGTGGACAACGCCATATCGGATCGAGCTGAGCGAGGACGAGCAGTCGGTGCTTGCGGAACGTGCG
>DASWMP010000395.1:0-9309 GCA_036399695.1 Thermoanaerobaculia bacterium | reverse complement strand
CGAGCGGCGGTTCGTGCTGCCGTTGCGGCGGGGCGTGGCCACCAGCGGCGGAGTGGAGTGCACCGTCTCGTGGGCACCGGACGGCACCGTGCGCATGCGTTGCGACCGGGACGTCGATGCCCCCAAAGCGCAGCGGGTGTTCATGCTCATCGCCGGGGTCGTCGGCGCCGTGCTGTTCATGCTCTGGCCGTTTTACCCGGCCCAGCGGGAGTGGGGGACGCTCGCCTGGATCGGCGGAGCCATCGCCCTGGCCGTCTACTTTCTGACGCTGCGGCGCACGTCCGGCGGCATCGCCAACGACTTCCTGCAGCGCCTCGCGCGCCGCCAGCGCGCGATCGACGAAGGCGAACAACCGATCGGCGGCCAGTAGCCAGTGGCCGGTTTGAACCGGCCACCGGCCACTGACCACGCGGATCACCAGCTCACTTCACCACGCGTGCTGCCACACCCACCTCATCCAACCCGAGCAGCCGCACGTCGAACTGCAGACCGTCGGTCGACGTGACGCCGGCCGGCAGGTCGAGCGTCAGAGTCGTCGAGCCGGCGGCGAGGTTACGCACGCCTTCGCCCCAGGCCAGGGCGGGACGGGCGCCGTTCGCATCGGCGGCACCGGCGACGATGACGTCGAAGCGGTACATCCCGGCGCGTTTGATCTCCGTGGGGGCCGTGACGCGGAGGCTCCCGTCGACGATCGTGGCGGAGATCTCGCCGAAGCGGGCCGCGCCCCGTTCGTTCACCAGCTCGCCCGAGCCGGTGCGGGCGAAGCGGGTGCCGTTCGCCGTCCTGCCGTCCGCCTCGAAGCGGACCTGCCAGGCGCCGGCAGTGGCGGACGGGAGGTCCGTCAGCACGACGCGATAGACCCCGTTGCCTTCGTCGACGAGCTCCAGCGGTGCGCCGGCCTTGCCGTCCGGCGTCGCCAGACGGGCCGTCACGCGCGCTCCGGTGATGGCGGCCTCGCCGTCGCGCAGCTCGGCGCGGAGCGTCACCGGCTCACCCGGCTGGCGGGAGAGCGGCGCGGCGTAGGTGGACAGGACGATGCGGCTGTCCGGCTCGGCCGCGACGACCGTCACGCCGGCCACGTCTTCCGGCATCTGCAGCTCGAGGCGGTACGAGGCCGCTTCGCTCCGCTCGACGTGCAGCACTTCCTGCATGCCGCGCGGCAGCTCGATGCCGACTTCGGAGGAGTCGAAGCGGAAGCGGCGGAGACCGCGGGCGGCGTCGCCGTTGTCGCCGGGACGGAGCACGTCACCGGTCGGCGTCGTCAGTGCGGCGCTCATCGGCATGCGGTCGGCGGCGTTCGTCTGCAGACGGCTGGCCGCCTTGCGGACCGGAATCGTCCAGACCAGCAGGCCGCTCTCACCGGCGGCCGGGATGTCGAGCGAAGTGGCTTCGCGCGTCACCGTGCGCACGAACATGCGCGAGGTGGTGGCGGGGGCATGATCGGCCGGGGCGACGTACTTTTCGTGCGGCGCGAAGCGGCCCGTGACGTCGGCGGCGAAGAGCGAGGCCGGGAAGGCCAGCAACAGCAGAAGGATCAGTGTGCGCTTCATCGTCTCACCTCGTCTCAAAAGTCGGTGGCGAGCGAATCGCCGATCTTGCGGTAGTCGTTGCGGCGGTTGTGGTGATGGTTCGCCAGGGTGGTGAACCAGACGTAGCCGACGGCCTGCGCGCTGTACTGCGAGACCATCCCGTCGTCCTCACCCGGCATCCCGACGATCCCGGACAGCGTCGCCAGCCCGTAATCCTCGGAATGGACATAGTCGTTCCAGAGGCCGGTGCCGGCGATGTTGTAGACCGACTTCGGCAGCGCGGGACGCCCGGCCGAGCCCTTGAGGTAGTACTGGTTGTAGTAGCTCATCGACGAGGTCGTGCAGTTGCGCGTCGAGTCGTTGTTCTGCCCGACCAGGCTGACCATCCAGCCCGTGAGCCAGGAGCCGGAGAGCGTGCCGGCGACGTTGGCCGCCTCGCTGCCGGCGTTCGGCGGGGCGATCGAGTTGACCCAGCGGATGCGGTTGATGACCGGCTGGTAGCGGGAGTCGTACGTCGGGTTCGAGAGGATCCAGCGGATGACGACGCCGCCGAACGAATGCGTCTCGATGACGATGTCGTCGATGGCGTTGGCCGTCATCCAGTTGTAGATCTGCCCCGCGACCGTGTTGCCCGCCACCCACATGTACTGCGTGCCGTCGTACGAGCAGATGAGGTGGGGGATGGTGAAGCCTTTGGTGGTGGCGCGGATCATGTCCTCACCCCAGTAAGCGCGCGCAACGCTCGGGGTGGCGAGGTCAGTGCCGCCTTTGCCGTGGATGAAGACCACTCCGGTCTTGGCTTGCGCCGTCGCCGCGAGCAGGATCGCGAGCAGGACTCCCGTGATTGCCGTCCGTTTCATTTTCTTCCATTCCTCCTGAACGGAATGGCACTAGCGCAACGGAGATGCCGCGCCACACGAACGTAGAATCAACGACTTGCAGTGAATGAGGGCTCAATTTCTGACCGAGGAGGTCAGGTTGTGACCCGTGTGGCGGGTCAGAAAGTGGACGATCACCGCCCCACCTCTCACCGGACGGCTTCGCGCAGCTCCTGCAGGTGCAAGGCGGGTGATTCTCGGTGGCTATTCACTGATTTTCGGTCGTCGTTAACCGATTTTCAGTTAACGGTGACCGAATCCGGGTTGCCGGTGACCGATTTTCGGTTGATGGTGACCGAAATCCGGTTGATGATGACCGATTTTCGGTTAACGGTGACCGATTTCCGGTTAACGGTGACCGAATCTCGGCGGCAATTAACCGAATCTCAGCGATCGTTCACCGAATCTCAGTGATCGTTAACTGGATCTCGGTGATCGTTGACCGAATTTCGGTGGACGGCCACTGAATGCGGGGAACGTCTCACCGCTGTTGCACCGTCGAGCAGAAAATCACCGACAGCGGCACTCCGGTTTCCGGGTGCAGCGGCTCGCGCAGTTCTTCGAGCCTCAGACCGGCATCGGCGAGAGCGCGTACCCAGCTCCCGAGGGTCCGAAAGTACCAGGGCATCTCCTCGGTGAACCCGGGGAGGGTGGCGAAAGTCTCGACGCGCCAGCCGTCCGCGTACGGGGGACCGGCGAAGGCGGGATGCAGCGTTTGGATGATGAACGCGCCGCCGGGATTCAGCAGGGGACGCACGTCCGGGAGCTGTTCCTCGAAGAGGGAGAAGTTGGCCACGATGACGTCGAAGGTGGCGGTGAGGGTGTCGAGCTCGTCGTACGGGAGCGTCTGGAACGTGCCGCCGCCGAGGGCGTGGGCGGCCTCGATGAGGGCGGGGGAGACGTCGACGCCGGTGACGGTCATGCCCTGCGCGGCGAGGGCGCGCGTGAGCCAGCCTTCGCCGCAGCCGAGGTCGAGGACGTCGCGGGGGGATCGGTCGAGGACCGCCGCGACGATCGCGGCGTCGGTACCGAGCTGGCGGCTGGCGATGCGCTGCTCCCGGACGGCCTCGGTCCAGGCAGCGGCGTTGGTCAGCCAACTGCGGCGGAGTTGATCAGTCATGATCTCGGAGTGCGACAAACCGGGCGCCCGCGGCGCGGACAGACAGGAGTGTCTGTCCCACATTCAAACCAACCTTCAATGTGGGACAGACACTCTTGTCTGTCCGCGGTGGCAGAGCCACCGCACTCCGAGATCAGATCGGCTACAGCTTTTCCGTGAGAATCGTCTTGGCGATCGTGGCCAACTGCATGTTGGACGTGCCCTCGTAGATCTTGCCGATCTTCGAGTCGCGCCAGAACTTCTCCACCGGGTACTCCTTCGTGTAGCCGTTGCCGCCGAAGATCTCGACGGAGATCGACGTCACGCGTTCGGCTACCTGGGAGGAGAAGAGCTTGGCCATGGCCGCTTCGCGGAGGAACGGCTTGCCGGCGTCCTTGAGACGGGCGGCGTTGTAGACGAGCAGGCGGGCCGCTTCGAGCTCCGTGGCCGCCTGGGCGATCTGGAACTGGATGCCCTGGAACTCGGAGATCGGCTTGCCGAACTGCTTGCGCTCCTTCGAATAGGCGATGGCGTACTCGAGGGCGCCGCGGGCGACGCCGAGCATCTGCGCGCCGATGCCGATGCGTCCTTCGTTCAGCGTCTCGATGGCGATCTTGTAGCCCTTGCCGGCCTCGCCGAGGACGTTCTCTTTCGGGACGTGGCAGTCCTCGAACATCAGCTCGCAGGTGGAGGAGGCGCGGATGCCGGTCTTGTCTTCCTTCTTGCCGATGCGGAAGCCGGGGAAGTCACGCTCGACGAGGAAGGCCGTGATGCCTTTGTAACCGGCGTCGGGGTTCGCGTTCGCGAAGACGATGAAGACGCCTGCTTCGGCGGCGTTCGTGATCCAGAGCTTCTGGCCGTTGAGGACCCAGTGGTCCCCCTTGTCTTCGGCGCGGAGGGCCAGGGCGAAAGCATCGGAGCCGGAGCCGGCTTCCGAGAGCGCGTAGGCGCCGACCGTGTCGCTGGCGAGCATCGGCAGGTACTTGGACTTCTGGTCCTGGTTGCCCCAGCGGAGGATGGCGTTGTTGACGAGGGTGTTCTGCACGTCGACGAGCACGCCGCACGAAGCGTCCACGTGCGAGAGCTCTTCGACGACGAGGACCGCGTTGAAGAAGGTCGAGCCGGCGCCGCCGAACTCTTCCGGCACCTCGATGCCCATGATGCCGAGCTCGAAGAAGCTCTTGATCAGCTCCGTGTTCATCTTCGCGTCGTGGTCCATCTGGTACACGAGCGGGCGGATCTTCTCGATCGCGAAATCGCGCACGCTCTGCTGGAACATCTGTTCTTCTTCGGAGAGCAGCGTGAGCGGCGCTCCGGGGGTGAGCTCGAGTGTCTGGGTGGTCATACGGCCTCCGTGAAGTGGGGCCGTATCATAGCCGAACATCCCTCAGCGCAGGACGATGACGGGAGGGCGGTTCTCCTCGTCATCCGTGGTGATCAGCACCTCGCGAATCGAGGCGACCGGCAGGTAGCGGAGCACCCTTCCTTCCTTGACGGCGACGTGGTCCCGCCCGATGGCGTACAGGACACCGCGGCGGACGCCGTTGTCGTCGCCGGGCGACTGGACGAGAACGGTTTTTCCTTTCCAGCGATTGAGGACGATGACGAGCGTCGGCTCGTCGGCGGCGAGCGGGAGGGCGAACGCGGCGAGGAGAGTGAGGATGACGAGCAGTCGGAAGGTTCTCATGCGGATGGGACGGACGTGACCGGCAGTTCGTCACGTATCATCTGAAGAAGCCCCGGTGGCGAAATGGCAGACGCAGCGGACTTAAAATCCGCTGTCGCGAAAGCGGCGTGCCGGTTCGAGTCCGGCCCGGGGCAGATGAGGCGGTTGGCGATTTCCGAGTTCCGGCCGCCTTGGCCGGCACAAACCGTGGGCCGCGGCGATCGACGACATCCCGTCGCCCGGTTGATGACACCGCCGCGATGGTCAACGTCTTGACCTTCGTTTCCATCTCCTGTAGCGTTGATCAACGATCTTCATTCGTTGATCAACCGATTGCCAGTGCCGGGGAGGTATGTGATGGGCATCTGTTGTCATTGCGGGACACCGTTTCCGAAGACGCGCCGCACCCGTAAGTACTGTACGAACCGCTGCAAGACGAATGCGTGTCTGGAGAAGAAACCGCGTCTCCGCGCCGCCGAACTCGAAGCCCTCCACGCCCTCCTCTTCGTCGATTTCGAATCCGTCGACGGCCTCCGCGAAAAGCTCCGCGAGATCCTGGCGCCGGACCTGCCGCCGATTCCGGTGGCGGACGGGCGGCCGATGGTGCCGAGGCTGGATTAGGCCGTGAGGCGGTGAGGCGGTGAACCGTTTTTGGGTTGTTGGTTGTTGGTGCTCCGCTCCGCGCACACCGCACCAATAACCAAACACCAAAAACCAAAAACACGAACGGCGCGTCAGCGACGTTCGATTAGACTCCACGCCGTGACCACCGCCCCCGCCCCTCCCCACCAGACTGTCCTCGAGATCCGCGCTTCGCGCGGGTGGCGGGCGCTCGATCTGCGGGAGCTTTGGGCTTACCGGGAATTGCTGGTCATCTTTGCCTGGCGGGACATCAAGGTGCGGTACCGGCAGACGATCCTTGGCGCGGCCTGGGTGATGGGGCAGCCGCTCTTGACGATGCTGATCTTTACGCTCGTCTTCAACCGGATCGCGAAGTTCAATGCGCCGGGGGTGCCGTATCCGGTCTTCGTGCTGGCGGGGGTGCTGATCTGGACGTTCGTCTCCAGCACCATCAGTCACGCCGGGAACAGCCTCATCGGGGCGTCGTTCCTCATCTCCAAGGTCTACTTTCCCCGGCTGGCCATCCCTCTGTCGAACGTCATGCTCAACGTCGTCGACTTTGGCGTGGGCATCGTGCTGCTGGCCGGCGTCATGGTCTGGTACCGCGTCGTGCCGGGCGTCACGATCGTCTTCCTGCCGTTCGTCATTCTGGTCGCGGCGCTCTTCGCGCTCGGGATCGGGCTCTGGGTGGCGGCGGCGAACGTGGAGTACCGCGACGTCCGGGTCATCATCCCCTTCGCCCTCCAGCTCGCGATGTACGCGACGCCGGTCGTCTACCCGATGGCCGCGCTGCCGCCGGCGTACCGCCGCATCGCCGTCATCAACCCGATGACCGGCATCGTCGAAGCCTTCCGGGCTTCGCTCTTCGGCACACCGATGCCGGGTGCGGGCGCGCTGGCCTGGTCCGTCGTGGCCTCGCTCCTCTGTCTGATCGGCGGCGCCTTCTACTTCCGGCGCATGGAGCGGCTGTTCGCCGACGTGATCTGATGCTGAGCGTCCAGGTCGAAAACCTCTCGAAGCGTTACCAGCTCGGCTCGGCCGAGCGGAACTACCGCACCCTGCGCGACCGCCTGGCCGGCATGTTCGGTCCCAAACCACCTGCTGCTCCCGACCGGCGCACCCTCTGGGCCTTGCGCGGCGTGAACCTCGAGATCCAGCAGGGGGAAGCGATCGGCGTGATCGGCCACAACGGCGCCGGCAAGTCGACGCTGCTCAAGATCCTCTCCCGCATCACCGAGCCGACCGAAGGCGTGGCCCGTCTCTACGGCCGTGTGGCGTCGCTGCTCGAGGTCGGGACGGGCTTCCATCCCGAGCTCACCGGACGCGACAACATCTTCCTGAACGGCGCGATCCTCGGCATGTCACGCGCCGAGATCCGCCGCAACTTCGACGCGATCGTCGCTTTCGCCGAGGTCGAGCGTTTCCTCGATACAGCGGTCAAACACTACTCGAGCGGCATGTACGTCCGGCTCGCGTTCGCCGTGGCAGCCCACCTCACACCGGAGATCCTCCTCGTCGACGAGGTCCTCGCGGTCGGGGACATGGAGTTCCAGCGCCGCTGCCTCGGACGCATGAACGAGGTCGCGCGCAGCGGCCGGACCGTCTTCTTCGTCAGCCACAACCTGGCCTCCATCGAAGCGCTCTGCGCCCGGTCGATCCTCATGAGCGGCGGCCAGATCGTCGAAGACGGCCCGACCGCGCAAGTGCTCGCCAGGTACACGACGCAACGAACCGGCGAGTCGATGTTCGACCTGCGCGCCTTCGCCGACCGCGAAGGGACGGGGCACGCCCGCATCACCGGGATCGAGATCCTCTCGGAGGACGGCAGCGCGCCGGCCGATGCGGTCGAGTTCGGCGCCTCGTTCCGCCTGCGCATGCATTACGAGGCGACGCAAAGACTCTCCGGCGCGATCCTCGGTTTCGCCCTGCTGACGGAGAAGAACGAGCGGGTCTTCTTCACCGAGAGCACGGATCTCGGGAAGTCGTTCGAGATCGCGGTCGGGAGCGCGTCGGCCGATTGCCTCGTGCGCAACCCGAACGTCGTACCGGGCTCGTACCGGCTCGAAGTCTGGATCAACGAGATCGCCGGCGTCGCCTACGCCGACCACATGCGCATGATCGGCAGCGTCGAGATCGTCCCGGGGACGCCGCAAGGCCTCAGTGTTGCGTCGCTGACGACGGCCGGCCGTGGCTACGTCTACATCGACGCGGAGTGGATGTCATGACGAAGATCCCGATCGCGAAGCCGCTGTTCGGCCCCGAAGAGCTGGCCGCCGTGGCCGGTCCGCTGGAGAGCGGCTGGGTGGTGCAGGGGCCGTATGTGGCCGAGTTCGAAAAGCGCTTCGCCCGCTACACGGCGGCTAAGCACGCCGTCGCCGTCTCGAACGGCACCACGGCGCTGCATCTCGCCCAGGCCGCGCTGCGGCTCGGTCCCGGCGATGAGGTGATCGTGCCCGCGTTCACCTGGATCGCGACGCCGAACAGCGTCGTCTACTGCGGTGCGACGCCTGTCTTCTGCGACATCGACCTGGCGACGTACAACGTCGATGCGGCGCAGCTCGAACGCCACGTCACGCCGCGCACCCGGGGCCTGCTGCCGGTGCATCTCTTCGGGCTCACCGCGGAGCTCGACCCGGTGCTCGACCTGGCCCGTGCGCGCAACCTGTGGGTGGTGGAGGACGCCGCCTGCGCGTTCGGCTCCACGTACCACGGCCAGCACGCCGGCACGTTCGGCGACGCCAACAGCTTCAGCTTCCATCCCCGCAAGTCGATCACGACAGGGGAGGGAGGCATGGTCACGACCGCGAACGACGACGTGGCCAAGGTGCTGCGCTCGATGCGCGACCACGGTGTCGGCGAACGGCACGACGAGCCGTCGTTCCTGCTGCCGGACTTCGACGAACTGGGCTTCAACTACCGGCTGACCGACATCCAGGGAGCGATCGGCTGCGCGCAGATGGACCGCGCGGACGTGATCCTCGCCGGCCGCCGCCGCGTGGCCCGCCGCTACGACGAGGAGCTGGCAAACCTCGGCTGGCTGCGGACGCCGTACGTGCCGCCGTCGATGGAGCATTCGTATCAGGCGTATGTCTGCCTGTTCGCGCCCGAGGAGCCGTCGATGGCGAACGTGGACCGGCTGGAGGAAGGGCGCAACGCGCTCATGGCCAGGCTGGACGCCGCCGGGATCATCACCCGGCCGGGGACGCATGCGCCGGTGCTTCGCAAGGCCTACCGGGATCGTGGTATCGACCCGGCGCAGTTCCCGAATGCCGTGCTGGCGGAGCGGCTGAGCTTTGCGCTGCCGCTGTATCCGCAGATGACCGAGGATGAGCAGTCAAGGGTGATTGAAATGATCTCGGAGTGCGGCTAGCCCGGATCTCGGAGTGCGGTGGCGAACGGAGGGTGTCTCAAAACGGAGCGCACACACTCTGATGGCCTGATTAGAAACCGGCGCCTGCGGGCGCAGACAGACAAGAGTGTCTGTCCCACATTGAATGCCAGCGTGCCCGCGGGTGC
>DASWMP010000394.1:0-9329 GCA_036399695.1 Thermoanaerobaculia bacterium | reverse complement strand
GTTGGCGGTTGGCAGTGGAAGAAGCCGGAACGGCCCCTTTTTAACCACTGCCAACTGCCAACTGCCAACCGCCAACTCGCCTCTCCGCCGTTCGCCAGTGGAAGAAGCCGAAACGGACCGGTTTCAACCACTGCCAACCGCCAACCGCCAACCGCCAACTCGCCGCTCCGCCGTTGGCCACTGGAAGAAGCCGGAACGGACCCGTTTCAACCACTGCCAACCGCCAACTGCCAACCGCCAACTCGCCTCCCCGCGATTAGCAGTGGAAGCAGCCGAAACGGACCGGTTTCAACCACTGCCAACCGCCAACTGCCAACCGCCAACTCGCCTCTCCGCGGGCCTCGATCTTGCTCTTTCCTCCTTTGTTGCAAGGAGGAACAATGGCAAAAGACACTCGCCACGTCCGTGACGTGATGACCCCGAACCCGGAGTGCGTGTCGGAGAAGGACTCGATCCGCGACGCCGCCCGCATCATGAAGGACCAGGACACCGGCATCGTTCCGGTCGTCGATGGACGCAAGATCATCGGTCTGATCACCGACCGTGACATCGTCGTCCGCGGGATCGCCGAAGGAAAGAACCTCGAGAACGTCCGCGTGAACGAGCTGATGTCGAAGTCGGTTCGGACCGTGACGGAAGATTCGTCGGTGGACGACGCGCTGCAGCTCATGAGCAACGCCGAAGTGCGCCGTGTCCCGGTGGTGAACAGCAATCAGGAAATCGTCGGCATCGTCTCCCTCGGAGACATCGCCTCGGACCACAACCAGCCGGGCAAAGTCGGCTCCGCGGTGGAAGAGATCAGCGAAGCGCCGCCGAACAACTAACGCGTTGCCCGTTGTCCGTTGCTGGTTGTCCGTGAGGTCTCGCGGACGACGGCCGGACGGGCAACGGAAAACGAACAACGGACAACTCCACGGCGGCCTCTGGCCGCCGTGGAAATCCCGCCGCGTCCGCCCCGGTTCCGCTGTCCAGCAAATCCACGAATCGGGGTACCTACAAGTGAGACGCTTTGCCATCACGATGTCGCTCGCGGCGCTTTGCGCTGTGTCCGCGTCCGCCCAGAACGAAAAGCTCGACCGCGCCATCGCCGATGCGCTGCCGGTCTGCGCCGAGGGGAAAGTCTCCCGTTCCGAGTTCCCGCGCAAACTGCCGATGAACTTCACCGCGACCGTGGTCAAGGTCGAGAGTGCCAACCACACCTGCGACGGTCAGTACGTCGCCATCACCACGCCGACGGGCGGCTTCTTCCTCGGCATGCCCTGGTTCATCGAGGACGCCGAGGGCGCGACCGTCGAGCAGAAGCTCCACGACTTCGCCTGGCGCGGCCTCCAGCAGAACTTCACCGCCACCGTGACCCGCCAGCGCTCCCCGTACGGCCTCTACAAGGCCACCCTCGAGCAGACGACCGAGCGCGGCAAGCTGCCGATCGACGGCTGGGTCGACCCGGAGGGCAAGGTCTTCTTCTACGGCCAGTTCCGTCCCCTCTCCGCGAACGTCCGCACCGAGCGCGCCAAGGCGTTCGACCCGCACGTCGCCAATGCACCGTCGCGAGGTCCGGCCAGCGCGCCGGTCACCATCGTCGAGTTCTCCGACTTCCAGTGCCCGTCGTGCAAGCGCGCGGCGCACTATCTCGACCCGATCATTGCCAGGCACGGCGACAAGGTCCGCTACGTACGCGTCGACCTGCCGCTCATCTCCAGCCATCCGTGGGCCTTCGCCGCGGCCATGGCCGGCCGCGCCATCCATCGCCAGCAGCCGGACCTCTTCTGGGCGTACAAGCAGCAGGTGTACGAAAACCAGGAGAAGCTCTCGGCCTTCACGATCGACGAGTTCGCCCGGACGTTCGCCCAGGACCACGACCTCGACCTGACCAAGTACGACGCCGACATCGCCTCGAAGGAACTGCAGGAGCAGATCCTCAAAGGCGCCGGCGCCGCCTTCTCCAACGACATCCGCGCCACCCCGAGCTACATGGTCAACGGCGCGCTGGTGGATGCCGGAACCGAAGGGAAGGCGCTGGCGGCGTACGTGGACAGTTTGATGAAGTAAGAAATCTCGGAGAGCGGTGGCGAACGGAGGGTGTCTCGAAACAGTCGCCGCTCGCCACTCCACGAGCGGCCAACCGGACGCTCGGAGGTAACGCCCAGACACCGCGAGAACCGGCTCGGGCGCTCCAGGTGTCCCAGCGGGCGCTCGAGGATTCCGGTTGCGCCCTCGAGGGTTCCAGTTGGGCCCTCGAGGGTTCCAGTTGGGCCCTCGAGGGTTCCAGTTGGGCCCTCGAGGGTTCCGGTTGGGCCCTCGCGGGTTCCGGTTGGGCGCTCGAGGGTTCCGGTTGGGCGCACGAGGGTTCCAGTTGGGCCCTCGAGGGTTCCGGTTGGGCGCTCGAGGGTTCCAGTTGGGCGCTCGAGGGTTCCGGTTGGGCGCTCGAGGGTTCCAGTTGGGCGCTCGAGGGTTCCCGTCGGGCGCGCGAGGGTTCCGGTTGGGCGCTCGAGGGTTCCGGTTGGGCGCTCGAGGTGTCCAGTCGGGCGCTCGAGATGCCGGGCGCACACTCGCGGATCGAGGACTCGGTTGCGCGTACTCCTCAACCCTCAATCTTCAATCCGTCCTCGGCATCCCCTAACCCCGTTCCGACGCCGGCGGCGCTCACGCGCCGGAGGTGCTGCGGGCGCCGAATCAGCCGACGCATGCAACGTGATAGCGCGCCACCGGCAGGCGTCAAGCCCTCCACCGCCCGGCCGGCTTGACCCCTGCCGCTGCCGCGCAGAGGACGTGCAGTTATGCGTCGGCTGCTCCGTCTGGCTGCTCGTCTCGAATCACGAGCCACCCACCCGGCCGGGCTACGGCTTCCGGCGCCTCGGCCGGCCGGCCTCGAATTCGTCATGCCGCGCCAGAGACGCGAAGCCCTCGATCGCCAAACTGGCCGCGTCGAGATATCGTCGGTTCGCCGTTGCTCCAGCGCCCGCACGCGCGAGCGCAGCTTCGGATCGCGCACGTCCTCCGTCACCTCGGGTGTGTCGCGTCCAATGAGCTCGTCGAGTGCGACTTCTAACGCCACCGCCAGCTTTGCGGCTTTCTCCAACTGCGGCGCGAAACGCCCGGAAGCCGGGGCCATCGGGGTCACACCTCCGATTCCTGCGCACATTGCCGTCTCAAAGCTGCTCCGACTGTAGATGTGTGGAGTTTGATGGTCGGAAGGGAAAAACGAAGGTATGACCCCGGTGCAGCCTCCCCCGGAGGTGGCTGAAAAAACACGGCCGCAATACGTCGGAGGCTATTCTGACGGAATGGACGCCGCGGAATGGCTCGCCGGTCACCCGCCGCAGGACGTGACGTTTCTCTGCGGCGCGGGCATTTCACTCGACGCGCCTACGTCGCTGCCGACGGTGAATCGCTTTCTCAGCGAACTGCTGCATGCGTGCGACGCACCTGCCGACCTGGCGGCGCAGGTTCTCGCTCGTGCGTCCCTTCCACCGGTGCCGCGCTTAGAAGGGCTGGTGGAGGAAATCGCGAAGCTCAATGACCACGAGTTCAGACTTGCGCGGGTGTTCGATACGCGCACGTTCAATACGCTGCATTCGTCGATCGCCGCATTTCTCCGGCGCGGCAGCAGCGTGGTGACGACGAATTTCGACAATTGTCTCGAGCGCGCCGCCGAGGGCGCGGCATACGAGCGTGTGATCTTTGCCGGTCGCGATCTCGACGCGCTGCCGCCTTCACGTCAGGTGCTGTCGAAGCCGCACGGCAGTCATCCACTGGCCGACGAAGAGCCCCGCTCTCAGCTCGTCGTCTCGATTGCGGCGATCAGTCTGACGAATAACGGTTTCGCGCTTCTGCCCCGCTGGCGGGAGCACCTGCGCGTGCTCTTCGATGACCGCGTGGTCGTGGTTGCGGGATACTCGGGCTCCGACGATTTCGACCTGACGCCGCTGCTCCTGGAGAGCCGGCCGCGCGAGGTCGTATGGCTCGCGCACGATACAATTGCCGTCCCGGAGGAGCGCGATGCTGCAACCGTCCCCTCGGCTGCACGCTTCGGGTCACTGCCGCTGCGCGTGATTGCCGGGTCGACGCGCGACATGCTGATGGCCGCGGCGCGGCGCATTGGCAGCGTGCCTGTCGCCGGGCCTGTGCACGCCGCATTACAGGTGCGCGATTACGTCTCGTCGCGCTTTCCCACGGCGGCGGCGCGTTGCGACCTGCTGCATCTCGTGCTGCTCTACTTTGGATTGTATGAGGCGGTGCTCCGGCCGGTTCCGTACGACACGCCCGGCATTACTCTGCAGCGGATGAAGGCGCTGTTCCGTCTCGGACGGCACGACGAGGCCGACGCGGCGATGCAGGGCCTCCCGCTCGATCGGATGCAAGCCGACGAACGATTCGAGGCGCAGTATTTTCATTCGTCGTCGCTTTCGTACATGGGACGCGTGGAGGAGGCGGTGGCAGAGGCGGCGGCCGCGGTGGCGGCTTCGGAGACGCTCAATCCGATCGCGCGCATGAACGCGCTCAATCAACTCGGCGGCACGTGCATTCAGGCCGGCCGGGTCGACGACGCGGAGCGGGCGTTCGACCGCGCGTTGCTGTTGCAGCACGAGAGGCCGCACATCGCCGCCGAGGCGACGACACTGTGGGGGCTGGCGTGCGTGGCCGGCATCCGTCAGGACCTCGAATGGTCGCTGCACCTCTTTCTGCAGGCGAGGAAGGTCTTCGACGGTCTCGGCGACGAGTCGAATCTTGCGTGGTGCGATTACAACTGTGCCGATGCATGCATGAATCTTGGCCGTGTTGACGAGGCGCGATCGTATATAGCCTCGGCGACGGATGCCTTTCGCCGTCTGCAGTCGGTACCGGGCCTCGTTTATGTGCTCTGGCTGCGCGCGAAACTGCATTATCGGGCCGAGGAGTATCCGCAGGCGCGCACGCTGCTCGAGGAATTGCGCGCCATTGCGACAGAGCAGGGCGGCTTTCTGTGGCTGCTCGAATTCGCGCTTCTCTACAACTGCGTTCGCGCGCGGCTGGAAGAACCGGTCGACGATTTCGACAGCGAGCGTTTCGCGGCGCGTCTGCGCCGGCTCGACCGCGAGCATGGCCGGCGCCTTCAGCGTCTGCTGGAAGATCCCACACGCCGCCGCGTTGCGGCCGCGGAAAAGTGGGTGTTCACGCCCGTCGGCAATTGAGCGTCCGCCCGCGCCGCGAACAGCTATGGTGGGCGCCTGTAATGCGCCACCAGCGCGCTGAATCTCCCATCCGTTTCGAAATCGCGCCTTGATCGCCGCCCGTGGCGACCGGCCCGCTTCGCCTCGTGCTTCAGATACGCGTGGCCCGGTGGATGGCCGCACATTCGAGCAGATACGCCGTCCGAGATCGCGACTTTGCGGAGTCAGCTTGCCAATTACAACTTTTTATATGAACCCGCCAAAACACGAAAGCCGCCTTTCGGCGGCTGGTGGGCACTTAATTTGGCGGGGCCGACGGGGCTCGAACCCGCGACCTCCGGCGTGACAGGCCGGCGTTCTGACCAACTGAACTACGACCCCGCGAGGGTCTCGCCTTGCGGCGATGGAAACTTGCTAACCTCCCTGGGGGGAACTGCATTCCCCGAGGAGGCGCGCATCGTAAACGGCGGGTGGGCGGGTGTCAAGCGGCGTCGTAGCGGGGGAGGACCGGGGCGGCGATGAGGTGGGGGGCGGCGGCGTCTTTGGGCGAGAGGATCGCTTCGGCGGTGGGGATTGGCCACTGGATGGCGATGTCCGGGTCGTTCCAGAGGAGGCTGCGGTCGTTCGCCTGCTCCCAGACACTCGTGCATTTGTAGACGACGTCGGCCGTCTCGCTGAGGGCGGCGAAGCCGTGGGCGAAGCCTTCGGGGATCCAGAGCATGTGGTGGTTGGCTTCGGTGAGCTCCAGGCCGTACCACTTGCCGAAGGTCGGGGAGCCGACGCGGATGTCGACGGCGACGTCGAAAACGGCCCCTCGGACGCAGCGGACGAGCTTCCCCTGGGGGTTCGGCTCCTGGAAGTGGAGGCCTCGGACGACGCCTCTTTTCGAGCTGGAGTGGTTGTCCTGCACGAATGTTGACGCAATGCCATGCTCGCGGAAGCGCTCGAGGTGATACGTTTCGCAGAACCAGCCGCGATCGTCGGAGAAGACGCGCGGCTCGATTGCCAGCACGCCGGAGAGTGGGGTTTCGATGATCTTCAAGGCGGGCGGATGATACAGCGCGGAATTGCGGTTTGTTGAGTGTGGCGGAGGCGACCGATGTACTCACAGCCTGATTTTGGATGTTCTGTTCTGACGAGCGGCGTGCTCGCGGGGGCGGCGCCGTTGCGCGTCGCGATCGCGACGTGGGAGACGACCACGCACGCGCAGCTCGTCTCGCTGCTTTCCTCTTTCGATGACTTGCTCGTGGTCGGCGACGATGACGACGCCGACGTGACGCTGTCGACCGGCAGCACGATCCGCGGCACGGCTCCGGTGCTGGCGCTGGCCGGCGACGACGCTGAAGCTGCCCGGGCGATGGCCATGGGCGCTCATGGTGCGGTGCTGCGGAGCGCGTCTCCATCGCGCATTCACGCGGCGCTGCACGCCGTGGCCGAAGGGCTTTACGTCACCGAATCAGCGACGCGCGAGGGGGAATCGCTGATTCCGCTCACGGCACGCGAGCAGGAAGTGATGCAGCTCCTGGCGTCAGGGATGACGAACAAGGAGATCGCCCAGCGCCTCGGCATCACGGAGAACACGGTGAAGTTCCACGTGAACGGGATCCTCGGCAAGCTCGGCGTGGAGACGCGCACCGAGGCCGTGGTGCACGCGGCGCGGCTGGGGATTGTGACGTTGTAGCGCTTCCACCGCCCGGCCGGTTTTCGGTTGTTGGTTTTTGGTTGTTGGTGGGGCGGTCCGCCGGGACTCGCCCCGTCCATTGCGCGGCTACTCGTCTGCTTTCGGTCCGCCTTCCGGTTCGGCGTGACTGGGCCAGATCAGAGAGGCCACGACCGACCCGACCAGCAGGAAGGTGATGACGCCGAGCGAGAGGCCGATCGGGATCTTGTACCAGTCGACGATCACCATCTTCGTGCCGACAAAGAGCAGCACCAGCGCGAGGCCGATCTTGAGCAGGTGGAACTTGTCGATGACGCCGGCCAGCAGGAAGTAGAGCGCCCGGAGGCCGAGAATCGCGAAGATGTTCGACGTGTAGACGATGAACGGGTCGGTCGTCACGGCGAAGATCGCGGGGATGGAATCGACGGCGAAGACGAGGTCCGTCACCTCGATGGCCACCAGGACGATGAAGAGCGGCGTCGCCAGGCGTTTGCCGTTCTGGACGGTGAAGAAGCTCTTGCCGTGATACTCGGGGGTCGCGGGGATGAGCTTGCGGATGGTCTTGAAGATCGGGTTGCGCTCGGGATGTGGATCTGCGTCCTTCTGCGTCAGCAGCTTGATCCCGGTGATGATGAGGATCGCGCCGAAGACGTACATGATCCAGTGGAAGCGGGAGATGAGCGCGGCGCCGAGGGCGATGAAGATCGCGCGCAGGACGAGCGCACCGATGACGCCCCAGAAGAGCACGCGGTGCTGGTAGATCTTCGGCACGGCGAACGAGGCGAACAGGACGACGAAGACGAAGATGTTGTCGACTGACAGCGCCTTCTCGATGAGGTACCCGGTGAGGAACTCGAGGGCCTTCTGGCTGCCGAACTCGAAGTAGATCCAGGCGTTGAAGATCATCGAGAGGGCGATCCAGACGAGGCTCCATCCGAGCGCTTCTTTGTAGTGGATCTCGTGCGGCTTGCGGCTGAACACGCCGAGGTCGAGGGCGAGCATGCCCAGGACGAAAATGCTGAAGGCGATCCAGAGATGGGGTGAAGCGATCGATTCCATTGAGCCGCGTACCTCGAAAGATTCATGCCCGCGCGGTTGGCGATGCAGCGAATGGCAGCGTTGCCGCCGTCGCGAGCAGCGCGGAGCATATCAAACGGAGTTGGCGGTTGGCGGTGGAAGCGCATCGTGCCGGGTGTCGCTCACTGCCTACTGCCAACCGCCAACCGCCAACTGCCAACCGCCAACTGCCCACCGCCAACCGCCAACTCCTTTGATCAAGAGGGCCGCCCGTGGTGCAATGGGTGCATTCCGCGAGCGAGGTTCGAAGGAGGGATCTGTGGCTGATCCGACTGTGCAGCAGGAAAGCGCGTACGAAACGGAGCTGGAGCGGCGGCCTCAGTGGCGTGTCGCGGGGGTGATCTTCTTCGGCTTGTTCGCGCTGGCGCTGCTCTGGGCCGCGTTCAAGATCCTCTGGCCGTTCATGACGGCGATCCTCCTGGCCGTAATCCTCGTGATCCTGACGTTCGGCATCTTCCGGAGGGTGCGTACGCGGATGAAAGGCAACTCCACGCGAGCGGCACTGGTGATGCTGCTCGGCATCACGATCGTCCTGGTGATCCCGGCAGTGCTGCTCTCGGTGCTGCTGGTGCAGCAGGCGCAGGGGGTGGTGGAGCGGGTGAGCGACATCGAAGCGCAGGAGGTCCTGCAGCGGGTGAACGTCGCCCAGTACCTCGCGTTCATCAAGCACTACGTGCCGGGCTTCGATCCGGCGACGGTGAGCCCGCAGCGGCTGCTGCTCCCGGCGCTTCAGCGTATCCCCGGCTGGGTCGCGGCACACGGCGGCCAGCTTCTCGGCGGGATCGCCGGCGGCATCGTCGGCTTCTTCCTGGTGATGCTGGCGATGTTCTTCTTCTACACGGAAGGGGAGACGATCCTCGACCAGCTCTCGATCCTCTCGCCGTTGCCGAGGAGATACGACAACGAGTTCCGGGAACGGTTCAAGGACGTGATCGACGCGACGTTCCGCGGCCAGCTCTTCACCGGGATCGCCCAGGGGATTGCCACCGGGATCGGGCTGGCCATCGCCGGCGTGCCTGGGGCGGCGTTCTGGGGTGCGGTGGCGGCGATCCTGTCGCTCGTGCCGATGGTCGGGGCGGCGGCGGTGTGGGTGCCGGCGGCCATCTACCTCTTCGTGACCGCGGGGATGGGCAACCGTCCGTTCTGGCAGCCGATCTTCCTCGTCGCCTGGGGCGTGCTGGTGGTGTCGCTGATCGACAACATCGTCCGGCCGTGGGCGATGAAAGGGAAGGCGCAGTTGCCGGCGATCCCGCTGCTCTTCGCGGTGCTGGGCGGCCTGCAGGCGTTCGGTTTCGTGGGGCTGGTGATCGGGCCGCTGGTGTTCTCGCTGCTGATGTCGATCATCGAGATTTACAAGAAGAGCTTCTCGGCGACCAAGTCGGCGGTGATGACGTCTACGTAGGGCGTGCAAGCCTTCTCGGAGTGCGGTGGCGAACGCCACC
>DASWMP010000393.1:0-30464 GCA_036399695.1 Thermoanaerobaculia bacterium | reverse complement strand
CCGCTTTCCGATAGCGGAAGCGTCGAGCTTCCGCCCCCTGTTCGGTGCACCGCGTGGGCCGCAGCTCGCCGCTGCGGCTATGGGAAAGCGGCAGCTGATGAGGCGTCGCTGCCGCACTCCAAACTGCGCGTCAGCTGCTCTCAAGGAATGGCGGCTGCTCCTGAGCCTGATGTGCAAGCTTGTGGGCCAGCCGATCCGAGATTGTTACTCGGCAAACAGCAGCGGCTGCTCCGTGTCTTCATCCGTGGGCTCGTCCTCTTCACCACCGATGAAGTTGGAGAGCCCTACGCCCGCCAGGCGAAAGCGCGACTCCGGCGGGAACTCGAAGCGGTCGAGCAGGGAGATGGCAATCCGCGCCAGCTCCTCCGCGCTGTTGGGCAGCTCGGGCGGGGTGATGCGCCGCGTGGCCGTGCGAAAGTCGGGGGTGCGGAGCTTGACGGTCACGGTCCGGCCGCGCATCGCTTTCTTGGCCATGTCTTCCCAGAGGTCGCCGGAGGCGCGGCGGAGATAGTCTTCGACCTCTTGGCGGGTGATGTCCTTCGCGAAGGTGTTCTCGCTCGACCACGATTTGCGCGGGCGCGACGGCACCACCGGGCTCTCGTCGATGCCGCGGGCCAGCTCCCAGAGGCGGGTGCCCCAGCGGCCGAAGCGGGCGATGAGGTCGGGCTGTGACCAGGTGTGCAGGTCGCCGACGGTCTGGATGCCCATCTCGTGCAGCACCCCTTCGGTCGCTTTGCCGACGCCCGGAATCTTCCGCACCGGGAGGCCGACGAGGAAACGCTCGACCTGGTGCGGACGGATGACGAAGCAGCCGTCCGGTTTGCGCCAGTCGGACGCGATCTTCGCCAGGAACTTGTTCGGGGCGACGCCGGCCGAAGCGGTGAGGTGCGTCTCTTCCTTGATCTCCCGCCGGATGGCCTCGGCTGTCTCGGTGGCCGTGGGGATACCGGTCAGCTCCTGGGTGACGTCGAGGTAGGCCTCGTCGAGTGACAGCGGCTCGACCAGCGGCGTGTGGCGCTCGAAGATGACGCGGATTTGCCGCGACACGATCCGGTACCGCTCAAAGTCCGGCGCCACGAACACCCCCTCGGGGCAGAGCCGCTTCGCGCGCGACGCCGGCATCGCCGAGTGCACGCCGAACTTGCGCGCCTCGTACGACGCCGCGCAGACCACGCTCCGCTCGCCCGGCCAGCCGACGATCACGGGACGGCCCTTGAGCGACGGGTCGTCGCGCTGTTCGACCGACGCGTAGAAGGCGTCCATGTCGATGTGGAGGATCTTTCTCACGATGTTCGGATTGAGGATTGAGGATTGAGGATTGAGAATGACGGGATGAGCATCGCGCTGAGTCATTCTCAATCCTCAATCCTCAATTCTCAATCCCTGAGTACCCCTGCGTTTTTAGTGCACCGTCCCACGGTGCAGCGCAATTGCGACCGCATGCGCGACAAAGCCCTGCTCTCGGGCGTCGCGTTCCGGCCGCACGTGAAGACGCACAAGGTGGTGGAGATCGGGCGGATGCAGCATGGGGGAGCGGTGGGGCCGATCACCGTCTCCACGCTCGCGGAGGCGGAATGGTTCGCGGACGGCGGGTTCCGGGACATCACGTACGGTGTGCCGATCGCGCCGGAGAAGCTGGCGCGCGCGGCGGCCCTAGCGCAGCGGATCGATCGGCTGAACCTGCTGATCGACAGCGAGGCGGCCTTCCGGGCGATCGAGGAGTTCGGCTACGTCTTCGACGTCTTCCTGAAGATCGACTGCGGCTATCACCGTGCGGGCGTCGATCCGGAGAACCCGGACAGCGTCCGCCTGGCGCTGCGGATGTCGCGCTCCGAGGGGATGCACTTTCAGGGGCTGCTGACGCATGCCGGCCATTCGTATGACGCGCAGTCGACCGAGGAGGTCGAACGCATCGCGGCGCAGGAGACGTCGGCGCTGACGCGCTTCCGGGCGCTGCTCGACGGTCTGGAGGTGACGCGCAGCATCGGCTCGACGCCCACCTGCTCGATCGTCGAGAGCTTCACCGACTGCGACGAAGTGCGTCCCGGCAACTACGTCTTCTACGATGCCTTCCAGGCCACAGTCGGTTCCTGCACGCTGAACGACGTGGCGGTGTCGGTGCTGACGACCGTCGTCGGCTCATACCCCGAACGTAACGCCCTGATCTGCGACGCCGGCGCGCTGGCGCTGTCGAAGGACCTGAGCCCCGCGCATCTCGATCCGCAGGCCGGCTACGGCCTGGTGTGCGATACGGACCTGCGCCCTCTGCCGATGAAGCTGATCGCGCTCTCGCAGGAGCACGGGAAGATCTCGACGGAGTTGGCGGTGCCGGTCGGCACACGGCTGCGCATCATCCCGAACCACTCCTGCCTCACCTCCGCGATGTACGACACGTACCACGTGGTGGATGGGGGAGAGGTGGTGGATCAGTGGAAGCCGGCGCGGGGGTGGTGAGGGCGCGGAGCGCCCTTTGCTCCCATCGTTTTCCCGCGCTACTCGTAATCGCGCTTCTTGAAGAACGAGTCCCGTTTGGCGCCGCTCTCCTCGGCTGAGACCTTGGTGGAGGGATCGATCTCGCCGGAGGCGGCACCGGTCGGCTGGGCGGCGCTCTCCGCGAGCTGCACGTCGGAGATTTTGCCTCCCTGGTCGTCGGCGCTGTACTCCTGCTCGCGGCGCTCGTCGTAGAACTCGCGATGCTCCGGTGCCGGCGTGCTGTCCTGGTCATTGACCTCCTGACCCGTCTTGCCGGTGACCCAGTCGGCTTCGCTCCCGTAACTCTGCGGCTCCCGAGTGTCTTTGGGCATCTGTACCTCCGCTGGTCCAAACTGCATGGGGGCTGCCAGCGAAGAGTAGTGGAGGACGGACAATCTTGTCCGTCACGCGAGGAATGGCGCGACGACAGCGTGTGCAGAGGTGCAGCGTGTGCGCGCGAGTTCGCGTGACGGACAAGATTGTCCGTCCTCCACGCGGAGGAAGGCGCCCGCCCGCTGTCGCGAATCGGTAACGCCGCTGTGCGGTGTGAGTTCCCGCACAATAACCGTTGAGCCGCGCTACTATGCTTGGGTCCGGTCCGGCGGTTCTGATTTGCCCGATATAGGTCTTCTCCTCGCGACGCAGAACTACGCCTCCAACGCGCTGGCCATTGCCACCGGCCTGACGGCTGTCGCCATCCTGGTGTTCGGGATCGCGGTGCTGTTCCGAGGACGCGCGTCGGTGGCGAGCATCCTGTTTTTCGCCATTACGCTCACGGCAACGGGGTGGCTCGGGAGCTTTGCGTTCATGTACGCCGCCCAGTTCGCCGAGGTGGCGCTGGCGTGGGGGAGGATCGGCTCGCTGGCAGCGTCGCTGATTCCGGCTGCGGTGCTCCACTTCGCCGTCGAATACGCCGGACGGCAGCATCGCGTCGTCGGCCTCGTCGCTTCGGCCTGGCTCGTCTGCGCGCTCACGGGACTCGTCAGTGCCACCACGTCGCTCGTCGTCCCGGCCGTCCGGACGTACGCCTGGGGTTACTACCCCTCCGGCAGCGGCTTCGGCTGGATCGCGGTCCTCCTCTACGCGGCCATCCTCGGCACCGGCATCGCCCTCTTCTGGCGCAGCTACCAGACCTCGCAGGGGAAGGCGAAAGAGCGCGCCGGGACCTTGCTCCTCGCATTCTGCCTCGGCTCGATCAGCTTTCTCGACTGCCTGCCGGCCATCGGCATCGACATCTACCCGATCGGCTATGTGACAATGGTCGCGTTCACCATCGTCGCGGCGACGGCCGTCTGGCGCTTCGAGCTGATCGACATCACTCCCGAATACGCCGCCAGCCAGATCCTGGAGACGATGAAGGGGGCGGTCATCGTCGTCGACATGGAAGGGCGCATCCGCGTGCTCAACCGCGCCGCCTGCCAGCTCCTCGGCTATTCGGCGCAGCAGCTCACCGGCGTCCACATGCGCAAGATCCTCCAGCCGGACGAGAACATGACCACCGGCCAGCTCCTCAACAGCATGGGGGTGTTCGAGCAGAACATGGTCTGGCGCGGCGGCGACGGCACGCGCGTCGACGTGCTGGCCTCTTCGTCGCTCGTCCGCAATCACGAAGGCCTGCCGGTCGGCGTCGTCTACGTCGGCAGCGACTACACGGAACGGAAGCGCGCCGAGGAGGCCATTCGCGACAGCGAGCACCGCTACCGGATGCTCTTCGAGACGAACCCGCTGCCGATGTGGGTCTACGACTACGAGACGCTGCGCTTCGTCGCCGTCAACGACGCGGCGGTGCGGCACTACGGTTACTCGCGCGCCGAGTTCCTGGCGATGAAGATCACGGACATCCGCCCCGAGGAAGACGTGCAGGTGGTCATCGACCTGCTGCCGCGCCTCGAGCCGCGCAGCGGGCCGGCGCTCTTCCGCCACCTCAAGAAGGACGGCACGCTCATCGAAGTGGAGGTGACGTCGTTCGAGCTGCTGTCGCCCGAACGGCGGATGCGCATCGTCACGGCTCAGGACGTCACGGTGCGGCGGCGCGCCGAAGCGGAGCTGCGGCAGAGCGAGGAGCGCTATCGCGAGCTGTTCGAGAACGCCCAGCACCAGGCGTATCACGACGTGCTCACCGCGCTGCCGAACCGCCTGCTGTTCCGCGACCGGATCACCGTTGCCCTGGCGCACGCGCGGCGCAGCGGCAAGGGTGTGGCCGTGATGTTCCTCGACCTCGATCAGTTCAAGCTCGTGAACGATACCCTCGGACACACCGCCGGCGACCGGCTGTTGCAGGCCATCGGCGCGCGCTTGGTGCACTGCGTCCGCGCCGGCGACACGGTGGCCCGCATGGGCGGCGACGAGTTCACCATCCTCCTGTCGGACGTCAGCGATCGGCGTGGTGCGGCCACCGCCGCGCAGAAGGTCCTGGACGCGGTGCGCCATCCGGTCTTCGTCGACGAGCACGAGCTGTTCGTCTCCACCTCCATCGGCATCGCCATGTTCCCGGAGGACGGCGGCGACGCCGAGACCCTGCTCAAGAACGCCGACCGTGCCATGTACCGGGCCAAGGAGCTGGGGCGGAATCAGTATCACTTCGCCGTGGTGCCGGAGTCGCTCGACCGCGTCGACGGGCGGCTGGCGATCGAGCGCAGTCTCCATCACGCGCTCCAGCGGGAGGAGTTCGTCATCCATTACCAGCCGATGATGGAGATCGCCAGCGGCCGGCTCGTCGGTGCCGAGGCGCTCGTCCGCTGGAACCATCCGAAGCACGGCCTGCTCGAGCCGGGGGAGTTCATCTCCGTGGCCGAGAGCTGCCAGCTCATCATCCCTCTCGGCGAATGGGTGCTGCGCACCGCCTGCCGGCAGATGAAGCGCTGGCACGACGCCGGGCATCCGTGGCTGCGCATCGCCGTGAACCTCTCGGCGCGGCAGTTCCAGCAGCGCGACCTGGCCACGATGGTCGAGCAGGTGCTCGCCGATACCGGCTACCCGCCGCACCTGCTCGATCTCGAGATCACGGAGACGACGGCGATGCAGAACGCCGAGCTGTCGCTCACGATCCTGAGGCGCCTCAAGGAGATGGGCATCCACATCTCCATCGACGACTTCGGCACCGGCTACTCCTCGCTCAGCTACCTCAAGCGCTTCCCGATCGATACGGTGAAGATCGACCAGGACTTCGTGCGCAACCTGACCACGGACGCGAGCGACAGCGCCATCATCACGGCCGTGATCTCGATGGCCCGCGCGCTGAATCTGCGCGTCGTCGCCGAAGGGGTGGAGACGGAGGAGCAGCTCGCCTTCCTGCAGCGCGAGCAGTGCGGCGAGATGCAGGGCTTCCTCTATAGCCACCCCCTTCCGGCCGAGGAGTTCGAGTCCCGGTTGCGGGAAACGGCTCGCGAAGCGATTGCTTGAGCTCGCGAACCAATATTGACAAGGCGCAGGCGCGGGCGCACTATCGCCGCCGTCGCGCGCAGTATGAGAGAGAGCGTCGTCATACCGGAGTCGCATAAGCGTGTCCTCGTCGTTGATGACGATCAGGGCGTCCGCCACCTGTTGACCTCCGTCCTCCGTCAGCGATCGCTCACGGTAGACGAGGCTTTCGACGGCCGGGAAGCGCTGGCGCTGATCCGCGAGCACCAGTACTCGGTGATCCTGCTCGACCTGCTGATGCCGATCGCTGACGGCTTCGAGGTCCTCGAGGCCCTGGCCCGCGCCGAGAACCTCGGCTCACCGCCCGTCGTCCTCGTGCTGACCGGCGCCGACAACCGCGTCATCGACCGCGTCGACTCCCAGCACGTCCACGGCATCATCCGCAAACCGTTCGACCCGGAGGAAATCGCCAGCCTCGTCTTCGCCTGCACGGAAGTGAAGGGCAGGAACGCGTTTGGCACGATGGCCCTGGCGACGATGATGACCGGCGCCCCGCTGCTGGCGTTGTTGAAGCTTTAGCGCCGGGAGCTAGAGCTTCGTTGTCCGTTGCTCGTTGTCCGTAGTCCGTGTGGGTCGCGATGTTCTATCGCACCTCGCGCAGAGACACGGAAAAAAGGACAACGGAAAACGGAGAACGCCGCTTGAGCTCGGGCTAAAGCCGCCGCAGCAACCACTCACTGATCAGCAGGATCATGCTGCCCGAAATGAGGTTGCCGGGGCCGAGGGCCGGGGTGTCGTTGACGTTCGCGCAGTCCTTGACAGACTGGAGGAGGCTTTCGATCTCGAAAGGCTTGGCGATGATGGCGCACACGTCGTACTGGCGGAGGCGTTCAATCTCGCGCGGGGAGAGGGCGGCAGAGACGACGATGACGCTCTTCATCACCTCTGGACGAGTCGTGCTGATGAAGTCCAGAATGGCGTAGCCGTCCGGCTGCGGCATCCGGAGGTCGAGGAGGATCGCGGCGTACATTTTGGTACGCAGTCTCTCCAGCGCCTCCTGGCCATCGAAGGCTGTTTCCACGGCAAACTCGCGCTGCAGCAGGGCAGTCACGAGCGTACATGTGGCTTCGTTGTCGTCAACGAGCAGGACGCGCGGCTTCTCGGTTCTGTTCATGAATGTCAGTTCTGATTGTTCCGTAGTGGCGGACGATTTAAAAAATTCTATCATCCGGAGGGCGAATTGGATCGCAGGTCTCGCCATCAACAGAAGCAACACGCGAAGGACCTGGACACCAGGGCCGCGCCAGAGGAGACCAAACTGCGCAAACAGGCCGGGAAACTGCGGCGGTCGATGAACAAAGGGAAGGGCGATGCCCGCCCGCAGACGTTCACCGAGGACAATTGGGAGAACCTGCTCGACCAGCATGGGATGGCGAAAAAGCGCCGGCCGTCGGTCGAAGAGCTGATCGAGGATCTCCGGACCGAGGAGGATGCGGTCGAGGTCACGGCGGAGGAGTGGAACGCCGCCGGGATCGTGATCAGCGTCGCCAGCGGCCGCTGCCGCGTATTCCAGGATGGCGAGGAGCGCGACTGCGCCGTCCCGCCGGAGATCGCGGTGCGGCAGAAGAGCGCCCTCGCCGTCGGTGACCGGGTGCGCATCGAGGAGCAGGGGGAGCTCTGGAAACTGGTGCAGATCTACCCGCGCCACAGCGTCCTCGCCCGTCCCGATCCGCTCCATCAGCACCGCCAGCGCCTCATCGCGGCGAACGTGGACGTGGTCATCCACGTGGTTTCGGTCAAGGCGCCGCCGTTGCGTCCACGCTTGATCGACAGGTTCCTGATCGCCATCCAGCGTGGCGGCGCGCAGCCGGTGATCTGCGTGAACAAGGTGGACCTGCTCACCGACGCAGACCGCGACGTCGAGCTGGCCCGTCTCGCCGTCTACCGCGACCTCGGCGTCCCGGTCATCCCCTGTTCGACTAAGACCGGGGAAGGGATGGCCGAGCTGCGCGAGCAGGTGCAGGGCAAGCTCGCGGCGCTGGTGGGCCACAGCGGCGTGGGGAAGTCATCGATCCTGAATGCGGTCGATACGTCGCTGCAGCTCGCCACGAACACGCTCCACAAGCGGGGGACGGGACGGCACACGACCACCGCCTCGACGCTCTACGATTTCGGCGACGGGACCTATCTGATCGACACGCCCGGTATCCGCGAGTTCGGGTTGTGGGATCTCGACCGCGAAACCCTCCGCGGCTATTTTCCCGAGCTCGACGAGCCGGCGGAGCTCTGCCGTTTCACCAACTGCACGCACGTGCACGAGCCGAACTGCGAGGTCAAGGAGCAGGTGGAGCGCGGCGAGATCAACGCCGCCCGCTACGACACGTACGCAAGGCTGTGGGAGGACTTGAAATAGCAGGGGACGATCGGACCCATGGGACAGATGGGACCTGGTGGTGGTGGAGGACGGACAATCTTGTCCGTCACGCGAGAAGTGGCGCGAACACGTATCTCTCCGTGGCTGCTTCCTCGCGTGACGGACAAGATTATCCGTCCTCCACCACCAAGACCATAGGTCCTATCCGTCCCGTCCTTCCTATTGCTGCATGAACCGCAGCAATGCCTCCAGCGCCACGGGCCTGCTGAACAGGTAGCCCTGCATCTCCGTGCAGTGATGCCCGCACAGGAAGTCGCGCTGCTCGGCCGTCTCCACCCCTTCGGCGACGGTCTTCAACGACAGCGAGCGGGCCAGCGCCACCACCGCCCCGACGACCGCGGCAGCGCTGCTGTCCGTCATGACGTTGCCGACGAACTGCCGGTCCACTTTCACCGTGTCGATCGGGAACCTCGTGAGGTACACCAGAGACGAATAGCCGGTCCCGAAGTCGTCCACCGCCAGCGAGACGCCCATGTCCTTCAGCGCGCGCAGCGTCGTCAGCGTGGCCTCGGCGTTCTGCATGGCCACGCTCTCGGTGATCTCGAACTCGATGAGCCGGGCGTCGATGCCGGTCTCGCGGAAGATGTCGCGGATCGTGTCGACGAGCTCCGGCTCCTGAAGCTGGCGCGCCGAGAGGTTGATGGCCACGCGGAGGTCGCGGCCCGTCTCCTCGCGGCAGCGCATCAGGTCCGTGCAGGCCTGACGCAGCACCCACGCACCGATCGACACGATGGCCCCGGTCCGCTCGGCCAGGCCGATGAATTCGTCCGGCTGCAGCAGGCCGCGCACCGGATGGTGCCAGCGGATGAGCGCTTCGATGCCGACGACGTCCCACGTGGCGGCGTCGTAGAGCGGCTGGTAGTGCAGGAGGAACTCGCGCTGGGCGAGCGCACGGCGGAGATCCGATTCCAGCGCCAGACGCCGCGCTTGTTCCTCGCGCATGGCCGGCGTGAAGTGCTGCACGCGATTGCGTCCCATCTCCTTGGCGCGGTGCATCGCATGCTCCGCGTTGCGCATCAGCGCGGCCGACGTGTCGCCGTCGAAGGGGAAGAAGCTGATGCCGATGGACGCGGACATGTGGATGGCGTGCCCGTCGAGCGTGAGGGGGACGGCCAGCGCTTCGAGGATGCGGGCGGCGACGGCACGCGCCTCGTCGACGCCGCTGATGCCCGGGACGAACACCATGAACTCGTCGCCGCCGAGGCGGGCCACGTTCTCCTCGGCACCGGCGATCGAACGGATCATGCTGGCCATGACCTGCAGCGCGTTGTCGGCCACGACGTGACCGAACGTGTCGTTCACCAGCTTGAAGTGATCGAGGTCGATGAAGAGGACCGCGAGCTGTTCGCGCGAACCGTTGTGCGTGATGTGCTGCAGCAGCGTCGCGAGACGCTCCTGAAAGAAGATGCGGTTCGGCAGGCCGGTGAGCGGATCGCGCCGCGACTCGTGGCGGATGCGCTGCTCGAATTTCGTCTTGTTCGTCACGTCCCGGTCGCTGCCGCGGAAGCCGAGCATCTCCCCGTCAGCATCGAAGCGCGGGACGGCGCTGGTCTCGACGAAGCATTCGCTGCCGTCGCGATGGCGCAGCCGCTGGACGAGCTCCGTCCAGCCGGAGCGCGCGGAGACCAGCCGGGCGAAGAACTGCTTCACCTTGTCGTGCGATTCGGGGAAGTAGAACTCCCAGAAGCAGCGGCCGACGAGCTCGGACGGCTTGTAGCCGATCATCCGTTCGACGGCGGGACTGGACCAGGTGAAGTGCCCTTCGACGTCCAGCTCCCAGATCCAGTCGTCGATGCCGCCGGGCTGCTCTCCCTCTCGCAACGCCTGCTCGGCGCGGCGGCGGTTCGAGACGTCGCGGTAGTTGAGCACGAGCGCCCGCACGCCCGGGTCGTTGAGCATGTTCGCGGCGATACCCTGGAGCCAGCGCCATTCGCCGTTCTTCATGCGCGCACGGCATTCAAACGCGGTCGTCGAGCCGGGGCGGGTGAGGAGCTCGCGGCGGAGCTCCTCGACGCGCGGGATGTCCGCGGCGTGCAGCAGTGCGAAGCCGTCCTGCCCGAGGAGCTCTTCATCCTCGTAGCCGAACATGCGGTGGAGGGCAGGGGAGAGATAAATGATCTTTCCCTCGGCGTCGACGAGGCAGATCGATTCGTACGAATCGCCGACGAGCGCCTGATAGCGCTGCTTGCTCTCGCGCAGGGCGCGGTCGGCGCGGTTGCGCTCCGTGACGTCCTCGGCGACGACCAGCCGCGCGTCGAGGCCTTCGACGGTGATGCGCGTGGCCGTGGTCTCGACCTCGAGCTCCGACCCGTCCTTGCGGACGTGGATCCAGGCACGTGTGCGTCCGGCGATGAAGCGGGTCTCGGCCCAGTGCGCAATGGCCCGCTCGGCGTCCTCCGCGCGGTGGAAGTCGACCACACGCATGCCGTCCAGCTCTTCTTCCGAATAGCCGTACTGCCGCACGGCTGCCGCGTTCACGGCGAGGAAGGTGAGGTGACCGGCGTCGTAAACCCACATCGGCTGTGGGTGCTGATCGAAGATTTTGCGGTAGGCACCGTCCAACAAACGACGGCTAACGGGGGCAAGAGTCAATGTGGTGGCGTTCTCCTGAGGACCGGCCCGGCAGGTTAGCGAACGCAAGGGCTCCGGGCAAGGGGGTAATTAAGGAGTCCCGGGCGCCGCGCCTATCGGTGCCTTCTTTGTCGCCGCGATGATTTCCGAGAGCCGAATGCCTTCGTTGGCCTCGTACGTTCCGCTCTTTCCGTTCAGCTTCCCCTTGTTGACGTCCCCGGCGTGATGGAGCGCGACGAGCTTCCACTCGGCGTTGAACACGGGGCTCCCGGAGCTGCCACCCTCCGTCGGAGCACGGTAGTGGGCGACACGATCGTCGTAATCGAGCAGCACGTTGTCGTTGAGTGAGATCGAAAGGCCGCCCCCGCTCGGATGGCCGATCACATAGACGCGCTGCCTGCCATCGTTCGCCGGCATCCGTTTGGCGATCTCGAACGTGACGCACGGGGGCAGCGGCTTATCGGTGCGGGCCAGCGTCGCATCGAGCTGATCGTCGGACCAGACGATTTTCTCCAGTACGTATTCGGTCGGATCGCCGGTGGCCTCGAACACGGCCCGTCCGTCGCCTTCCTGCAGCGCACCGGGGTAGGTTTCACTCAGCACGTGCGCGTTGGTGAGCACGAGCAACTCGTCCCCGAGAGCGTCGTTGAAATCCCTGCCGCGGACGACGAAGCCCGTGCCGAAGCCAGCCCCCAGGGAGTCATTGATCCGGCAGACGGGATTGCAGCACTCCAGACCGGTGCGATACCAGCGCAGCGAGCGCACCGTCGTGCTCCCGAAGGTCTTTTCCAGGGTTTTCACCCGCTCGAGGTCGTGGCGAAGTCCTGCAGTGCTCAGGGAGACGTCGCCGCCGGAGCGTTGCAGGAGCGCGCTGCGCAGTAACGGCAGGATCGTGGCCCCCGGCTCCTTTTCATTCGTGAGTTGCCACACCTCGGTCAACTGGCGCAGCGTGCTGAAGATCTCGAACGCGTCGGCTTCTGGCGATTGCGCGTAGTCGGCGTACCGCTGGATCGCCACCTTGGTTCGCCCGAGGGCGAGCGCTGCCTCGGCGGCCGTGGCCATGGCCCATGGATCGGCAGCGCCGGCCTGAGATGTCAGCGCGTAAATCTCCTCGGCGACCGCATCCATCTTCCGAAGCGCATGGCCGTCGCGTGCGGCCCGCGCCTGCACAGCCACGGCGTTGATGCCGTGCCAGTAGCGGTCGGGCGATTCCGCGAACGCTTCGTAGTACGCGTTGAAGGAGCGCAGCAGACGCTGTTCACGGACGTGATCCTCACCGCCACCGTTGACGTAGAGCTGCTTCCAGACACGGCCGACCAGACCGCGTGCTTCGCCGTTGCCTTTCGATGCGGCGGTGGTGGAGTCGACGACCTGCTGAAGAAACGGCAGAGCGGCGGTGAGCAGACCGCTGTCGATCAGCGCCTGCGCATAAGGAATCCGCACCTCATCCGCCGTCTGGCCGCTTTCCATCACGGCCTCGGCCAGCTCGAGCACGGAATCGAAATAGCGCTTGCGCCGCAACACCGCCAGCGTCTTTTTCGCCGACGCGGCGGGATAGACCATTCTCCCCGCGCGAATGTCGGCGGCCAGTCGCGCCGTCAGTTGCGCGGCACCGTTGCGGTCGAAGACGCTGCAGGACTGCTCGATGAGCGCGGAGAGCTCGTCGAAGACGGCCATCACAGCTCCAGCAACTGGGCGAGCCGGTTCCGGAGCTTCTCGCCCCGAAGATAGTTGCTGATGTTGTGGCGCCACGTGCCGAAGTTCTGTTCGTTCACGTCACTCACGACCCGATTGCCGCCACGCTGGAAATCGTTGGCGAACTGCGGGTCGAAGCCGACCACGGGATCGAGCTTGTCGTAGACGTTCACCCACTCACCGGTGACGTGCTCGCTGGGGAAGCCATCCTGACGCGTCCAGCCCGGGCCGCCGTTCTCGCTCGCGAGCTTGTCCTGCACCTCGTCCACGCCGAGCGGGCTCCCGATCGTCATCAGTGCGTCGACCATCGGAGCTTCGGGGACGCGCTTGAGGCAGTCGTAAGCGACCACGGTTCCCATGCTGTGGCTGAGGACCACGTGCGGCCCCGGCTTTTCGGCTCCAGCCTTCAGCGCCGCGATCATGCGGCCGCGGATCTCGTCGCGCACCTGAAACGTGGTTCCGGGGCGGGGCGTGGAGGAGACGTTGAAGAGATAGTGGTGCACGTCGCGCAGCAGGATGCGCATGAGCGGCTGTTTGACGAACCAGGGGAGAGGGATGCGCTCGAGTTGGGCCGCGGCGCCGGGACTGACGGCGCTCAGCTCGACTCTCATGGCAGCCGCGGGGTCGCCACTTTTGACCGCCACCTCGGCAGCCACGGCCTCGACGAGCTTCTGCTCTTCGGCCGAGGCGCCGGCAAGCCACGACATATCGACGTCGCCCTCGGTTTCCATGCGGCCGCTCGCTTCGTTGCTTTCCTGTCCGGGCGCTTCGACCGCGGGGCTGGCGTAAAGCACGTCGGCCCAATAGACCATTGACGTGGTCACGCCCTGCGCGCCGAGGTCGAGACCGTCGCCGAAAGCGAGCGCGTTGAGCCAGATCTGCTGCAGACGTTCCGCGGCAGGCTTGTTGGCGATTCCGTGAACGAACGTGATGTGCGGCATGACCGCTCCTGTCTGCCGGATCGTATGGTCACGGCTCCACCAGGGGAGAGGCGGCGAGCCCGCCTTTCCCTACCTCATTCTTACTCTTCTTCCGCGCCGTCTGCGCCGGTGGTGGCGCCCTGGTCGACCGAGGCGGTGTACTTTTTCAGCACCTTGGCGAGAGTGGTGTTCCGGACGAACTCCTCTTTCTTGTAGCCGCCGTTGTCCCAGCGGTAGATCGTCACGCCGCCCGGCTCCTCGAAGAAGAAGCGGGTACCGACGGCCGTGGCCTTGAACGTGACCTGCTGCTTGCCGTCGCCGGACAGCGAGGAGAGGAAGAGGGCCATCGGGTGGGGCATCGTCTCAGGGGCGACCGGCTTGGGCGCCGGCTTGGCGGTCGCCTTGGGCGGCTCCGCGGAGACAGCGGTAGCGACGAGGAGGAGTACAGCCAGCATCATCCGCATGGCAACGATTGTAGCTGTTATGCTCCGGCCCGGTGGATTACTTGTTCGACGGACCGCCGGAAGCGAAGCGGGTCTTCGTTTTCGCCCACGGCGCCGGCGGCGCGATGGATACGCCGTTCATGACGAAGTTCGCCCGCGGCCTGGGGGAGAACGGCATCCGCGTCATCCGCTTCGAGTTCCCTTATATGGCTGCACGGCGGACGACCGGGAAGCGGGGGGCGCCGGACCGGCAGCCGGTCCTGCTCGAGCACTTCCGGAAAGTCGTCGCCGACGCAGGTGGCCGGCCGTTCATCGGAGGGAAGTCGATGGGAGGGCGGATGGCCAGCATGGTCGCGGACGAGCTGAACGTGGCGGGGCTGATCTGCCTCGGCTACCCGTTCCATCCGCCCGGAAAGCCGGAGCAGTTGCGGACGGCGCACCTCGCCGCGCTGCGGACGCCGTCGCTGATCGTCCAAGGGGAGCGGGACCCGCTCGGCACGCGGCCGGAGGTCGAAGGTTATTCGTTGTCTCCGGCGATCCGTCTGGAGTGGCTGAAAGATGGTGACCATTCGTTCAAACCACGTGTTCAATCCGGAACATCGGAAGTGACCAATCTCGCTGAAGGAATTAAGGTTGTAACCGCTTTCATCCTGAAGTAAAGTGCATCTGTCCAGAACGCATGCGTGGCGGCGTTCTCGCATGATAGAGTTCCATATATGCGTCCTCGTGTACTGATCGTCGAAGACGATCTCCAGACCCGCGAAGCACTTCGTCAAGTGCTGGAACGCGAAGGTTGCGAGATCGACCTGGCCACCGATGGCCAGAAAGCGATCGGCTGTCTGGCGCAGCACCGGTACGACGTGATCCTCCTCGACATCGTGCTGCCGAAGATCAGCGGCACCGAGGTCATGGAGTACATCGCCAGCACGACGCCCGAACAGCTCGAGTTCGTCATCGTCGTGACGGGCCTCGAAGTGGGTGAGATCCGGAAGCTCTTCCCTTCGGTCCGGGATGCCCTGGCCAAGCCGGTGATGCCGACGCGTCTTCTCGCCTCGGTCCGCCGCGTGCTGGCCCCCCGCGATTCGCGTCAGTCCGGCGCCTCCGTTGCATAGGCGTCGTCCGACGACGCGATGCGACCTCTGACCTCCTCGTTTTCACGCGACGAACTTTCCCTTGCCCTCGAGGTCTCGCCAGAGGTCATCGACGCCTTGATCCAGAGCGGCTCGGTCCTCTGCCACGTCCGTGACGGCGAGCCGCGCATTCCGCTCGACCAGCTCGAAGCTTTTTTCCGCGACGGTCTGTTGCGCCTCTACCGGCTGGCCGCCAGCGAAGGAAGGATCGACGAGCCGGTGCGGGAGCCACAAGCCACGACGCAGACGCCGCCGCTACCTCCGTTCGCAGCCGAGGAACCGGAGGCTGCAGCCGTGGTGGCGTCGCCGGTCATCCCGATCGCCGCTCCGGTCGAGAAGAGCAGCCCCTCGAAGCCCGATTCGCGCCTGGCCCCGCGGTACCTGCCGCGGCGCCACATCGACGGCATCTTCAATGACGTGAAGTTCACGATCGTGCAGCTCTCGACGACCGGGCTGCGGGTGAAGAGCAAGGAGTCGATGATCCCGGGGGCGGAAGCGAAGCTCTCGTTCGCGCTCATGAACCCGCCGCAGTCGTTCGTGATGCGCGCCAAGGTCGTCTGGACGAGCATCGCCACGCATCACAAGGGTGGAGAGACGTTCTCGATCAGCGGCCTCCGGATCACCGAGCACACGGAACGCCTGAGCCGGGCCATCGAGATCCTCCGCGCCACGCATGACCTCCAGCCGGAGCGCCGCGACCTGCCGCGCACGGTCAGCGGCGAGAGCGCCCCCGCCGGTACGTCCGACGAGGAGATCGCTCTCGTGATGGGCGCGGTGCAGAAGTTCGGGGGCGATCCGCTCGAAGCCAGCCGCTGGTACGCGCGGGCCCGCTTCGCCGTGTCCGACGAAAACGTCCGCGCCGCCGCCCCGCAGCGCCCCCGCGACCGGGAGGAAGTGCTCGGCATCTGGGAGTACCTCGAGCGCCAGGTGGAGATCCCGAAGATCACCGCGATCGTGGCGTGGATCCGCAAGACGCGCGTGCTCACGGCGTAGGGTCTGCGTATCCAGCCGCCACCGCACTCCGAGATTACTGGTCCGTATCCATCGGCTCAAAGGCGCTCGACCGTCTCGCCGATGATGAAACCGTTGAAGTTGGCGTTGTCCCGGATGGCCTGAATCGAGAAGCTCGGCAGCGTCTCGATCCGGCTCAGCTTCCGATAGAGCTTCTGGTACGCCACGGTCTGCGACTCGACCGTCTCGGCCGTGATCGGGATCTCCAGGCCGAAGCGCTCCGCGTCTTCCTCGGCCAGTTGGATGGGGCGGCGGACTTCCTCCGACACCGGGTCCCACTCGCCGACGAGGATCACGCCGCCGCTCTGGACGTGCGACTCGCAGACGACGAGGTCGCGCATCGAGCCGGTCTCGGTGTCGCTGTCCTGCGAGCCGACGCTGCGGGCGGTGGAGCGGTTCCGCTCCTGGCGCAGCAACTGGATGAGCGGCTTGGACTCCTCCACGATCGAGACCTCGGCCTCTTCGGGCTGGAGGCGGACGACCTCCGCGACTTCCTGGTTGCCGATCCCTTTCAGCGAGACGGAACCGATCAGGCGGATGCCCGCGTAGCCGCCGGCGATCGCGGAGACGCCGAGATAGATGCCCCACGGTGTGCGCATGCGGTAGATCATCTGCTGGTCCTCGACGAGCTCGGTCGAGAACTGCTGCAGGAACGGGATGGAGACGACGATCCCCTCGTTGACGAGATGGCCATTCTCGTTGACGTAGGCGAAGAACTCCCGCTCCACACCGCCCGTATCGCCGCGCGCCGCGCGGGAGAGGGGAGCGAAGAAGCGGTAGACCTCGTGTTGGTCGTAGCCGTGGGAGAGGAGGAGATGCTGGACGTCCTCGATCTCCTTCGTCGTCTTGCCGGTCGTCAGCCGGGACAGCTCGACGATGCCCGGCCCGTAGAACTCCATGATCTGCGAGCCGTCGTGCGAGACCTGCATCGGCAGGAGCCGGTAGTAGCCGTAGTTGAGGGCGATGCGCATGCCTTTGTTGAAGGCGAAGCCGCGCTCGCGCGCCGTCGAGTAGAACCTCTGCACTTCCACCGATGCCTGCAGGGTGCGGGTGGCCCGGCGCGACGTGTAGAAGGCGCCGTCGCCGAGGAACTTCTCGAAGGTCAGGCCGTGCCGTTTGGCGATGTCGGCGAGGTCGCGCTGGAAGTCGAGCATCTGGCGATACGACGCCTGCTCCTCGTCCTTCCCGCCGCGGGCGATCTCGCCGAGGGTCTGGGTGAAGGAGGTGATGTCGTAGACGAGACCGTAACGGTAGACGATCGGCTCCACGACGCCGCGGCGGCCGAAGTTCATCGGACGAATGGCGCGGGAGTAGGCGAGGGTGCTGGCGCCGTCGTCGGCGACGTTGTCTCCCTCGGGCGTGGTCTTCATCCAGGTGATGCCGCGGCGGAGGTGATAGACGACGAAGTATTCGAGCAGCTTCTTCGAGAGCAGGTCGTACACCTGCTGGTCGGGCAGCGGCTTATGAGAAGGATGGTCGGCGACGAGCTCCTGGAGGCGCTTGTCCAGCAAGGTGATGAACGTCGGCGCCGTGTCCGGGTACCCGAGGAGCATGACGGCGCGGCGGAAGAGCCGGTCGCGCTGCATCAGGTCGGCCACGCGGGCGGAGAGCTCGTCGAACCACTTGCGGCAGCCGGAGAACTCGCGCCGCAGCGCACCGGTGAAGTAGGTGCGCAGCTCGCGAAGATCGTTACCGATGAAGTCCTCGGTGGCGATCAGGCCGTTGTCGATGATGAGGCGGGGAAAGCGGACCGCCGCGTCGCCACCGTCGCCCGCGATCTCCTGGAGCGTCTCGCGAATGGCCGTCGAGTAGCGTTGCCAGATGGCGTACTTCAGTTGATCGGCCTGTTCGCGCGACAGGGCGGGGGCGTCGGTGAGCGCTTTCTTGGGAATTGAGCTGAAGACGCGCGCCAGTTGCTGCGAGTGCGCGAGCCAGAACACGGCGTGGTAGTCGCTGAGGATGCTGGAGCTCAGGGCGTTGCGGGCCAGCTTGAGCAGGAACGAGAGATAGCCGGCGAGCGACTCGTCGGCCCGTTGGCGCGCCGGAGCGCCGCCGTTCTGTGCGCGAACGACCAGCTCGTCATGGCACCAGCGGGTGAGCCGGGTCTCCAGCTCCTCGAGAGCGGGTGCCTTGGCCAGAGGGAAGCCGTAAGTGTGCGGATGGATCTCGTCCGCGAGAAAAATTTTCGCGGGGACGGGCAGCGATTCCCCGGGCCGGTCGATGGCGTCCGCCAGAAAACGCTGCAGATCGACGTCGCGCCGGAGCTGAAAAAGCTCCTGCCGTTGCTTGAAGAAGTGAATGAGGTTGTCGTTCACGGCGCCCGCGTCCGCTTCACTGCAAAGGTGTGGCCCGGTGGGGTTGGCGGTTGGCAGTTGGCGGTTGGCGGTGGATGAAGCCGATGGGACCTACAGGTCCGTATGGCGATACGGCGACCGTGTTCTTTCCTAATCGTTCTATTGCGCGAACCGCAACATCCACTGCCAACCGCCAACTGCCAACCGCCAACTGAATTGCGCGGGCATGTCGCTTGAATTGGCGCATTCCGCCGCAGTCAGGGCGATCAGCAATTCAATTCAGCGTTGTCTTCACCTCAGCGGGAGGGTTTCACCTGTGCGGACCACCATCGTCATCATTGCGCTTTTTACAACGGTATTCGCCTTTGCTCAGGCCGGCGTGGCGCCGGACTCGTTGCTCGAACGGGGGATGAGCAGCTATCGCTCCGGGAACTATCAGGCGGCCGTCGATGACCTTCAGGCTGCCTCGCAGGCGTACCTGTCGCCTCAACAGATGCAGAACTACGTCAACACGGGCGAGTTCGAGAATCTCGGACGCTTCGAGACCTCTCTCATCTATCTCGCGCTGGCGCAGTCCCGCCTCGGACGCGAGAACGAAGCCCGCGACACGATCCTCCGGCTCATGACGGCGGAACGGATCGAGCCGAGCTACGCGTCGCTCTCCCTCGAAGCGGACGCCGCGGAATTCGAGACGCTGACGGCGCGCCTCGTGCCAAACGCGAACCTCCCGGCGAATGTCCAGCTCGCCCGCGGCGGCGCTACGCCGGTCCCGCCGGCCATCACCACCCCGGCTGCCGAGCCGACCCTGGTCATCGCCGAAGCGCCGACCACCGCGCTCCCGCCGGTGCAGGTCGCCGAAGCGCCGGCTCCGGTCGTAATCGAGACGCCTGAGACGTCGCAGACCTCGAGCGCGCCGGCCCCGATCATCGCTACGACCGGGCCGACGACCGAGCCGGCCATTCCGGCCGCCACCCTCGCACTGGACGACACGAAGCGCGTCGTCCAGCCGACCATCGCCGCCGAGAAGGAAGAGCGGCAGCGGATCGTCGACTTCCTCGTCGCGCAGGAGCGCGAAAAGATTATGAAAGAGGCGGAGCTCCGCCTCGCCGAAGTCCAGCGTCAGGCGGATCAGCGCGTCGCTGAAGCGCAGGCCGCCGCGCAGCGTGACGCGGAAACGCGTATCGCCGAGCAGCAGCGCCAGGCCGAAGCCCGTCTGGCCGAGCAGCAGCGCGCCGCCGAGGCGCAACTCGCCGAAGAGCGCCGCACCGCGGAGGCTCGCATCGCCGAACAGCAGCGCGCCGCCGATGCCCGGATCGCCGAGCAGGAGCGTGCACTGCAGGCTCGCCTCGACCAGGAGCGCCGTGACGCCGAGACCCGCCTCGCCGCCGAGCAGCGCGCGGCCGAGACGCGCCTCGCCGAAGAGCGCGCCGCCGCCCAGCGTGCTGCCCAGCAGATGGTCGCCGATGCCAACGCTGCCACCCGCCGCAACTATCTGGCGAGTCTGCGTCAGGCCGAAGCGTTCGTTTCGAACGAACAGCTCCCTCAGGCCAACGACATCTACCAGCGCGTCGCTAACTCGGAGAACGCGCCCCGCGAGATCATCGCCGAAGCGGCGATCGGTCTCTACCGCACCGGCTCGTTCCGCAACGCGGTCAACGCCTTCCGCCGCCTCGGCACGTTCGCCAAGGGCGAGGAAGACCTCCGTTACTACAACGCCGTTTCGCTCTACGAAACCGGCGCCTACGCGGAAGCGAAGAAAGAGCTTTCGTGCGCGCTGCCTTTCATCGAGGTGACGGACGACGTGTCCCGCTACCGCGCTAAAATCGAGCAGACCGCAGCGCAGGCAGCATCACGGTAATCAGGCAAGTCGAAGCAACCCGGGCGTGGTAGCCGCCCGGGTTGCGGATTGGCCCGGTGTGAACCGGGCTCGGAATTTCGGGTCATGACAGCGGAGACACGGCGGAAGATTTTTCGCTACGGGATCGCCATCGATCTCGTCATTCTTGCGACCGGGTTCGGTCTTCTGGAACCGGCCGCACTGTCTCTCCTGTTCATCGCCTTCCTCGGTGCCGTGATGCTCTCCGCCTGGAAAGGCGGCTGGGGTAGCGGACTCACCGCGGTCGTCCTCTCGGTCGTAGCGCTCGCGGCGCTCTTCGGGAAGACATTCAGCGCCAACAGCCTCGTCGCCTTCGCCGGCGCCAGCCTCGCGTCCTGCTTCATCGTCCGCTCCATGATGACGATGCGCGGCCCGCGCCTGCAGTACGCCGTCGCGCCGCCGGCGAACGTCGTCGCCTTCGACCGTTCCAACGTCGATCCGGAGGAGCTGGAGATCGCGGCGCACGAGCGTCATGCCATCGCCCGCGGCCTGGAGCGGACGGCGGCACAGCAGCTCGAGGAACAGCGCGAGGCCATCCGCCGCGAGACGGCGCGCCAGCAGAAGGAAGCCGAAGAACGCGCCCGCCGCGAAGCGGAGGAGGCGCAACGCGAAGCCGAAGCCGTACTCGCGCAGCGCCTGGCCGCGGAGCGGGAAGCCATCGAGCGCGAAGCACGCGAGCACCACGAACGCGCTCAACGCGAGCTGGAAGAAGCACGTCTCGCCGCCGCACGGGAAGCGGAGGAGCACGCGCGCCGGGAAGCGGAAGCGGTGCGGCTCGCCGCCGAGGCGGAGCTCGCGCAGAGGCTGGCGGAGGAGCGCGAAGCCATCGAGCGCGAGGCGCGCGAACGGGCTCGTCAGGAAGCGGAAGCGGAAGTGGCCGCACGGTTCGCAGCGGAGCGGGAAGCGCTGGAGCGCGAGGCCCGCGAACGTGCCGAGCGGGAAGCGGAAGCGGCTCGCAGGGCCGAAGAGGCCGAGGCCGCCCGGCTCGCCGCCGAGGAGCGCGCCCGTGCGGCCGAGGAAGTACGCCGGCAGGCCGAAGCGGAGCTCGAGCAGCGACTGGTCGCGGAGCGCGAAGCGCGCGAGCAGGCGCAGCGCGACGCCGAGATCACGCAGCGTACGGCCAAAAGGAAGGCGCGCAGCGCGAAGGCAGTCCGCGAGCAGGCGGAAGCGGAGCTGGCGCAGCGGCTTGCGGAAGAGCGCGCGGTCCTGGAGCGAGAAGCGCAGGAACGCGCCGAGCGCGAAGCCGAAGCGTCGCGCCGCGCCGCGGAAGCGGAAGAAGCGCTGCGCCTCGCCGAGGAGCGCGCCCGTGCGGCCGAGGAGCTGCGTCGCCAGGCCGAAGCGGAGCTGGCGCAGCGGCTGGAAGCGGAGCGGGAGGCACTGCAGCGGGATGCGCGCGAGCGCGCGGAACGCGAAGCCGAGATCGCGCGCAACAATCACGAAGCGGAGCTGGCGCGTCGCTTGGCCGAGGAGCGCGAGGTCATCGAGCGTGAAGCGCGCGAGTACCATGAGCGTACGCGCCGCGAACTGGAGGAGGCGCGACTCGCCGCCGGGCGTGAAGCGGAAGAGCGGGCCCGCCACGACGCGGAGGAAGCGCGCCGTGCGAACGAGGAAGCGCTCACCCAGCGCCTCGCCGAGGAGCGGGAGCGGATCGAGCGCGAAGCACGCGAACGCTACGAGCGGGAGCTCGAAAGCGCCCGCGCGCAGGCTGAGAACGTTCTGCAGGAGCGGCTCACCGCCGAGCGCACGCGGCTGCAGAAGCTGACGCCGCCGGCGCCGAAGACGAGCCTCGTCACGACCGTCAAAGGCTGGTTCCGCCGCGACCCGGCCCCACGTCCGCTGAACCTGCAGACGAAGAAGATCCCGGGCAATACGACGGTGGCCCCGAAGCGCCCCATCGCGCCGGCGCCGCAACGCCGCACGACCTCCTCGTCGAATGCGAAGAACACGGAGCGCAAGCCGCGCCTGCTCCTCCTCGAGAAACGTCGCGGTACCGCCGACACCGTCATTCCCCGTCTGCGCCAGAAAGGCGTGGAGGTGCAGGTCGTCGAGCGCTGGGTCGACGCCGTGGACGAGTTGTTCCGCTTCCGTCCCGACGCGATCTTCATTGACAGCGAGCTGCCGGAGTTCGAGAAGGTCTACCACTCGATCACCGATCAGAATCGCAACCTGCCGGTGTTCCTGACAGCGCGTGCGAGCCACGGCTTCACGGCGCCTTCGGGCGTGCGCTTCGTCGGCGTAGTGACGCGCCCGTATGACGCGGACGAGCTGATCCAGCACGCGCACAACGCGGTCAAGAATCCGGAGCAGCTCCTCGCGCGGCAGACGATGTCGCTGGCCACCGAGCGCAAGGTGACGCCGATCCCGCTCGCTCATGCGGATGCGCCGAAGCCGGCGCTGAAACCGGTGGCCGTGCCTACGCCCGCGCCGAAGCCCGCGGCAGCGCCGCCGGTGGAAGTGCCGGCATTCGTTGCCGTGGCCACCGAGGACAAATACGAGGTCACGTGCATCAACTGCCGTGTCGCCTTCGACGCGCTCGACTCCGACTGGTGTAGTTGTCTTACCAAGGAGCGGACGCTCGTCTGCACGAACTGCCTTTCGTGCTTCTGCAAAGCGGCGCCGGCGTACAAGGAGAAGTTCTGGGTCAGCGCGCCGTCCAGGCTGTTCGAACGGAAGGCGTCGGAAGCGCGGCTCAGCCAGTCGTCGCTGCCGCAGAACCCGTCTCCCGACGAAGTGCGCCGCCCGCTCGTCCTTTCCGTCGAGGACGACGAAGAGATCCAGGTCATCGTTCACCGCGTCTGCAACAACCTCGGGTACGGCTTCGTCCACGCGCTCAACGGCCAAGACGGCCTGACGATCGCCCGCCTCTATCGCCCGAACCTCATTCTGTCGGACGCGTTCATGCCCAAGCTGGACGGCCGCGAGATGTGCCGCATCCTGCGCGAGGAGCCGACCGGCGCCGAATGCAAGATGGTCGTGATGACCGGCCTCTACACCGATACGAAGTACCGCAGCGAAGCGATCAAGCGCTTCCACGTCGATGACTATCTTTCGAAGCCGGTCGCGATCACGGATCTGATCAACCTGCTGCAGCGCCACCTCGAAGGGGTGACGGATCTGCCGGTGCAGGAGGATCTGCACGATCTTCATCGCCGCGCCACGCACGAGATCCCGCTGCCGGAGTACGACGATGAAGGCGTCCCGTTGGCCGATCTCCTCAACGAGGAGCCCGGCAGCGCTGCCGAAGAGGCACCGAACGACGCGCCGAGCCCCGCGCCGCTGCGTCTCGTGAAGCCGGACGAGGAGCCTGCGGTCGAGTCGTACGAGGTCTGCTGCTTCAACTGCCAGCAGACGTTCGACGCCACGCGCGCCGAGTGGTGCAGTTGCCTCGGCCGCGATCAGACGCTGGCCTGCACCCATTGCGGCTCCTGCTTCTGCAAGGCGCCGTCGGCCTACCGCGAGCGCTTCTGGATCGACGCACCGCCGTCGCTCTTCGAGCGCAAGATGATCGGGTCGAAGCGCAGCCTCGGCGCGCGTCAGAATCCGGCGCCGCACGAGGTGAAGCGTCCGCTCATCCTCCTCGTCGAGGATGACGAGAACATCCAGCTCATCGTCCGCACGGTCGTCACGACCATGGGCTTCGGCTTCATCGTCGGCGCGAACGGCCAGGAAGGGCTGTCGCTCGCCCGCGAGTACAACCCGGACCTGATCCTCTCGGACGCCTTCATGCCGAAGCTCGACGGCCGCGAGATGTGCCGCCTGCTGAAGGAAGACCCGGTCACGGCGCGGGCCAAGGCCATCATCATGACGGGGCTGTACACCGACCGTAAGTACCGCAACGAAGCGCTCGATTACTTCAAGGTCGATGATTACGTGGCGAAGCCGCTCGCGGTCGACGATCTGATCAAACTCTTCAAGAAGCACCTTCCGCAGGAAGTTCAGGCGACGATGTGACACCTATGCACTGCCGTACTCTGGTCGTTCTTCTCTTCGTCACCACGACTTCATTCGCTCAATCGCTGCACCCGACGGTGCGCCTCCGTTCGCAGGCGTCGATGCCGGTTGCGGCGGAGTGTGAGGAAGGCCTCGGCCCGTCGACGATGCAACGCGTTGAGTTGGACGAGACCGCGCTCGAGCCGGTGGTGCCGATCGCGAACGTCGCCGCGCCGGAGACCTCGCGGCTCCGCGCCGACCTGCGCGCGGTGCAGAAGGCGGCCGACCGCAACGATCCGGAAGCGTTCTTCGCGGCGCTGGCCGCCGCAAAGGAAACGCTCGCTGACTACCCGCGCGGCGGCGAACGGACGGCGGCGGAGCAGACGGTGCGGATCTACGACGATCTCGCCCGCGTCTGGCGTCATCAGCTCGAGAGCCCCACGGGCTCGTTCTTCACGGCCGACTCGGAGCTCTACCGCGCCGCCACGTCGCAGCCGGGCTTCGAGGAGTCGGTGCGCCGTCAGACGTATGTCGACGCGTCGCAGCGACGCTTCTACCCGACGACGGAAACACGGCGCTTTCTCGCGCGTGCGGCAGAGGAGCGCCTGGGGATTCGTACGCCCGCTCCTTCGACGGCGCCGCGCGTTGCGTCGGTGACGCCTCGTGCGAATATGGGGCGGTCGTCGTCAGTCGCGGCGCCTGTTGTGACGCCCTCATCGCGGCCGGCGCGGAAACCGCCGGTGGTGGTGGCGTCGATCATGCCGAGCCGCACGGTGACGCGTCCGTCGGCTGCCTCGCCGGTGACCTCTCGTGCGGCCTCGCCGGTGACGTCGTCGCCCGTTTCAACACCGCCGGGCGCGGCAGCGGCTGTGCGCATGCCGGCCGCTTCGTCTGTTTCGTCACCCGCACCCGTGGCTGCCGCTGATCCCGGGTTCGCACCGATCCCGGCGCCCGCCGCCGCCGTGGCCGCGCCGCCTCCCGCGGTCTCCGAGGAACCGGCGACGGCCTCCGAGGCGCCCGTGACCGTCTCCGAGGAGACGGCATCGGCCCCCGAGGATGCAGAAGCGCCCGCTGCCGCGAAACGGGGCCTGCTGGTGCCGGCTCTGTTGATCGTCATCGGGCTGGGCGTGCTGATCGTGCTCTTCCGCGCGAAAGGGTAGGTTCTATCTCGGAGTGCGGTGGCGAGTAGCCACCGCTCTGGTACACGTTCAAAAGAGCGGTGGCTATTCGCCACCACACTCCAAGATCAGGCCGTCCGCCCGCCCCGCAGGAACTACATTGTTCCGCATGACCACACGGGTGCGGTTCACCTACTACACAGGCCTCGACCGGCCACTCTGGTTCAATCCTCGTCTCACCGGCAGTTGGAACGGCTGGGTTCCCGAGGCGATGACCGTCACCACCGCCGCGGATGGCTGCCCTTCCTTCGAGGCCACGATCGACCTGCCAGCGGGCGAGCATCGGTGGGGCGTGTTCGTGGACAGTCAGGCGCGCAACAACATCTGGGCGGTGATGGACGAGGCGGGCCTCGATACCACCGAGCGGCATCGTACCTTCACCATCGGCGACGGCGAGACGGACCGCCACGAGACGTACTTCTTCACCCACCTGCGCCGTCTTGGCGCTTACAAAGACGCCAGCGGCAACATCCGCTTCGCCGTCTGGGCGCCGCATGCGAAGGCCGTGGACGTCGTCTTTGCCGATGCCTCCGGGTACGTCCACGACGATGGCCGCGGCATCGACGCCGCGCAGGCTCCGATCGCGCTCACGCCACGCGCCGGCGGCGTCTGGGAGAGCGACGCGCTCGCACCGTTCGCGATGTTCGCCGGCCGGCCGTACATGTTCCGCATCACCCGCGACGACGGCAGCACGCGCTTCCGCACGGATCTCTACTCACGCCATCAGATCGGCCGCGGTCATATCGACCCCGCACATACAGACAAACCCTACGACGGCAACGTCGCCAGCCTCGATGGAACGAAAGGGGCCTCGGTCGTCGTCGATCCCGATCTCATCGACGGCATGCCGTCGGCCGACTTCTGGCGCGACGAGCTCTCGCACGATCGCCCGCTCCCGCGGCACGTCGAAGATCTCGTCATCTACGAGCTTCACATCGGCAGCCTCGGGTTCGGCGAGCATCGTCCCGGCACTCTCGCGGACGCCGCCGCACCGCCGTTCCTGACCTACCTGCAGGACCTCGGCGTCAACGCCATCGAACTGCTCCCGATGATGGAGTTCGCCGGCGACCGGCAATGGGGTTACGCCACGTCGCACTTTCATGCGCTGGAGTCGAGCGCCGGCGGACGCGATGGGCTCAAACGGCTCGTGCGCGCCTGCCACCAACGGGGCATCGCCGTGCTGCTCGACGTCGTCTACAACCACTACCACCATGATGCCGAGCGGGCGCAGTGGCAGTACGACTCGACGCGTCACGAGGACAACAGCTACTACTGGTTCGAGGGTCGCGGCGACGATTACCCGGCGTTCAATGCCGCCGTCACGCCCGACCAGCGCGGCATGGGCGGCTACCTCGACAACGTTTCCACCGGCTTCGCTCCCCGTTACCACGACGAGAACGTGCGCAAACTCCTGATCGACAGCGCCGTGGCGATGGTGGAGGAGTTCCACATCGACGGTCTGCGCGTCGACCAGACGTCCTCCATCCGCGGGTACAACAAGCTGCACGCTGACGGGGCGCGCGTCGAAGCGGCGAACGAATGGGGGGCGAAGTTCCTCCGGCAACTGAGCCGGACGGTGAAGCTGGTGAAGCCGTCGGCAATCCTCATCGCCGAGGATCACGAGCAGGGGGAGAAGGAAGCAGCGCTCACGACGAACGCCGACCAGAACGGCCTCGGCTTCGATGCCGCCTGGTTCTCCGGCTTCTACCACAACCTCGTCGGGGACGCCGCCGGCCGGTCGGAGGCGCGTCTCATCAAGCTCGCCGGCTTTGGGGACGATCGCCCGTTGCCGTTCCATTCCTTTGCCGGGGCCATGAACTGGTCGGGCCAGAAGAAGGTCGTCTACGGTGAATCGCACGACGAAGCCGGCAACGGCGAACAGACCGCGCGCACGATGATCGTGGCGGTCGGCGGCGCCCCGCTCACAGGCGACACGCGCCGCTTCGCCGAAGCACGCTGCCGCTTCGCCTTCGCCATGGCCATTCTTTCCGCCGGCACACCGATGCTCCTCGCCGGAGACGAGATCGGCGCGACGAAGCTGATGAAGCACGACGATCCGCTCGGCTCGAAAGAAGACCTCCTCGGCCAACGCGCCGGCGACGGAGCGAAGCTCTTCGCCTGCTACTCGGACCTCGTCAAGCTCCGCCTCCGCCGTTCCGGCCTCCGCTCCCGCACCATCCGCATCGTCCGCACCGACAACGAAAACCGCCTCATCGCCTTCATCCGAGGGGATGACGAGTTCCTCGTCATCGGTACGCTCAGCAACCAACCGCGCACGCACCAGCTCGACGTGCCGGGTGACTGGCAGGAGCTCTTCAACACCGACTCCGCCCTCTACGGCGGCGACAACATCGGCAACGAAGGGCGGATCCTGCGGGCCGCGGACGGAGTCATGGTCCCGGCTAACGGCGCGATCGTTTTGCGGCGAGTGACGTAGGTAACGCGCGCCTCACGCGCGCTTCGTGATCGCGCGCAGCACCCGTTTCATCTTCGGCTCCAGCCACCAGCGCACGCGCGCGTACAGCTTGCGCAGTCCTCGGGACGGGCGGGCGATGACGAGCGCGTAGTAGGAGCCGCGCGACGCCATGACGCGGTCCTGCTCGATGAGGCGGGGCAGGAGGTCGGAGGGGGCGTGGCTCCAGTCGATGAGGGGGTGGAGGACGGCCAGGAGGTTGCCGCCGTAATTGCGCATTGCCTCAATCTCGAAGCCGATCGTGAGCTGCTTCATGATCTCGCCCGAGCGGATCGCCTCCGAGGGGTCGTCGGCCTGGATCGGCAGCGGGAGAAAGTCGGTTTTGCGCACCTCTGCCGGCAGCGACGCAAAGACCGCGCGGTGGGGGGCGATCAGGGCGTCGCTCCATTCCGTGCGTGAAGGGCCGATGTACTCGTCGAGGTAGAGAACGGCATCGCTCTTCATCGCCAGCAGGATGGCGCGATAGAGCTTTTCGAGCTTGCCGACGTGATGCAGCGACTGGTTGAAGAAAACGATGTCGTAGGTGTCGCGCGGCAGTGCCGGTCTGTTGAAGTCGGAAGCGAAGTAGCGGATGCGATCGCCGTAACTGTCCCGTACCGCGGCCGTGCGTGCGAGGTGGAGCGAATGCACGGAGCCGTCGAACGCGTCCATCGATTTGCAGACGTTACGGCGGATGGCCTCGCGCTCGAGATTTCCGACGCCGCAGCCGATGGAGAGGCCTCGATCGAAGGTGCGGCCGTTGAGGCGCGAGACGAACCAGTCTCCCTGCGGCATCGGCACCGCGCCGCCAATCATCTCGTCGATGGAGGCACGGACGAGCGGCTCGTCCATCCAGCTCGCGTGCGTCCGCTCGATGATCTCGCGGTCCCAGAACGCTCCCGCAGCCCGGACGTCAGTCATGAAAGGGAAGGTGGTGCGCCCAGCAGGATTCGAACCTGCGACCTTTAGCTCCGGAGGCTAACGCTCTATCCAGCTGAGCTATGGGCGCCCGCGTGGATTGCGGATTGTACCTGATAAGGCCGATTTCGGTTTTGCCATTTCCGATTTCCGGCGGGAGCGAGGTGCAGCGCTTCACGTGCGGACAGCGCGGGGGGCGGGCTTGCGGCGTGCGCGCAGTTCGCGCGTGACGCCTCGGTGGCAGGCGATGCAGAGGGTGCGCACGTTCTCGAGGTTCGAGTCGCCCCCTTCGACGACTGCCTGGATGTGATCGGCCTCCCACCAGGTCTTCCGCCCTTTGGTGACGAAGCCGCGGGCGGCGAGCGCTTTCAGCTCGATCATGCGCCGGCCGAAAGGGAGGCGGAGAGTGGCGCGCCTGAGCCTGACGGTGTCGACGCGGCAGATGGCGCAGATGCCTTTATCGCGCTCGAAGACGCAGTCGCGCAGGTAGCTCGTGCTCGACCGCAGGCGCCACTCGTGAACGCAGGCGTCGGAGCAGAAGGTGCGCCTCCGTCCGCTCACTTCCGTCTTGCACCAGCGGCAGAGCCCGCGTCCATTCACACCCGTCACATCCGCCATTTTAACGCGCCTCTGGTCCGCATGTTGCTGCACGTTTCGGACGAAGGAGGGCACGATGGCTAACGACAATCGCGATATGAATCGTGACAGAGGTCGCGACCGGAATCGCGACGACCGCGACTTCGATCGCGGAGGCACGCGCGGCCGTGAGCCCGGCGAACCGCACGGCATGTTCGGCTACGAAGGCGAAGGCTTCATGCGCGGCCCGGGCAACGATTACGACGATTTCGCGCGCCGCGGCTATGGGCGCGACAGCGGTGAAGCGCGCGGCTTCCGCAATCCCGAAGGGGGGAGCCACGGCCCCGACCGAGGCAATGCCGGAAGGGGGGACGTCGACCGCGGCGGACGCTGGAGCGGCGGTTACGGTGGCCACGACCGCGGCATGACGGAGCGTCCGTCCTACCGGGGACTTGGTCCGAAGAACTACCAGCGCAGCGACGAGCGGATCCACGAGGACGTCTGCGAACGGCTGGAGCGCGATCACGACGTCGACGCCAGCGAGATCGAGGTGCAGGTCTCGGGCGCCACCGTGACGCTCACCGGCACGGTCACCGACCGCCGCGCCAAGCGGCACGCCGAAGACATCGCGGAATCGGTGAACGGCGTACGCGAGGTGATGAACAACATCCGCCTCGCTAGAGGCGAGGGCTCGCGCCCGACCAACGAAGGGGCGTAGAAAGTAGTTGGGCGGTTGGCGGTTGGCCGGTGGGGCAGGAAAGCCACCGCCCAACTGCCAACCGGCCCAACTCGTAACTACGCCATGGCCGGTTCGAGCACCGGCAGCTCCAGCGCCAGCGCGGCAGCGTTGAGGACCGCGGCGATGCGTACGGCGTCGTGCACGTGCTCTTCGCTGAGGCCACCTTCGAGCACGACGTGCTCGTGCGAGCGGATGCACATCTCGCAGGCGTTGATCGCGCTCACGGCCAGGCAGAAGAGCTCGAAGTCGGCCTTGTTCGTGGCCGGCTTGGCGATGCGCTGCATACGCAGGCGGGCCGGCTTTTGCGAGTACGACTCCTTGCCGATCATGTGGCGGAAGCGGTAGTAGACGTTGTTCATCGCCATGAGCGCGGCCGCGGCCATGGCGTCGTCGATGACGTCCGCTCCGACCTCGGCTTTTGCGTCGGCGATGATGGCGTCGCGCAGACGGGTGTGTTTCGTGGCG